>JAGVOW010000027.1 GCA_020052515.1 Brevinematales bacterium | reverse complement strand
CCTGTGATAGCGGAAATCCGCTCGAAATCCATCTGGTCGATGAAGCGTAAAGAAGCCACTTTTCTTATTTTTTCAGGCAGTTTTTCTATGAAACGTCTGGCTTCATCCCGGTGATGAAGTTTCTCATAAGTGCTTTCATATTCAGGAGAGGGGACGTCCGTAAGGGTATCTATGTCTTTGTAAAAACGCCTTTTCAATTCTTTACGCTTGTCATGAATTTTGTTTAATAGAAGTTTTAAAAACCAGGGTTTAAAATTTCTCGAAGTGTCAAAGAAACGGGCTTTTTTAAAGAGCCGTATAAAAGCTTCCTGCGAAACATCTTCCGCGTCGCTTTTTCCCAGTCCATAATAAAGGCAGAACCGGTAAGCTTCATGGTAATAACGCTTGTATAATACCAGGCAGCATTGTTGAGACTCTGAGCAAAGCCCGAGTGGGTCGGGGGATAATTCTTGAAGCCGTTTAATGATTTGCTCGTCGCTCCATTCTTTAAACCTTATCATTCTTTATCTCCAGCAATATCTGACTAAAAATAGGGCAGTTCTAAAAACTGTAAAATCACAACAAAAGATAATTAACAGTTTTTAGAACTGCCCAGTATTAACTCTTTCCTTGTTTCTCATTTGCAAAGCATTTCTAAATTTCTCATAAATACAAGTGCAACATTTGTGCCAGAGTGGAATAAAAAGAAAAAAGGTCAGGATTTTTTGACGTTTTTGATATGAAAAATGCGGTTAATCTGTTGCAGAATAAGGATATTTTTAAAAAACTAATAAATGATTTTACCACTATAAAAGCCGTTTTTCAAGGAAAAAAAGGGTTGTTTCACAGTGAAACGCTATCAAATTGATAATCAATTATCGATTTGATAGCGAAGTAGCAATATCCATTCCATAGGCGCGGTTAATTAACCGCGCCTATGGAAATCCAGCGGAAAAGTTACAGATTCTTACTTACCCTGATATTCAGCGCTTTGAGCTTCCGGCATAGATTGCTGGAGGGCATTCCCAGCGCTTTCGCTGTTTGAGTAATATTGTAATCGAAAATTTCGAGCTGCCTTTTCAGGTAAAGGGCTTCCATTTCATTTTTAAAGTCGCTGAAAAAAACAGTTTTATCAAAAGGGCCGGAGGCAGTTTGATCAGTCTTTTGGTCGGTAGTGAGGCCTTCAATGTCCTTGCGGGTAATGACTTTTTCCTTAGAATGAAAGTACAAGCGGTACGTAAAATTCTTCAGCTCCCTTATATTGCCGGGAAATTTCAATTGTTCTAAATACAAAGAGGCGCTTTCATCCAGATATTTTTCCGGCCCGCCTTCATCATTGGAAATAAGGTTTAGAAAATAAAAGGAGAGCAAAGAAATGTCTTCTTTCCTTTCTGAAAGCGAGGGCATATGGAGCTTTAGCACATTCAGCCGGTAAAACAAATCGTTTCTGAAAGCCCCCTTCGTGGACATTTGACTAAGGTCTCTATTTGTGGCGCAGATGATCCTCACATCCAGCTTGATAGTTTCCGAGCCACCTATTCTGGCCAGCTCTTTATCTTCAAGTATTCTTAAAAGTTTTGCCTGCTGGGAAAGAGGAAGGTCTCCTATTTCGTCTAAGAAAAGCGTGCCTCCGCTGGATTGTTCAAACTTTCCGGCTTTGCTTTTAAAAGCGCCCGTAAAAGCGCCTTTTTCATAACCAAAGAGTTCAGACTCAAAAAGGTTTTCCGGTATCGCGGAGCAGTTGATTTTTACAAAGGCTTTATCTTTTCTATTGCTCTTGTAATGGATCCATTGGGCAAAAAGCTCTTTCCCCGTGCCGCTTTCGCCGGTGATCAAAACAGCCGCTTTTGAGTTCGCGAAAGTCTCCGCTTTTTTGATGAGCTCTTTCATTTTTTGATTTTGGGTAATAATACGGATATCTTTAAGAGAATGAATAGCGTTGGAAAACACATTCTGGTACTTTGACAGCTCTTGTGTTAAAAGTTTTTCTTTTTCCATCAGGGCTTTTCTCTTGAGGACCTTTTCGACCGACAAATCCAGAAGTATTTTTAAACGCACAACATCTAAAGGCTTGTCCAGAACATAGTCGATCAGGCCATCTCTTCCAGAAGGTTTTTTTCAATATAGGCGGATAACAAAATACTGGAATAATGGGTATAAGATTTAGTGATTTCCTTGAGCAGGTCAAGGCCCGAACGAGGAGACATCACATGGTCGACAATAAAAATGTCATAGGGATTGGCCTTCAACTCAAACAATGCCGCTTCCGGGTCGCTGTAAGTTTCGATAGAGTATTCTGACAGAGTTGATTTGATCGCGAATAGAATAGAAGGTTCATCGTCAATCGCCATGATTTTGATGTCTTTTAAACCACTCATAAATTACTTCCTCTTTTTCAAAGGCATGTACATTTTATCACAGTAAAACTATTTTTGCAATCGGATATTACTAATCGATAAAGTCCAAAACGCAAATATTGTAATGCGAAACAGCCTCCGACTGAAAATTTAACGAAGGCACTGGAATTGTGCTGTCAATTTTCCTATAGAGACATGGGTAAAAGCGGATACCCCATCCGCGATTATGGATGTGATTGGTTTGGGAACTCCCCAGCTTAATCAATGTGATGCGCTGAGTGTCAAGACACATGCTATGTGGTACAACCATGACCTGACTGCCTCTTCTTTGCCGCCCGCTTTGTTTATTACTTAAATAAATTTATCAACTAATAAACAAAGCGTTTTCGGCTTCGCCGTCATGAGAAGCTTTTCCTTTTGGATTTTGAGAGGAGGAGGCGCTTTGTACGCGAATCGGCAGAATTAGAACAGGAAGCCCTAGATAATAAAGGCGTTTTTGGATAGCAAAGGCGGCATAGTTATGCAGAAAGCGGCCAAACCAGGATTCCTTTTGAAAGATAAGCTGGCCTGTAAATAAAATACTATTTGGAAAGCGTTGTACCAATTCTTTTGTCAGTTTTTCTACTTCATCTACTACATCAGTCCCAAAAGAATGCTGGCTTTCCGCGTAAAATCCATTTTGTTCCATATAATCGACGTATTTTGCCAGGTCCGTTTGAATGCTTTTTCCTAAATTATCTATGTCGCTTGTGCCTTTAAACGCGCCCGCGTCAATCAGCCCGATTTGAATAAAAACAAAATTTTTGAAATAATTTGGAAAAGTCCGGATGACGCTGAACAAAGTGTGCAGGCTGACTCCGTAGAAACCATTGACCAGGATAAAAGCGGTTTTGTCACCTGGAGATGCTTTCGGAGGTTTTTGAGCAGGCTCTTTTTGGGTTTTTACTTTTTGGGCGGCGTTTTCCTGTAAAACTACCTGAGCTAAATTATCCAAACGTTTTAAAAGCTTCCCGGTACTGTTATATTGCCGCTTTACAAGCGCGGCTAAGATAGCCAGAGAACCCGTAATCATAAGAGTAAGCCAGCCGCCTTCAAAAAATTTTACAACGATTACCGTAACCAGAATAAAACTTGTCAGGATAAAGCCGATACCATTAATAAAAAGTTTTTGCAAATAATTCTTTTCACTTTTTCTGATGGTCCACCAGTGTTTAATCATTCCCAATTGAGAAAGTGTAAATGTGAGAAACACGTTGATACTGTAAAGAACCAGTAAGAAGCTGACAGAGCCTTTAGCGGCTAATAAAATTAAAATAGCGCCAACTCCCATTACCAATACTCCATTTTGAGTAACCAATCGATCACTCAAAAGAGCGTAACGATAAGGTATCCAGCGGTCTAAAGCCATATTGGCAATGACTCTAGGCCCTCCCAGAAACCCTGTCTGGGCGGCGACCAGAAGAATAAACGCTTCCGACAAAATAGCAAAAAAGACAAACCAATTGCCTCCAGGCCATCCTTGAGCGATCTGGCCCATCAGAACGGCGTTTAAGGTCTTTCCCTCCTGGGGCACAACCTGGTAAAAAAGATAGCTCATAATGAGTCCGCCTGCCATAAATGAAAGGCTCAAAGCCATATAAATGGTCGTTTTTTTACCATTTTCCACACGCGGCTCACGCAGCAGCGGGATGCCGTTGCTGACGGCCTCAATTCCGGTATAAGTACCGCTTCCTACACTGTAGGCATGGAGCAACAGAAATACAACTCCCAGCGTACCGATCTGTGCTGCGGATTGGCCGAAATCAAAGGTGGATTGATGAAATATAGTAGGAAATTGGCCGGCATGGGTTATAAAAGCGTATAAAATAGCGCTGACATGGGTCAGTAGAAAAACCATAAAAATTGGAACTAAGGGAAGAATAGACTCTTTTACTCCCCGAAGGTTTAAAATCATCAAGAGGATCAGTATGATCACACAGGTTGCAACTTTGTATTGAACCCACTCGGCCGGCAGAAAACTGAATACGGCTTCTACACCGGCTGTTACGGAAACGGTAATAGTCAGGATATAATCTACAATCAGGGCGCAACCGGATACCATGCCGATTTCGGGGGAAAGGAGTTTGCTCGCGACTAAATAACCCCCGCCGCCGCTTGGAAAAAGATCAATAATCTGCATATAGCTCGCGCTGATAACCAAAACGGTAATCACTATCATAATGGCCAGAAAGAAACTTAAATAATAATGCCCTCCCAGGCCAAGAAAAGCCTCTGGCGGGCCGTAGCAGGAGGAGGATATTCCGTCTAAGCCGAACCCTACCCAGGCCAAAAGCGCTGTCAGGGAAAGTTTGTGAAAGATACCGGCCTCTTTCGGATTACGGGCTTTACCTAATAAAAACCTTTTAAATTTTCCCAGAAAAGATTCCCTTTCCAATTTTAACCTCTCTTCGTCGAGTATTTTAACTAAAGAACTATTTAAAATCAAAATTTTACATAATTCCAGAAACCACTGGTTTATAACATTTTTTTGATTGATTAATTTCCATATTTATTCTATAATAAACTCGTTTGTTATGAAAGAAGAGGCCTTGTAATTTTTAGCTTTATCGTCATTGCGTTAGTAATCCTATCCAATTTTTTCTCAGGTTAGAATAAACCAAGCAGGAGGAGTTATGTTTGAAAAAAAAGAAGCCGCCGTTCAATTGACCGCGGGGCTTTTGAACTATATAGAAGAATGGAAAGCTAAAGATGGCAACCTGATTATGATTTTGCATCAGGTTCAGGAAGAGTATGGGTATGTGCCCAGGGAAGTGGCCCTTCAGCTTTCAAGAATGCTCAATGTGCCATTGGCAAGAATATACGGAGTTATAACTTTTTATCATTTTTTTAGAGCTTCCAAGCCGGGAAAACATACTATCGCGGTTTGTCTTGGTACTGCCTGTTATCTAAAAGGCGGAGAGGACATTTTAAAGGAATTGGAAGTTAATCTGGGCGTCGGAGTGGGCGGCACTACAGATGATGGGCAGTTTTCTTTAGAGTCAGTTCGTTGCCTGGGATGCTGCGGGCTTTCACCTGTTATGACCGTCGACGGCGAGGTTTATGGGACTTTGAAGAAGGAGAAACTGCCGGATATATTAGCTAAATACCGGGTGAAGTAGAGGGAGGGAAAGATGGGAAAATTAAATTTAGACGGCTTAAGAAAATTGAGAATTGACTTAAAGAAAGAGATAGAAAAAAAGAAGCAGGAAGGAAAGGAAATAAAAATTTTAATAGGAATGGGAACCTGTGGCATAGCCGCCGGAGCCCGGGAAACCTTTCAGACTTTCTCGGAACAAGTAGAAAAGATGGGATTGAAAAATGTGGTTATCGAGCCGACAGGCTGTATGGGCGCTTGCTATGTGGAACCGACGGTAGAGGTCCATGTACCCGAAATGCCGGATATTCTTTATGGGAAAGTGACACCTGATGTCGCGAAAAAGATTTTAGAAAGACATATCATTCAGAAGCAATTGATCAATGATTTTATTTACGACAAGCCGGCTGTGGATATCTGCGAATAAGAGGGAGGAAATATGGCCTATAGAAAATACATCTTGATCTGCGGAGCAAAAGAGTGCTTGGATAAAAAGGGAAACGAAATTTATGAAAACATTAATAAAGAGCTGATTGCGAATGGTTTGAAAGAAGAGATTCAAGTAGTCCGCACAGGTTGTTTTGGTTTCTGCGATCAAGGCCCTGTCGTAAAAATTTTGCCCGATGAAGTGCTTTATGCCCATGTGAAGCCGGAAGACGCGGCGGCCATAGTCTCAGAGCATATTGTTAATGGTAAAATCGTAACCCGTCTTCTTTATGATAATAAACAAAGCACTAAAAACTCAAAGGTTGGAATGGACTTTTATCAAAAGCAATTCCGCATTGTTTTACGGAATTGCGGAGTAATTGATCCGGAAAACATAAATGAATACATCGCAAGGGATGGTTATGCCGCGCTGGAAAAGGCGCTTTTTGAAATGAAACCGGATGATATTATAAATGAGCTGAAAATTTCGGGGCTTCGCGGCCGCGGCGGCGCGGGATTTCCTACCTGGAAGAAATGGACCTTTTCAAAAGAGGCGCAGGATGACGTAAAATATGTCGTCTGCAACGCGGATGAAGGGGACCCGGGCGCTTATATGGACCGCAGTACCGTAGAGGGGGATCCTCATTCTGTCCTGGAAGCGATGACTATTTGCGGCTATACAGTCGGTTCTCATCAGGGTTTTATCTACATCCGCGCGGAGTACCCTCTGGCTATTAAAAGGCTGGAAGTCGCTGCTGAGCAAGCCAGGAAACTTGGGCTTCTGGGGAAGAATATTCTGGGGAGCGGTTTTGATTTTGATATTGAGATTCGTCTGGGGGCGGGTGCTTTTGTCTGTGGAGAAGAGACGGCCTTGCTGGCGTCCCTGGAGGGCAATCGCGGTATGCCAAAACCCCGTCCACCCTATCCCGCGGTGAAGGGATTGTGGGGCAGGCCTACTGTCATTAACAATGTAGAAACCTGGGCAAATATTCCCATGATTCTCTTGAAGGGAGGAAAATGGTTCGCGAATATCGGTACGGAAACCTCTAAAGGGACAAAGGTTTTCGCGTTAACCGGTAAGGTGAACAATTCCGGGCTGGTAGAAGTCCCTATGGGCACAACGTTACGGGAAGTCATTTTTGATATTGGCGGTGGGATCCGGAATGGGAAGAAATTTAAGGCTGCCCAGAGCGGAGGGCCTTCCGGTGGGATGATCCCCGCGGAATATCTAGATACGCCCATTGATTATGAAAATTTGCAAAAACTGGGTTCGATCATGGGATCGGGCGGTTTGATCATTATGGATGAAGACGATTGTATGGTGGATATCGCGCGGTTTTACATCCAATTTTCAGTCGATGAATCATGCGGGAAATGTTCTCCGTGTCGGATTGGGAATAAACAGCTTTATGGTATTCTGGAAAAAATCAGCCTTGGCAAGGGTGAAATGAAAGATATTGCAAGCCTGAAGACTATTTGCTTTGCGATGCAGAAGGCTTCCTTGTGCGGATTGGGGCAGAACTCGCCTAATCCTGTGCTTTCAACCCTTCGTTTTTTTGAAGGGGAATATGAAGAGCATATTAAAAACAAGAGCTGTGTTTCCGGAAGCTGCAAAGACCTGGTTACGTTTTTGATTGACCCGGAAAAATGCGTCGGCTGCGGGCTTTGCGCCATGAAATGCCCCGTTAAATGTATTAGCGGAGAAAAGCGTAAGCCGCATACGATTGACCAGATTCAGTGTATCAAATGCGGTTCTTGTTTTGAGGTGTGTAAATTCGGCGCTGTGATCCGAAAGTAAGGGAGGAAAAAGATGGAAAAAATTAACATAAAAATAAATGGGATAGCGCTTCAGGTGGAAAAGGGAGTTTCCATTCTGGACGCGGCAAAAGCGGTACAGATTAGCATTCCAAAGCTTTGCAATCATCCGGACCTGCCGCCCAGCGCCGCTTGCGGGCTTTGTATTGTGAAAATCAAAAATAACCCTAAGATGATCCGCGCCTGTGCGACTTATGCTGAAGAAGGGATGGATATTTCAACCCATGACGCGGAAATTTATGAAATACGAAAAACAGTCCTTGAGCTCATTCTTTCTAATCATCCGAATGATTGTCTGCAATGCCCGCGCAACGGGAATTGTGAGCTTCAAAAATTGGCGGCGGATTTTGGTATCCGCGAAGTGCCGTTTACACAGATGCTGGTGAATCACCCGGTGGATGATTCTACAGGCTCCATTGTGATTAACCCTGAAAAATGCATCAAATGCGGCCGGTGCGTCGAAGTCTGCCAGATTATGCAGAACGTATGGGCGTTAGAATTTATCGGAAGAGGCTATAATATGCGGATCGCCCCCGCGGCGGATGTGCAGCTCAAAAACAGCCCATGTATTAAATGCGGCCAATGTACGGCGCATTGCCCGGTCGGCGCTCTATATGAGCATAGCCATAACGCCATTGTATGGGAAGCCCTTCGCAAGCCGGAACTCCATAAAGTGGTCCAGATGGCCCCCGCTACGCGTGTTGCTCTGGGGGAGGCTTTTGATCTGGAACCGGGGGTTTTGACCACAAAAAAGATGTACACTATTTTGCGCAGGCTTGGTTTTGACGCGGTTTTTGATACAAATTTTGGCGCCGATTTGACTATTATGGAAGAAGGGTCTGAGTTTGTCGAAAGATTTGCTAATAGAAAAGAAGAACTGCCTTTGATCACGACATGCTGTCCGGCCTGGGTAGATTATCTTGAAAAGTATTTCCCGGATATGATCCCTTATTTTTCTTCGGCAAAATCGCCCCAGGAAATGGTGGGAGTGCTTTCCAAAACTTATTACGCGCAGAAGAAAAAGATTGACCCTTCAAAGGTTTTTATGGTTTCTATTATGCCCTGTACGGCAAAAAAATACGAGATTACCCGTGTGGATGAAATGTTTGCCAGCGGTTACCAGGACATTGACGTAGTTCTTACTACCCGTGAATTATCCAGAATGATCAAGGCTTCCGGTATTGACTTTTTGAATTTGCCGGACTCTGAGGCGGATTCGATTCTGGGAGATTATACCGGAGCTGGGACAATCTTTGGAGCGACCGGTGGTGTTATGGAAGCGGCTTTGCGTACAGCCTACCATCTCATTACCAAGAAAGAATTGGGAGATGTTGACCTGGTAGAAACACGTGGATTGGATGGCATAAAAACTTCAAAGATCAATATTAATGGTACAGAAGTAAGAATAGCGGTAGCTCATGGCCTTGCTAATGTGGAGCAGGTGATGGAAGAGGTGAAGGCCGCGAAAAAAGCGGGGAAGGAGCTTCCCTACCACTTTATTGAAGTAATGGCCTGCCGCGGCGGATGTGTCGGCGGAGGCGGCCAGCCTTATGGGGCTACGGATGAAATCCGCAAAAAGAGGGCAATGGGCCTTTATGAGGACGACAGAGAACAAAAAGTCCGCTGTTCGCATCAAAATCCGCATATTAAAGAACTTTACGACAACTTTTTAGGCACTCCTCTGTCGGAGAAATCCCATAAATTGCTCCATACTCATTATCATGAAAGGCCATTGTATAATAGATAATGTATGATTAACCCCCTAACCCCCTTAAAGGGGGAACGTATGGCTTTTCCCCCTTTAAGGGGGTTAGGGGCTCATAGGAGGAAAAAATCATGAAGAAATATTTCAGTTTCAATCTAAATGCTGTGGATTTTCTGAAGGTTTTTCTACCTTACTGGGTTGTTTTTCTGGGCTATGAAGCGGTTGTGCTTTATCTTTCGCCTCTTCTTAAAAAAGCGGAAAAAGAGCCGTCGGTTCTATTGCCCTTGCTTGGCATTTTCTTTCTCGCTGTCTTTGTCTTTGTGCTGGTCGCTTTTGCTTTCAGTATTTTAATGATGAGAAAATATGTGTCGGCCGTTTCTTTATCCGGTCAATCTTTATCTTTTAAAGGTTCTGTTCCGAAATTCGTTTTTATGAATCTGGGCGGTATCTTATTATCGATTATTACTCTGGGTATTTATATGCCATGGTACATTGTCCGGGTTTCCCGTTACCTTACGGGCGAAATGTCTTATCAGAATAAGAAGTTCGAGTTTACCGGCAAAGGCGGAAAGCTATTTCTCATTATGCTTTTGAGCTTTTTTGTTCCTCTGGCAGCCGTTATAATTTTATACGCTTGTTTGTTAACTCCGGCTTTTCTGGTTTCATGTACCTATACAACCGCTACTTGGGCTTACACAATTCCGATAACCCTCATCTTCTATATTATTCTCATTCCGTTTATTTATCTGATTTACAAGTGGTATGTCAGCTCGATTCGGCTGGAAGCGGTGCATTTTCAATGGAACACACAGTTCTTTTCTTCTGTCTTTTACATTCTCGCGCAGATGCTCCTGCTTTTTGTTACCCTCTTTATCTGCTGGCCTCTGGCATGCATCAACATTTATAGATACTTTGCGGGGAAAACTTCAGCCCTTTCGAACGACAAAAAGATCGGGAAATTCGGCTTTGAGGGAAAGAATGGAGAAGGTTTTCTCCTCTTCTGGGGCCAGGCACTTTTATCCATTTTGACACTCGGTGTATACATTCCCTGGGCTATGAAGAAAATGGGAAATTGGATGCTGAAGAACACTTACTACGAGGCGGAATAAGCTTTTACGCCAGCGGTAAAACGCGGATGCTTTTATCCACTTTTTCGTTTAAATAATGCTGGATAGCGTAAAGCGTGTTTGTGGTGCTGGCGGGACAGCCCCTACAGGCGCCCATATAACTGATGTAAACATCAGAAAAACCATCACTTTCCTTTATGTCTACCACTTCGAGGCTTCCCCCATCAGCGGCAAGCATCGGTTTAATTTCTTCATCTATCACTTTTTCGACCGCTTTTAATTTTTGTACTAAGCTCATAGATGAAAAATCCTTCTTATCCAGGCTCTGCTGGACTTCTTGCTTATCCATTTGCGCTCTTACCTCCCTTAATATATCTTCCAAATAGTATTTTCTCTTTTCATGCCCGCCGGGACGAATGCATGATTTGCAAAATGCTCCGGCTTTGGTGTACTGAGTGATTTCCTCAACTGTTTTTAGATTGTTGATGCGAATAACATCCTTAATAGTCCGCAGAGATACGCGGGCACATTCACAAACTATTTCTTCTTCCTCGAAATGGCTCGGATCCACGCCTTTATAAATAGAGGCCGCTTTTTTAATCACGTCATAAGCCATCACACTGCAGTGCATTTTCTGCGGCGGTATGGAAGGCTTGTCTTCCTCGTCCCGCATAGCATGCTCTACATCGATGTTTGTAATTTTGACGACTTCATCCACAGTTTTACCGACGCACAGCTCGGCCATCGTATCGCTGGATGCAATCGCGGTGCCGCAGCCAAAACTTTTAAAAGTCGCTTTTAAAATCCTGTTGGTTTTTGGGTCTACCGCCCAATAAAGCCTCACCGCGTCACCGCAAGCCTCAGCGCCCCAGTCGGCAACCACAAGTTTCGCTCCCATAGCTTCCGCTTCTTCTTTTGTAATTTCGCCTCTATGCTTTGGATTGTCCATCCGTTCGCTTACTTTCTGCGAATATTGTTCCCACAATGACCCGCCAATCAAATCATTTTTTGCCATTTCTATTTACCTGCCTGACAAACTTTTTTGGTTATATATATGTAGAAGAAATAACTCGGAGTCTTTCCACCGAATCCTTCAGCGCTTTAATTGCATAATCAATCTCTTCCTCAGTAGTAAACCGGGATAAAGAAAACCGGATCCCTGTATGTGCGAGTTCTTTATTCATATCCATTGCCACAAAAGTTGGATTTGCTTCCAGGGATTCCGAAGCGCATGCGCTTCCCGTAGAAGCGGCAATGCCGTTTTTATTCAAATCCCAGATCATCGCTTCGCCTTCAACTCCACGGATGCTGACTAAAATAGTGTTGGGCGTACGTATTTCCCTTTTACCAATCACTTCTGTCTCTGGAATAGCTAGAATGGCATCTTCCAGTTTATCTCTCAAACGCCTTACTTCTTTGGTTTCATACTCTAAATTCTGGCTGGCAAGTTCCATGGCAAGCCCCATACCGATCAAGCCGGCTACATTTACGGTTCCTGCCCGTTTGCCGCTCATCTGTTCTCCTCCGTGGAGCAAGGGAGTAATTTTCAGGCCCTTTCGAATATAAAGCCCGCCCACACCTTTGGGCCCATGAAACTTATGCGCGCTGAAGGCCAGAAAGTCGGCGGGGACATCTTTTACATCCACTTTTAGCTTACCGATAGCCTGTACAGCATCCGTATGAAAAAGAACGCCTTTTTCTTTAGTAAATTCTGCCAGTTCTTTGATCGGCAGAATCAATCCTGTTTCATTGTTTGCCCACATGATAGAGACTAGGGCTGTTTTATCCGGATCAAGGTGGCTTTTCAATATTTCCACATCCACAATACCGTCTCGATTTACCGGCAGATAAATAACTTCAGCTCCCAGCGTCTCCAAAAACTTACAGGTATTCATAACGCAGGGATGCTCTACCTGTGTGGTGATAATTTGTCTTTTATTGCTGTTTCTGATGACATCAAAGTAAATGCCTTTGAGAACAGTATTGTTCCCTTCCGTAGCGCAGGAATTGACAATGATATCATCCTCATCTCCCGCATTAATGCCCTGATAAAGTCTATCCATCGCTAGCCGCATAAAGGGATGCACTTCGGTCCCAAAAGTATGCAGAGAATTAGGATTGCCGTACATTTGAGTAAAAAAAGGATCCATTGCCTCTTTTACCAGATGGTCCACTAAAGTTGTCGCATTATTGTCTAAATAAATTCCTTCCATACTTTTTCCTTTTTATCCATTATAATCTTAAATCCTATGAAAATCAATTTCTGAACGACATTGTAACTACTCCGCCTCACCCCCCTTCCCCTTTCCAGGCCTGGAGAGGGGAAGGGGGGTGAGGCGGCTGGATTTTATTTTCCTATCAGATTATAATTTATTCAAACTGACTTTGATATCTTCTTTGAGCTTATCCAGATTTATATTTTTCGAGGCCGAAATAAAAACTGCTCCGGGGAATTCCCCCTGTATTTTTAAAAGCCTTTCCTCGGAAACTTTGTCTGTTTTGTTAAAGCACAACAAAATAGGGATAGAATCCGCACCCATTTCGAATAGAGTCTCTTCTACCACTTTTTTCTTTTTAATAAAAGTAGGTGAAGAGCTATCAATAACATGAATCAGTAGGTTGGCTTTCAGCGTGTCTTCGAGAGTCGAACGGAAACTCTCAATTAAGCCGTGAGGAATGCCTTGAATAAAACCGACTGTATCCGTCAATACAACATTTTTTTGTTTTTCATTGTCGCCCAGCCATAGCTTTCGGGTCGTAGTATCCAGAGTGGCGAAAAGCTTGTCTTCCACCAGAGCGTCAGCCTTTGTCAAACGATTTAGAAGGGTTGATTTGCCTGAGTTGGTGTAGCCGACTATAGCTATTTTAAATTCATTTTCTAAGCGCTGTTTTCTTTGTTCCCGTCTTTCCGTTTCAATTTTTGCAAGTTTCTTCCGGATGAGAAAAATCCTTTTTTCAATGAGCCTCCGGTCTAATTCCAGCTGTTTTTCGCCCGGTCCGCGTGTGCCGATGCCTCCTCCCTGTCTGGACAAAGAAATTCCTTTACCGATAATCCGGGGAAGTTGATAGGAAAGCTGAGCCAGTTCTACCTGCATTTGGGCTGTCTGGGATCGGGCATGGAGGGCAAAAATATCTAAAATCAATTCGGTGCGCGTGATTACTTTAAGCTCCAATTCTTTTTCCAGATTTCGAATCTGACTGGATGTAAGCTCATGATTAAAAATAATAGAGCTTATATTTTCCCGACTTTCACTGAATTGTTTGATTTCTTCGGTTTTACCCTTGCCAATGAAGGTTTTTGAATCCGGTTCTCTTCTTTGCTGAAGCACGGTGTCTTCTACATGTGCGCCGGCTGTGGCCGCCAGCTCTTTTAATTCTTCCAGGGATTCATAAACAGTCTCTAAAGAATCCTTCTGAAATTTTACCCCTACCAGCAAAACATGTTCTTTATTCATATTATTCTCTTAATAATTGGACTGCTTCTTTTAGAGAAGAAACAATAGTATAGCTTTTTTCTAAACTGGCCAGCAATTTTTGATTCTTAAGGCCGCCGATAGAGCGCATGTTTCGAACGTGATCAGGGGTTTTTCTTTCTGAGTCTTTATATAATTTTACCACAATTTCAGAAATTTCAAAAAAGAGGGTAAAAAACTTGCTCATGAGCTCTTTAGCTTTTGTGTTGATTGTTGTCACATATTTTTCCATATTTTTTCTTGTTTCAGATGGACTGCTGTCCTGACGCTTCAGTAGGCCTGAAATTCTTTTCCCGGTATAGCCTTCTATACTCATCTCGAAAAGAAACTCCCGGAATTTATCTTCAAATTTTTCCATATCGTAGAAATTTTCGGCCAAACTTTTCTGAAAATATTTCTCAATAAATATTCCATTCATCAAAACGATATTCAGCAGGCCTTTTGTAAAAGGCTCATAACATTCAGAAATAAAAGTATTTGCTATTCCTATTGGATAAATATAAAGGAAGCCGGCGCTGCCGTTTTCTTGCAGCTGGCTGGATATTTCATTAGAATACAATCCTGCCCATTGGATAGAGTTAAAAATCTTTTTTACTGTCTGCTCAATTTTGTGGATTTTTTTATTTTCTACCACTTCTTTTACCAGATTCTTAACGCGTTCCTCAAAGGTCTGCGCGTATAATTTAGAAAGGTCATACTTTGACCTGAAAAGTACCGGCGAATAATCCGGGAGCCTCTTCATCAGCTTTAAGAGAGGGGTAAATGGGTTTCTGGTAATAGTATCTTTTAAAACATTGAAAAAACCTTCTATTTCTTCTGGTTTTGTAGGCTCTGCCTCATCTTTTGGAATTTCTTCTTGATCTTGATTTTGGGTACTGCCTTGAGCTGATATGCAAAGAATATTGCCAATTTCGGCCAATGTTTTAAAAACGGAAACATTATCCAGATTTAAGTCTACCTGCATCCAATCTTCTTCCAGGACAACCAAGTACGGAACGATAGCATCGCCTGCTATATCAATAAAATAAGGGGAGGTTGCTTCTGAAAATTGGGAATCAAACCGCTTAAAAAGCTGTACAAAGTCAAAGTCCAGGAGCTTTTTTATATAAAGGATGTTGGTATAAATTTTATTTGTAAATTCAGCTGACGTAGGATCTATCGTATTGATATAATTATAAATAGCCTTGTCAATAATCTGTGAAGCTTCTTTTATGCTTTCAAACTCATTAATAATTTTCGCGATTCCCTGCAGTGAAAATTTTGAATCTATTTCCTGTGAGTTGTAATTCATCAGTTTCTCAAAAAGCATTTCTAATCCGGTTTTTTGAAACTGCTTCACATTATTCCAGAGAGAGGAATTGTTCATAGTCCGTTCAAATATTTGCTTGATAGGCGCGGCTTTTGAGTAAAAATCATAAAGGTTGAAAGCTAAAAACTTGCTGACTCTTTTTGAGGAGGCATTGTAGATAGAAGGCTTCATCCTTAAAATATCTTTTTCAATGGATTTTAAAGCCTTCTCCACTTTAAAATCCTGAATGCTCTGAATTTTAAACAAAGAAAGAAGAAAGCAAACTACCTGTTCAAACCAGGTTAATTCAATGTTTATTTCTTTTTCCGGCTTATTATTCCCGGTTCTTTTGTTCTCCATTTGATCCGGTTGTTTATCCTTTGCCATATCGCGCTGCGCTTTTGAAAAATCCTCACGCAGCCTTTTTTTTTCGTCATCTTCCAGATTTAATACGCTTGGATCAATGATATTATTCTGAAAAACCCCCCTTTTTTTTGCTTGATAAACGGAGTTTTTATTGTATCCCATTCCTACCTCAAATCATTTTTCTATCTCCGGAACCTTATAAAAGCTAACGCCTGATGAATCCTTGCGGAAAAATTTTAAATTTTCAAGAGAAAATTTCTTCTGGTGATGGTGTTCGTCGACAGCAAATATCTCTTTCGTAAGATAATTCTGTGAGTGCATACGGTAACTTTTGGCTCCATCCAGAATAATAGAGCCGATTTCCGGGTATTTTTTTCTTTCTTCCGCGTAGAAGGAGGCTTCATAAGAAAGACAGCACATCAATCTGCCGCAAGAACCGGTTAATTTACTTGAATTTACAACAAAACCCTGATCTTTTGCCATTTTTAGATAAATAGAGTTCATGTGGCAATTTGAACGCAGACAGCAGTTCAATACGCCGCACACACCATACCCACCCAATACTTTCGCAGCGTCTCTCACTCCAATTTGACGCATTTCAATCCTGGTCTTAAAAATACCTGCCAATCGTTTTACCAGTTGGCGGAAATCAATTCTATTATCCGCCGTAAAATTGAAAATGATCTTTTTTTTCTGGTAAAGAAAATGCACATTAATCAACTTCATTTCTAATTTTAAATCTTCAATTTCTTTTTTTGCTGAATCGAAAGCCTTCTTTTCCTCTTTTTTGCAATGGTGCCAATCTTCTATGTCGGCAGTGGAAATTTCTTTAATAAATTTAAAATTCTCAATCTGCAGGTTTTCCATTTCTAGCGGGATATGTTCATTTTTTGTTTCAAGAATAGAAGCATCGTCAATTTCAATTTCGGAAATCTCAGAATCATGATTGGAATGATTTTCTGAGGCGGTTTTTTTTATTTGAAATTTGTCTTTGCTCATTTCTTTCGCGCAAGAAAGCGCCAGGCCCACGTCTTCCCCGAACTTTGTGTTTACTAAGTACCATTTATTGGGCTGCACATCGAAGTTTTCCGGCACTAAATAAGGCAATACCATATTATCAAAAAAAGTTTTTACAAAAGCGGCTTTATAAGAACTCATTTCTTTTTCCTCTTTCTTAGTTTTCAAAAAACAGGATTATAGTTTACAACAAAGCTGCCTTTTAGTCAATAGAACGGATGGCTTTACTACTGCGCATACCAGACATCATTTTGTACATTTACCCCGTCAAATCCGCCTATTACCCAGATATTGCCGTTGAACACCGCCGAGCAATGGCTGTAACGATTGTAAAAATCCGCTGCGTTGGTCGCGCACTGCCAATCGAGTGTCAGGGGCCCGGAGCTGGAAGACGAGCTAGAAGAGGAACTGGAGGAAGAACTTGTGGTGGATGGTTCTGTTAAACAGCCGGCCAGAAAGTCGCATAAAAACATACAGAGAACGAAAAGAAAGATTTTCTTTGTCATTTTTTGTTTCCCCCTTAAACATTCATTAATAAGATTATAGCATAAATATTCAGACAAAACAAGGGGTGCCCTCTCATGCAGAAACCCTCCCCGGGGGTTTGGGGAGGGTTTCATAAATATATTTAAGGGGGCTTTTTTACTTAGATAATATATAAAAGCAATTATTATGCCAAATTAACAAGAATATTTTTAATCTATTGAAAATAAAGGAAATATAAATTTCAGCCTTTTTTTTTCGTACTTTCTCGCACAGTTCTTTATGCGCCTTGCACAAAGATGCAAGGTAAAAAAGCATTTTTTCTGTGCAAAGGAAAATTATTAAATCTGATTTTATGACGATATATAATCAGAATGACCCACCCCCAACCCCTCCCAAGAGGGGAGATAGGCTTGATTGCTGTTTGGAGAGGTAAAATGAAGGTTCTGGTTTCTTTTTTATTCCTTTGCCTGTGGGCCATAAGCGGCCATTTATTTGCTGATACGACAATTGTTTTGAAAGAAAAAGCGGCGGTTACAAATTCGTTTGTTTTTCTTAAAGACCTGACAGATGGGACTATTACTAATAATCTGAGCTTTAAAATAGACAAAGACCGTTTTTATTCCAACCAAGAAATCTCGATGGCATTTGGAAAATCCATAAAAGACTTGGTTTTTGTGGGCAGTGGAGTCTGGATTGAAAGACAGATAGAAATACCTTCTCATCAGGAAGCTGTTTTGACCAATGTACCGGAAAAAACGGAGGCTAAGGAAGGGTTGTATCTGGGAAAAGTCCAGAAAAATTCAGCAGAACTGATTTATCAAAAAGGCGGCATT
The DNA here is from genome assembly GCA_020052515.1 of Brevinematales bacterium. Classification (GTDB taxonomy): domain Bacteria; phylum Spirochaetota; class Brevinematia; order Brevinematales; family JAOACQ01; genus JAGVOW01. The sequence continues at coordinate 46,807 of JAGVOW010000027.1, read as the reverse complement.
TCGGTTGTTTCCCCGATTCGGATTGTTCGAAAGCTTGAGAAAGGCGCGTATCTGGTCGAAAATAAGAACAGCGGGAAAATTTTTAAGATAAGGATAGATGAGGATGCAACAAGCGAATAAAATAATAAAGAATATTTTTCTTTTCCTATTGCCGTTATTGTTTTGTCAGCCCTTGTTTCCGATTATGCTGGATTTGAAAAGCATCATTTCCATTGACGGGATGCAGGACAATCCGGTACTGGGGTACGGGATTGTGGTCGGGCTCAAAGGGACGGGTGATTCCAGCTCTTCTCAGACAAAAGAAATGATTTCCCGCATTGCCAATAATTTCGGTTTTAAAATAAATCCGGAAGAGCTCAAGCCCAAAAATTGCGCGGTTGTATTGGTGAGCAGTGTCCTTTCACCTTTTTCCCAGCCGGGCTCAAAGATCGATATCAAAGTATCTTCGATATTTGACGCGAAGTCATTGGACGGCGGCGAATTAGTCATTACACCGCTCATTTCCGGTGACAATCAGATTTACGCGGTCGCTTCGGGATCGCTCTTAACGGAGAGAAATTCGAAAGGTGTGATCGGATCGGTTCCGCAGGGGGCCATTGTACAGAAGGCTATTGAAAACAACCTGGTGGATGTCAGCAATCAGATTTATATTACCGTTCAGGAGAGATTGGGTTTATCCGCTGTGAATAAAGTCGTAGAGGTCATTCAAGGCAAATACCCGGATTCGGTGAAAAAAGTGGCGAATAATAAAATAATTCTGGCTTTGCCGGAGAACAGGGCGCTTTATCAGTTTGTCTCGGAAATCAACAAACTCAAAGTCGATATAGATGAAGAAGCGAGGGTTTTGATCGATTCCAAAAGCGGGATAGTTATTTCCGGCGGTAACGTGATTATTACAGAAGCGGCCATTTCTTACGGCGGGACAAAAATAAATATTGGGAATTCCTCTCCCGCGTGGGGAAATAATAAGGCTTCAGAGCAAAATGTGAAGGTGATCAAGAACACGGCGACGGTGCAGGATCTGGCCGACGCGCTCAATCAAATAGGCGCTTCCGGCAACGACCTGGCAAAAATATTGGAACTTCTTTATAAAAACGGCAATCTCAAAGCAAAACTTTCGGTACAATGAACTATGGTTTCCGTCATCATTCCTACCTACAACGCGGGTAAATACCTGCCTGCTTTATTGAAAAAAATCAGGGAGCAGTCCATTCGAGACCTCGAATTGATCGTGGTTGATTCCAGCTCGAAAGATAATACTTTAGAAATAGCGCGCTCTTTTGACGCTAAAACGATTCTGGTAGCGAAAGAAAACTTTGATCATGGCGGCACCAGAACTTTTGCGGGTAAGCAATCGAAGGGCGAAATCATTGTATTTTTGACTCAGGATGCTTTACCTGCGAACCAGGGTGCCCTTTCTTCTATCATTGCCCCCATTCAGGCGGATCCATCGATTGGGGCGGTTTATGGAAGGCAGATCCCTTACCCTGAAGCAAGCCCATTCGCGGCGCATTCCCGTAACTTTATTTATCCGCAAGAGTCTTTTGTCAGGACACTGGAAGACAAATCAAGATATAAAATCAAGACAGCCTTCCTCTCCAACGCTTTTTCCGCTTATTCCCGGGAGGCCCTCGAGTCGATCGGCTGGTTTAAAGAAAACCTGATTTCCACGGAAGACACTTACGCTGGGGCGAAGATGCTCATGGCCGGGTACAAATTGGCCTACAGCGCCGAAGCCGCCGTCTGTCATTCCCACAATTACACGGTCTGGCAGGAATTTAAACGTTACTTTGACATTGGAAGCTTTCACAAAAATGAGAATTGGATCATTGAAGAATTTGGAAAGGCCAATGACGAAGGGGTCAAATACCTTCTATCGGAACTGTCTTTTATATTGAAGTCAAAAAAATTCTGGCTTTTAGGTGAATTTTTCTTGAGAAATCTCTTTAAAATCTGCGGCTACCGGCTGGGGTATCATTTTAAGCTTTTGCCGAAATGGCTCATAAAAAAATGGAGCATGCACCGCGGCTGGTGGGAGAAAATGGAATAAATTGACATTAATTTATTTGATTATTGTTTTGAATTTATTTATACTTAAATGTGTTAAGGAGATGGTAAGATAAACCGATCGCAATTCCTACGCAGTAAACTGCTTCACGGAATTGGATTATTGCATTAGTAAAAGGTTTTAAAATAGCCGAAAAATTGCAAAGCAATTTTTCTCATAGGAGTTTGGAATTATGCATGCGCAGCTAATCAATGGAAAGGTAAATATTGGCGATTATTTTCTTTTATTAAAAAATTTGTCAATTAATGAAAAGTTAAAATTGATATCTAAAATTTCGGATTCCATATCAGAAAAAGATGAGGATGAAATCAGGTTTTATCGTTCTTTTGGGAAATTCCAATCATCTAAAAAAGCGGATGAGCTGATTGATTTCGTTTATTCGTCCAGGCATTTTAACAATAAAAACATTCAGTTATGAAAAAATATTTATTGGATACGAATATCTGCATTTATTACTTGAAAGGATTGTTTAATCTTGATAAAAAGATAAAAAGTATTGGATTGAAAAATTGCTTTATATCAGAGATAACAGTGGCGGAATTAAAATTCGGCGTTGAAAATAGCGAGAATAAAAAAGTAAACAAAAAAGTAGTTGAAGAATTTATCTCATCTATGCAAAAGAAAAAACCCGTTTAAGAAAAAAAGGAAGCATTATTGACGACTTTGATCTGTTAATTGGTTCCACTGCGATTGAAAACAATTTGATTTTAATTACAAACAATGTAGCGCACTTTGAGCGCATAAGTTCTATTCAGATTGAAGATTGGGCAAAAAAATAGCCTATGTAAAAACCTCTTTTTTGATTTTTTTGCCGGGCGTCCTATAATTTACGCGCCTCACCCCCCGGCCCCCTCTCCACCCTTCGACTAACGCTCAGGGACCGATGGAGAAGGGGGAGGGCGCTAACGAGGGGGAGTCAAAGTGGCTATGTAAATAGGAACGGGGCTTCGATAGGGGCTCATAGGTATACGCCCTGCTTAGCGGGCATTGGTGTGAAATTCCGATTGTAAACTGAGGAAATAATAATGAGTAAACTTATTAAAATAATCTTGATTGTTTTAATATTGATAATGGGAATTATATTTATTTTGACTTCAACTAATGCTGTCTTGACAAGTTTTGAGCATAGAAAATATCCGGCGCCAGGAAAGCTTGTAATTGTTCATGGAAATAAAATGCATGTGTATTCTGAGGGAAGTGGAGAAAAGAAAATAGTCCTTTTGAGCGGACTCGGAACAGCTTGCCCTACAATTGATTTTAAGCCGTTGATTAAGGCGCTGAGTACTCACTATACTGTTATTGTTGTTGAATATTTTGGCTACGGATGGAGTGACAGAACAGATGAGATACGGTCAACATCAAATGTAGTTGAAGAAACGCGAGAGGCATTGAAACTGGCTGGTTTTCAACCGCCATACATTTTAATGCCGCATTCACATTCAGGGGGTTATTCGCTATTATACGCAAATACATACCCAAAAGAAATTGAGGCTATTATCGGATTGGATATTGCTGTTCCTCGACAAGCATCCATTAAAGGAGTGGCTCCGAATCTCCCATTCTATAATAGATTCATGGAACTGATACGTGCTTTTGGGATTATAAGAGCCGCGGTATTCCTTACTCCTGGATTAGTAGGCTTTCCTGATTTATCCGCTTCATTCAGCAATGATGATATTATGCTAATTAAAACTATGACATGTTGGAATTATAATAATCCGACGATCCTCCATGAAGTGAACATGATATTTGATAAAAATAACTCTGAAAAATTATTAGATATGATATTTCCGACTAACATTCCAGCCATTATGGTTATCAACAAAATTCCTGGATTTGAATGGAGAAAAATGCATGAAGATATAATAAGCAACAATATGTATGGGAAAGTCATTCAATTACAAGGTGGCCATTTTATATATTATAATCATGCCGATCAGATTAAGTTGATAGTAGATAAATTATTGAAAGAGGATATTAAGTGGCAGAGAGGAAGAATTGATGGCGGAAATTATAAGTAATCCGGAGGTGAGCGGTGGATTTAAACTTTGAAATTCATATTCAAACTAATTTCAACTACTTGTTTGCTTATCTGGAAACTGTAAAAGCCATTGCTAAAGAATGGGAAACTCCTCATAAAGATAAACCTGAACAAAAAGATGATCCCGTTATTGTTCCCTGGTTCAGGGGTCAGCAATCCTCGAAATGGGAGCTTATGCCAGGGGTATTTCGAACTCCTGAATGTGATGATAAAAAAATTTACGATGAATTCTGGTTGTTTCGGAGATACCGCGATCAAGCATCCATCTTAGGTGAACACCCGGAATATGATAAAGTCGATCAATGGCTTTTCTTTATGCAGCATAACAAGCTGCCGACACGCTTGTTGGACTGGACGGAAAGTTCACTCATCGCATTGTATTTTGCTTTAAAGGACTACCGGAAAAATAGTCCCGATGAATTTCCAACTATCTATATGATTCATCCCTTCAAACTGAATGAATTCATAACGGGTTCTTATTCTTTATTTCCCCCTCAAATTATAATTGCTGAATACTACTTTAAAATGGTTGATAAGCAATTTATTCAGTCAAAAAATCAGGAAAAAATAGATGTTTTCACAGATTATAAAAAAGAGGCATTAAGTGCCGTCTCAGAACACAGTATTTTATTAGAAAAACTAAAATCCAATTATTTAGAATATCCTATTGCTGTACAATCTACTCATTGTCATTCAAATATGAAAGCCCAGAGAAGCGGTTTTACAATCCATGGCCATAAAGAAAGAGGATTTGAAGAGATTCCTGATGACAGTGAATTCAAGAATAAATTCTTCAAGAAAATAATTCTAAAATGCACCGGAGAGGATTGCAGAGAAATGCTTGCGGATTTGAGGTCTATGGGGATTACCGAATCGACTATATATTCCGACTTTGAAGGATTGGCGGAGGATTTAAAAGGCTGGCTGCTGAAAGATAAATATAAGTGAGAAGGAAGTGATATCATTGCCCGTGTCAAAAGATGAGATTTCTCTGCAGAGGGTTATAGGTGCCGCGAAGCCATCGTGAACAAGGGGCTTAAGCCCCTTGTTCACCGAGCCTGCGACGTATAGAAAGTTTTGATACAGGCAAGATGATTACGGCACTGTGGTTTGACAAGTTCATCAGAGGTGGCCAGGGGGGTGAGTTTTGAAAATACGAATTAAGGAATAGCTTATGAAAATAATGGATTATTCATCTATGCTTTCTTACAAAAGGAGCGTGGCTCAAATTGACCGGAAATATCTGGAGACAGTCAGCGAGATTTTAGAAAATGTCCGGAAAGAAGGCGATAAGGCAGTTCTGGATTACACGAAGAAGTTTGACCGGGTAGAAAGCGCTGATTTCAAACTTACTCTTTCCGAAGAAGAAAAGCAGGAAGCGCGGGAAGTAGTTAATAGAGATTACCAGCAGATTTTAGTGTATTTTTTGAGCGCGGCTGAAAATATTCGGCAATACCACTCCCGGCAGAAGCAGGAATCCTGGTTTTACCAAAAAGATGGCTGTTTTACCGGACAGCTCACTGTGCCGATTCAAAAAGCGGGGGTTTATATTCCCGGCGGCATGGCTTTTTATCCTTCGACATTATTGATGAATGTGATCCCGGCTAAGATCGCGGGAGTTCCTGAGATTTATGTGATCACTCCGCCCAGGGAAAACGGCAAGATCAATCCCTTATTAATCGTATTGTGTGAAAAATTGGGAGTGACTCAGGTGTTTAAAGCGGGCGGGGCTCAGGCGATTGCGGCCTTTACTTTTGGGACAGAGACTATCCCGAAAGTGAACAAGATTACCGGGCCGGGGAATACTTATGTGGCTACGGCGAAAAGATTGATCATGGGACAGGTGGGAATAGATGCCATAGCCGGCTCCAGCGAGGTGGTGCTATTCGCCGATGATTCCGCGAATCCCGAGTGGGCCGCCGTTGATCTCTGCGCTCAGTCGGAACACACGAGCGACAATACCTCTATTTTGATTTCCACTTCCAGGAAATTTATTGACGACACTTTAAAGGAAGTGGAAAAATTATTGCCTGCTTTGCCGCGTAAAGACATTATTCAAAAATCACTCGAAGAGAATGCCTTCGCGGTTTGTGTCGATAATTTTGAACAGGGTTTTGAACTGATCAACCGGATTGCCCCTGAACATGTGGAAGTAATACTGGACTTAGATACTCAAGAGATATTGGCGAATATTCATAACGCCGGCGCGGTCTTTATCGGCAACTGGACACCGGTGGCTGTGAGCGACTATTATGCCGGGCCTAATCATGTAATTCCCACAAACGGTACGGCCGCTTTTTCTTCTCCGCTGGGTGTTTATGATTTTGTCAAGCACACCAGCTTTTTGTCGGTGTCGGAGAATTACATCCGGGGAAATGGTAATGAAATTGCCGCAATGGCTGAATTTGAAGGGCTGAGTGCTCATGCGCTTTCTGTGAAAAAGAGAATGAAAGGAGCAAAACAATGAGAGAATTTAAAAAATCCTCTAAATTGGACAATGTCTGCTACGAAATCCGCGGCCCGGTTATGGAAGAAGCAAAAAGGCTGGAAGAAGAAGGCTTCAATATTATCCGGCTCAATACCGGTAATCCGCCGGCTTTTGGGCTTTATGCGCCGGATGAGATTGTCCATGATATAATTTTAAACCTCAAGTCAGCGGAGGCATATTGCGATTCAAAAGGCCTTTTTGCCGCCCGGAAAGCGATTATGCAGTACTGTCAGACCAGGAATATAGAAGGTGTGGGAGTGGGCGATATTTATGTCGGCAATGGCGTGAGCGAAATGATTGTCATGGCTATGCAGGGCCTTCTCAATAATGGGGATGAAATCCTGGTGCCGGCGCCGGATTATCCTCTCTGGACAGCGGCTGTGAATTTGTCCGGCGGCACGGCGGTACATTATTTATGCGATGAGGAATCTGAGTGGTATCCGGATATTGAGGACATAAAAAAGAAGATTTCCTCAAAGACTAAAGGAATCGTGGTCATCAATCCGAACAATCCTACCGGAGCTGTTTACCCAAAAGAAATTTTGGAGAAAATCATTGAATTAGCCTTGAAGCATAAGCTCATTGTTTTTTCTGATGAGATTTATGACAAGATTCTTTATGACGGCGCGGTCCATATCCCGATGGCATCTTTATCAAAAGATTTGCTTTTTGTTACTTTCAACGGACTTTCCAAATCCCACCGGATCCCGGGCTTTCGTGCCGGATGGATGGTGGTAAGCGGGAATAAGTCGATTGCTAAGGATTATATAGAAGGGCTGGATATTCTGGCCAGCATGCGGCTCTGCGGCAATGTGACGGCACAACTCTCCATTCAGACAGCCCTGGGCGGTCACCAGAGCCTGACTGCTCTTATTTCGCCTGGCGGGAGGCTTTACGAACAGAGGAATTATGCCCACAAGATTTTTTCCGAGATTCCAGGATTGTCGTGCGTCAGGCCGAAAGGAGCGCTCTATCTTTTCCCAAAGATTGACAGCAAGATATGCCCTATAAAGGATGATCAAAAAATGGTGCTGGATTTCTTGAAGGCAAAAAAAGTGCTCCTTGTTCAGGGAACAGGCTTTAATTGGCCCAATCCTGACCATTTTCGAGTGGTATTTCTTCCGCCGATTGAAGATCTGCAGGAAGTGGGGGAACGTTTCGCTGACTTTATTAAAGATTATAGGCAGTGATAAATTTGACAAGCGATTTGTTGATTGTTATGATAATCACCGGGATAGTTGTTGATTGTCATATTGGAGAATCAAATGTATATTCCGAGAAAATTAGATATAGCTGAGATTTTAAATCAGAAATCGCTGTTTTTGTTTGGGCCGCGGCAAACAGGTAAATCTAGCTTAATAAAAGAAACACTTGGAAACACCAAAATTTATGATTTATTGGATAGCCAGATTTACCTTGAACTGAATCAGAATCCAAAACGTTTAGAACAGGAACATCAAAAAAACGAAAAAATTATTGTTATAGATGAAATTCAAAAGCTTCCGAGCCTCCTTGATGAAGTGCACAGGATGATAGAAAATTTTGGAGTTCATTTTCTTCTGACAGGATCGAGCGCCAGGAAACTTTGCCGCGGCGGGGTTAATCTTCTTGGCGGAAGGGCCAGGTCAAGAAACCTGCATCCGTTTATTTATCAAGAACTTTTAGACCGTTTTTCATTAGAAAAAGCTATCAATTATGGTCTCATTCCTTCGATTTATTTTTCTGACGCTCCGGATGAAGACTTAAAAGCGTACGCGGGAGATTATTTGAAAGAAGAAATAGCCGCTGAAGGGCTTACCCGAAATGTTCCGGCATTCAGCAGGTTCTTGCAGGTCGCCGCTTCATGCAATGGACAGATATTAAATTACGCGAAGATAGCCAATGACGCTCAAGTGCCAAGCTCTACGGTCCAAGAATATTTCCACATTCTCAGGGATACTCTCATAGCTTATGATGTTCCCGCCTGGAAGAAAAGTATAAAAAGAAAGCCTTTATCAACGTCAAAAATTTATTTTTTTGATACTGGTGTCGTTAGACATTTGCAAAACCGTTCTGTTATTCAAGCAAAATCTCCTGAGTTTGGGGAGGCTTTTGAGGCGTATATCGCGCATGAGCTGAAAACATTTGTTGATTATCGTCAAAAAGGAGAGCTTTGTTACTGGCGTTCAAAATCAGGGTTTGAAGTTGATTTTATTTTATCAGATCAGATTGCTATTGAAGTCAAGGGGAAAAGTGTTGTCTCTGAACGGGACTTAGCTGGGCTGAAGGCCTTGAAAGAAGAAGGATTGATAAAAAGTTATTATGTTGTTTCATTGGAAACAAGGCGAAGAACTGTTGATGGCATCAAAATTCTTCCCTGGAAAGACTTTCTGGATTTGCTCTGGAATGGAGGGCTTTTTTGACAAATGCGGTTCTTTCCTTTAAGATATAGCTTCGATTTCAGGAGAGATGCCCGAGTGGTCGAAGGGGGCACCCTGCTAAGGTGTTATACTCCTAAAGAGTATCGAGGGTTCGAATCCCTCTCTCTCCGAAATTATTTAAACCCATCCGTTTACACATTTCAGAAAGTTAAGGAAAGCACTGTTTCATTGGTACCAAAATGAATTTAGAGGATAAGAGAATAAAAATTGTCCCCGAATTGCGCAAAACGGTCTGACCGTTTATAATATTGCAATCCGGGGACGTTCCCTTAAATATGCGCCGCATGCTGTTTTTCATTTAACCTGGCAGGGTTTTTGAATACTATAGGCGTGCGTGCGCTGTTTTTTTGAAAAATGGGGGTCCAACATCGGGTTAATTTTCTAACATGGTGGAGCGCGAAGCTTTTTTGTAAAAGCATTATACAATATACTAACACATTTTTTGGTTATTGTCAAGAGGAAAAATGAATTTTTTTCGAGAACTAAGAAATAACTATAATTTGACTCGAGAAGAGCTGGCGAGTAAATTGTCAATTGATAAGCACACTATTGCTTTGTATGAGACGAACAGATCAAATCCATTGTTTAAAACATTAATTAAAATGAGTTTTATTTTTGAAGTTTCTATGGATTATTTGATAAGCCGAAACGAATGCCAATACCCTGGAAATATGAAAATCTTTAGAATGGCTCTGGAACTCGATAAAAGTTCCAATCCGGAAGGCCGGCAAAATATTAAAGGGGCTATTAAATCGTTATTGGGCGGCAAAGCCGATTCGAACGAACAGCCAAAGCAAGATGTTCTTGATCTTGATTTATCCGCTGATTTTCATCAAAACCTAAAAGTTGCCAGAAATTATAGGGTATTAACACAATTAGAGTTAGCCGGCCAATTAGGAGTAAGCCGAGTCCTGATTGCCCAGTATGAGCTTGATTGTTATCCCAATCTGGATAAGTTAATGCACATTTCGAATACGCTGGGCATTTCAATTCATTTTCTTTCAACGGGAAGTAAATTATTATTTAACTTTAAAGACAAGAATTTTGGCCGATCCATTTTTTTGGCGGATCAAAACTTATCTATGGAGCACCAGCGTTTTTTGATTGAAATGATGGAAGCTGTTCTGAAAAAATAGAAAATAAGCTCTTTTATTTCACACTGAAACCAGGGAAATCGCACCTCTTGGACAGTAACGCATACAGACACCGCAACCCGTGCACTTCGATTGATCCACAATGGATAAACCACCCCCGAAAAACCTTCCCTCGCTTTTCTGTGATATCGCTTTTTGGGGACAAAAACGCATGGAGGGACACACTGGTCTTTTATCACAAAGATCGGGATTAACCACAGCAACTGGGCGCATAACTTGCCTCCGTCTGGATCTTAAAAATATCACAGAAAGCCTGTTCAAAGCTTTTTTTAGATAATGCTCCGACAGCCATCTGTGGTTTGCCTTCTTTCGGAACAAACAAAATTGATGGGATAGACGTTACACCAAACGCGGCCGCGATCTCCTGCTCCTGGTCAGTATTTACCTTCCCGGAGTATTCTTCCGCCAGCAAATCCAGTGTCGGAGCTACCATTTTGCATGGCCCGCACCAATCAGCGTAAAAATCAATCACGCATGGCACTTCTCCGGAATATTCCCATTCTTTCTTGCTTTCAAAATCAAACACCTTTTGCTTAAAGGCTTCTTTGGATAAATGCTCCAACATCACACACCCCTTATATTGAATTATTATAATAATACAATATATTAATAAATAAGTCAAGATTATTTTTGAGAATTTGTGTATCCATTCTTCAATTACAGATTAATTTACTGACCAGCGAATAAATAAACGAATCGTATCCCAGACGGGTTGTCTGGTATTCCCGGATGATGTCAAAAAATTCATTTTTATTGTTGACGCCTAATTCCGAGTAAATATTGCCGATATAACCCTTGACAGTGCTTTCAGCCAGAAAAAGTTTTTCGGATATTTCTTTGTTTTTATAGCCCTGAAGCAGGAGCAAAAGAATTTCTTTCTCTCTCTCGTTGAAATTGTATTCTCTGAAGAAAGATTCCCCGGGAAGCAAAAGAGAGCCCATAAAAGGCTTGATATCAATGGAACTCCATCGAATGCCGGCGATCTGCCCCCCCCTTTCAATCGGTGTAGCCCGGCTCAGGAGGCTGATTCTTTCCCCTTTTTGATTGACAATGCGGAATTCCGCGAATTCTATCAATTTTTCATTTAAAAGTTTAAAACAGTATTGCAGAAGGCGCTCTCTATCCTTCTCATCCACCAGATTCAACAATAAAAGAGGCTTATTCAGGCTATCTTTGGTCAATGCAAAAATTTCCAATCCAGCCTGATTTAAAAAAGTAATGCGAAGGTCAGCGTCCGTTTCAATGATAATAGTAGGCAAGAACAAGGCCATTTCCCGGAATCTTTCTTCGCTTTTTCTCAGTTCTTCCTGTTGTTTTTCCTGCTGTTTTAAAAGCCGGGAAACCTTCATAGCGTTGCTGATCAAAGAAGCCAATGTTTCATAGACTGTTCCATCTTTTATTCCCAGCTCAAAAAGGATCAATCCCAGTTGTTCTTCTTTGAAATAGAGGGGGCTTGCCAGCATAGTCCGCCTTCTATCCTGAGGAAAGAAATCTTTACTTAAAAGAGATTCTATTAAAATTCCGCCCGATTTTAAAATCGCCATTCGGGAAGGTTTTTCTTCATAGACAAAAACTAAATCTGCATTTTCATTTCCTTTCCATTCACTATTTTTTGCATGCTGTATAGATTCCGGATAGGAGGCTATATAACAGCTTTTAATGCTAAAATAGGGAAGATGATTGCGGACAACTTCTAAAAATTGATCTGATTCCGCTCTGGCTAAAATATTTCTTTCTACTTCCCGAAGCAAAACACTTTTACTGCGTCGCTCTTCCTGCTGGATCAATTTTTTAGTTTGGGTAATTTCTATTGCCAGAGAACGCGCTTTTTCAAAAAGGAGCTCTATTTTTGTTTCATCTTGTTTCTTCTGAAAATTATTTTTTACTTTTTCCTGAACGGTCAATATCGCGTTAATCCAATAATTGCTATTTTTTTCCGCCGTAAAATGTTTCTCTAAAAAATGTGATATTTTTTTTAAGAATAGATTGTTAAACGTATCGTCCAGATTTTTTGCTTGCAAGAAAAGCACTTCTATTTCCTTCAAAAATTCGTTGATTTGCTTTAAACCTGGATTTTCAGGGTCTCTTTCTGAGGCATTTTCAACCATCGAATAATTCAATTCCGTTTTCGAAATACAGCCGCAGGAATTTCGTATTACTAATTCAGTAGGCAAAACAATTTCTTTTGGTGTTTCCCCCCTTTCCAGAATATCAACCGCTATTTCAAGGGCTTTTTTTCCCTGTTCATATAAAGGTTGACGAATGGTTGTCAAAGCTGGAACCATGTATTCCGACCCTACTAGATTATCAAAACCTATTAAAGCTACGTCTTCCGGTATTCTAATATTTCTTTTGGATAGTTCCTTCATAGCGCCTACAGCCATATTATCATTAGAAGCTATAATAGCATCAAAAGAACATTTCCTTTTTTCTAAAAGCGTCACAACCGCTTCCTCACCGGAATTTTCGAGAAAATTCCCACTTACAACCAGGGCTGGGTCTATTGCTAAACCTTGCATCTTCATTTCTTCTTCAAACGCTTCAAATCTTAGCTGGGATTCCGGATTTTTTTCTGGCCCTCGAATAAAAGCGATCTTTTTGCTTTTATGTGATTTGATTAAGTGAGAGACAGCGCTTTTAATACCTTCTTTGTTATCTACAGTAACACTATACAATCCGTCATCACTAAGTCCAATGCTGATGAGAGGAATAGAGGAATACCTTTCCCAAAAAACCCGGTATTGGTCTTCTGTAATGTAATTGCAGAAACTGGTTGAATTTAAGATTAATGCGTCCATGTTTTTAGGAAGAACCATATCATAAAGGAAATTTGCCTGATAATCATAACCGGAAGGGGAAAAAGGCGCTTCTCCCGGAAGGATGAAGAGATTAACGTCTTTTTCTTCTGCGGCATGCGCCGCTCCTTCCCAGAGCTGAGTAAAATAATCCCCATGGAGATTTACTATCAGCATACCTATCGTCGGCCTCGAAGAAAAATGCATTCTATCCTCTAAAACAGTAGTTCTTTTTTACTATTTTAACGGATCGCGTTTATTAAGGCAAATATTCTTTTTTGTTTTTTCATCAAAAATCTGGTATACTTTTATCGATTCTCAAGGAGAAAATATTTTATGTCTTTGTATAGAATTTACGAAATGCTATTAAATGAATATGGGTATCAATATTGGTGGCCAATTGTGGATCATGAACAATGTCTTTATCTGGAGGAATATACTAAAAGGGAAAGGACGGAAGAAGAAATTTTGGAAATTATGGTAGGGGCAATACTTACTCAAAACACAGCCTGGGACAATGTGGTGAAAGCCCTAAAAGAGCTAAAAAAGAAAAAAATTTTAGAGAAAGAAGTTTTAAAAGAAATAGTTATTTCAGAACTTTCGGAAACTATCCGGGCTTCGGGATACTACAACCAGAAGGCGAAAAAAATAAAAGAATTAGTCAATTCTCTGAGTTCGATTTTTCAAAATCAATGGATGAAATTAAAATCTTATTCTTTAGAAGAAGCCAGAAACCTTCTGCTTTCTATTTGGGGAGTAGGGAAAGAAACGGCTGATTCGGTATTGCTTTATGCTTACGGTTTTCCCTTGTTTGTAGTGGACTCTTATACGAAAAGGATATTTTACCGGCTCGGTTTTTTGAATGAGAACACTCTTTACGATGAAGCACAAACTTTTTTTCACGATCACTTAAAGTTAGATAAACGCCTTTTTCAGGAATACCATGCTCTGATCGTAGAATTTGGAAAAAAAATCTGTAAAAGCCGTCCCTTATGTAACGAATGTTTTTTAAAGGTGTTTTGCAATTTTGCGAAATTAGCTTCAATAGACGCACACTAACGCACCGAATTTCGCACAATTAATTTAAGAGAGACGCAGTAAATGCGTCTCTCTTAATAATAAATTAAAGTGTTTCCAACTCTTTAGACTTGGCATTGGCTTCATCTTTGATCGACTGAGGGGAAGTTTGGCTGGTCATAATCTCTTTGAGCCGGTTTTGAGCCTTTTCTTTAGCATCGCTTACCAGAAAGTTAATATCTGTTTCTGTCATTCCGGTTCTCTGGACCTTGTCTCTGTCAGTACGAATAAATTTGATTACTAAAATATAGGCTTTTGCGGTTTTTAGTTTTGTGCTGGAATCGCTTGCCTGTTTTTCGTCTTCCAGGGCTTCCCTCAATACCGCCATTACATTGCTGAAAGCCGTGTCATTCATTCTGTCATATGTTTGCTTTTGTTCCTGCTTTCCCACACTATTGTCTTGTTTAACAACCTTCGTTTCTCCACAAGAATTAAGAAAAAAGAATATTACCAGCCCGCAAATACTGCCTATTAAAATCCTTTTCATATACAGCCTCCGTAATAAAATTTAAGTGGCTCATTACCACTTTAGAGATTTTATAGCATTCCACGATTCTTTTACTGTAGTTTCCCTATGCCTGTCAGAATAAAGCACCACTTTGAGTAAGGCCGGAAATCCACGGTAATTGCCGTTTTTCCCGAGTAATTTTACCAGTTCTTCCGCTACTACGTCATCGTAATACATAATTTGATTATTCTCTTTAAACAGCGGATCATCATAATAGTAAGAGATAAGATCTACGATCATCGCGACCACACGTTCGCTTTGATAATTTTTCTTGAAGTAAATCAGGGCCTTTTTCTTTTCTTCATAATTTCCGGTTCTAATCAGCACACGGTAAGCTTTTTCCAAATCATCAGCCCCATAAACACCTTTCAAATCCGTACTTTCATTTTCAGCTACTTTCCCGACAGTGTTATCCGCAAAAAAAGGTTGACTGAAAAAAAAGAGGGTAAATAATATTACAAAAAACTTCATTTTCTTTACCACTTAATCTTTTTAATAGCTTCCCAGCCGGCTTTGACTGTATCGTCCCGGTGCATTTCAGGATTCATAACCGCCTGAAGCAGAACCGAGAAAGCGCGAGGGTCTCCGAGCTCTCCCAATGTCTCTATAATGGCCTGCGCTACTCTATCATCATCAAAGCGCTGTTGGTTTTCTTCATTAAACTTTGCCCGGCTGGACCCATACTGATTTTTCAGAAGATCAACCAATTTGGGCACTATGAGATTGTTATTGCCCAGCGCCGGAAGAATTTTAGCAGCCATAATTCTGGGCTTCAAAGTGGTATCCCTTTCGATAACTGCCAGCATAGTCGGTACAAAATTCGAATTGGAACTATCTGACATTGCTTTGATAGCGAGCACTCTAGCGTCAGGAGAGATAGCCGTTATTTTCTGGGCTGTCTTGATATAGCTTTTTACTTCCCACATCACTACTTCTTCTAAAAAACTGTATTTTTCAGATGGCAGATTAGTGATGAGTGTAGTCAGCATGACAATTTTAAACTGGATATCAAAACTTGCCTGTTTGCCAATGGAATTGTTGAATTCATTTTTTAAAATGGGCAAAACAGCGTCTGGTAATTTCAAATCCTTTGGAATAGATTCAACAGGCATATTCGGGCTTAATAAGGCGCCTAAACCTTCTGCTGACACTCCAAAAAGTGATGAAGCAGAAATCAAACAGAACAATCCTAAGGCAAGGAAAGAAAACTTTTTCTTCATATTTCACGCTCCTTTTAGGTATTTTACGATCCTATTATGTTAGAGGAAAGTCAGTAAAAGTCAATAGAAAAACTTTTATTTTATAGAAAAAGTAAAAATAACTACGATAAATCACGTGCAAAAAATAAAATATGGTTTTATAATCATGTCGCTTAGAAGTAAAGTTGTTATAAAGGTGAGGTTTAATGGGGACTTTAGAGGAAAAAAAGGCGCAGCTCGGAATTAGCCGTATGGAATTTGATGAACAACGGGAGCTTTACAAGGATTTTGTCAATGTAGGTGGAAAAATCGTTCAGATTGCGCCTGATCCTAATAATAAATTGAACCAAAAATTGGAGAAATGGCTTGAGACTAAAGAGACCGATAAAGACAGAGAAAGGGCATTGGAACAGAAGCTTCTTCAAGATGAGAGAGAACACCGCAGCGCTTTAACAGAAAAAGAAAGATTGAAAAACTCAATTTATACAAAAAAGGATGAGCAAAAATCCCCGGCAGATCCCCTTGGTAAAAATCTTTTTGATTTTTTATCTCAGCCGAAGAAACCTCATCCGGCTCAGGAATATTTTAGCAGGCTTGCCGCTAAGTGGGTATGTATAATATACGGAATTTTTAATTTCTGGGGCAATAAATTTAAGCGTTCATTTCTAGACTTAAATATTTATGAGTTTCAGAACGGATTGATTGATTCAAAGCAAATCTTAGTTTCGATCCTTTATCAGGAGAAAGAGTTTTCAAAAGAGCTCAGGAAAATGTTGAAGGAAGCGGGGCTTCCATATTATTATGAGCTTCTCGAAAGGTTTGACAGCATTTACGATGAAAACATTTTTATTTTTATTAAAGAGTTGAGAAAATCGGATGATCCGATAAAAAGCGGGAAAGAAACTTTCTTGAAACTTTTTAAGAAAATTTTAATATTGAACCGTTTTCATCCATCTCTTTACAATGCCTTTGAGAAAGCACTGACTTATGAAAAAATAGTCAGAAATTTTAATGACCTGATTGTGAACTCAAATTTAAAGAAATTAAATAAATTTTATCGTTTTTTATTTTACAATTATTTTCCAAAACTTTTAAACTTGATTGATTTTTATCATAAGGATGAAATTGCTAATGTGCGAAAAACTTCATTTAAGGATTTTATCCGCTTTACAGAACAAGATAGCCTGGGGTACCTCACTAAAATGAGGGAAGAAGAAGATGAAAAAGAAAAACAAAAAAGAACCCAGGAAGAAAAAGAGAAAAAACTGCTGGAAGAATCGCGGGAAAACGCTGAAAATGGCCCTCAGCAGATGTCTGAAGAAGCCATAGAAGAGGATTTGTTCAGCCTTCCGGAGCCGATTCAAAATGGCTTGAGGGTTTTTCGAAAGAATGTCAATTTCAAGGAAATATTAGATTTTTATACGGAGATCAAAGACCCCAGGGTTAGCCTGACTATAAAAGACAAGGTTTTTATTACATTGACTTTGCTCGAGTTTTTTGATAAAGAGTTTTCTTTTGTGTTTATTTCCAGCGGAGTTCAGTTCAATATCTTCTCTGACCGGGGGCAGAGATGGGATTATCGAAGCAATTTAAAGGATCTTTATTTTTACATTGATAATATTTATAAAAGTTTAAATGAATACGCGAGGATTGTGTCTGAACTTCGCAGGGTAAATACAAACACCTATCTTCAGATAAGAGAACAATTTGTTAAAGTCCAACAGCTTAATCAGCAGAGAACTCAGATTTCATTAAATATTCGTAATCAAACCAGCCTTTTAATAGATAAGTTTGCCAAGCAATTTAAAATTATTGTGGAAGATTATGAAAATCAAAAAAGAATTATTCAAAACCCTGAGGAGATACTTAATTTTGATACTCGGGTCGGCGGCAAGAAATTTTCTCACAATCAAAAAGTGATTGAGATTTTCATGAACGCGTATTATGTCTCATCGGCGCTCTATTTTTTGACTCGAGATGGGGAATTGGGCGGATCAAACGTATTACTGGAGCGTCCGCTATATTTGAAAATTGATATGCCGTCGGATGAGGAAGAAGATTTCATAGAAACGGAAGAACCTTATTAAGTGAAGGGATAAAAAATGCTTCATGATTCATTCAATAAATTTTATCGCATTTTTCACTTCCGATTCGGCGTTACTATTTTTTTGTTTTTTGCCGCTTTTCTTTTTCTTTTGCTGATTTTATTTTTGTTGGTTTACCCCATCCCGATTTTTATCGCGCTTTCTTGCTTGACGGGGGGGCTTTTTCTTTTTTCCATTGTTTTTATTTCTCTCCGCTGGAGGAAAAATCATAGAGATTTCTGGAAAAATATTGAGTTAGAACTGTTTGAAAAAAGAAGGCTTTTTCTGGATTCACTCTACGAGCTGGAAGAAAAAAACAAAGATCCGGACACCCTGTCTAAGATGGAAGAGGAAGTTGTTTCTTTACCTCAATTCAAGAATTGGAAGCATAAGCAGTTAAAAAATTTTACTTTTCACCTGATTTTAGCTGGAATAATGCTGTTTTTATGCGCTGTGCTCTGGTTTACAATATCTTCAACCCTCTTGAAAAAGATGAAAGATATTCGCTTTTTTCTCAGCAGTCAAAATTCATTTTCTTTGCCTGATTATTATGTAGAGTCAAAGCCTTTGCGGCTTGATTTATCGGAGGAAAAAAACTCTTTTGACCATTTGTTTTTGCAGGCCTCAAACACTATTCTAGAGAGTTCTAATCTTATATTTGAAATCGGAGAAAACTTTACGGCCGCGAAAAAATTGGATGTATCAGTGATTATTCAGAAATATGGAATGGATCGGATTGTCTTAAAGAAGACATTGAACGCGGTCAAAAAACTTTTTCCGGATCAAGTTGCTTTGAAAGTAATTTATCCGGCTGAAACAAAACTTTCAATGGAAGAGTATTCCGGCCTTCAGGATATTGAGGCCTGGGAAGGAGCAAAAATAGAAATACTGTGCCAGATGACAAAAAGTTTGTCCAGCATTTCAGTTTTGACAAAATCAAAATGGAAAAGCGTTATTGATAACAATCATTTCAAGATATTCTTAACTCCAGCTTCCAGCGAGAGAATTAATATTTATGCGCTTTCGAAAGATAAAGACTCCTATGACTTTCCGAATTTTTTTGTGCAGGTTAATCAAAATCAGGCTCCTGCTATCAAGCTGATTTTTCCGGCTAAGGATGTAGTGTTAAATTATTACCGGTGGAATATTCTTTCTCAAATTGTAGCGGAAGATGACCAGGGGGTCCGAAAAATTCTATTTCATATTACTATTTCGAATAGACAACCTCTTTTTCGTAAAGATAGTATTCAAATAGACAAAGAATTAGATGGAGGGGATTTTAAAATATTGGATAAAAAAATTATATTTTCTTACCAAGAACTGGATGTCCTGCCTAACGAGACAGCCAGCATTATTTTCCAGGCGGTGGATGTTTTTGGAAAAAAATCTGGAATGATTGGATTTAATATTATTTCTCCTGACTTTTTAGATATTCAAAGAGAAAGGAGCCAGGAAGAGCAAAAAATCCGGAAAACTATTCAGGCTATTTCCAATCATTACCAAAAACTCTCAAGAGATTTACAGGATCGGGATTTAGCCGCTACGACACAGGAGAAGAGTGAACTTCAAAAAAATATAAGTGATTTAGACCAATCCGTTTCAGCGCTGGAAAAGAGTTACTCCTTTTCAGGGATTTCGGAAATACAGGACAATCTGGAGCGGATGAAAAAAATAGTAGAGGAATTAAAAGATAAACAGGGACTTATTTCCCAGCTCGCAAAAATGATGCAGAATACTTCAGGACCGGATCTGTCGAAAAAGTTCCAGTCTTTGAAAACAGGGGACATCTTGAAACTTATGGAATCTTTTCTAAAAAACCTGGAACATTATAAAAAAAGCGCCGACTTGATTAACCGTTTCAAAATTTTGAAGAACGTTTATGAAGGTTTGAAGAATCAAACCCAGAAGCAGAATTTTGACCGGTTTTCAGATTCTTTTCAAAACGAGGCGGCGCGGTTTATGGAAAAGCAGACGGAGCCAATCCGTGGTTTAGCCAAAACTTTGCAGGAAGAATCAAAAAGATTCAAAATGGCGGACTGGAAAAGTTTTGAGCCATCCGATACGGTTATGGAACAACTAGAAAAAGCGGTGCAGGATGAAATACAGGACACAGAAGAAAAAAGAGAAAAGGAAAGAAAAGAAAAGTTTCAGAAGATATTCGAAGAACTCTACTTAAACGCTCTCTTTCTGGATCAGGCTTTTGAAGAAAACCCGATCAATTTAACAGAAATAGTAAATTCCTCTTCCGTTTCTACTAAAATGATCAAAATTCAAGTAGAAAAAGCTCTGGAAAATCTACTCTTTGTTGGAAATACTGGAGATGAAATACAATCGATCCTGAATAATATAGACACTGAATTTATCACGGCACAGGATTTTTTGAGAGACAATAAACTGCCGGAATTAAACGTCTCCCTTCGTGAAATACAGGGATCATTATCACTTTTATTTCTCTATCTTTTAAAAGTTGATCAGGCAGCAGGAGAGGCTGCTCAAAAGCAAAATTCTTCCGGTGGCGAAAAGCAATCGGCTGGAATGAACCTTTCTGATTTATTGAAACTCCAATCGGCTGTTACCGGAGGATTGGAAGAGCTTCTCCGAAAAATGGGAGAAGAAGGCAAGCTATCACCAGAAATGAGAAAAAAAATGGAAGAACTTTCCGGGCTTCAATCAGAGATTCAAAAGGCATTGAAAGAATTATTATCAAAAAACAGCGGCTCTGCCCTTGAGGGAGGGGAAGAAATATCGAGAAGCATAGGCGAACTATTAAAGGATCTTCAAAGCTATTCAGTTAAGCCAGATACTCTGGTAAAAAGTAAAAAATTAGAGGAAAAATTTCTAAACGCGCAAAAATCTATTCAATCTAAAGGGGTAAGTGAAAAAAGGAAAGCGGAAAAGGCTAAAGAATACGAAATAAAGGCTCCAGAAGAGAATCAGGAACAGGCGTTAGAAAAAATAAATCTGGAAAGCATAAAATACAAAAATATTCTGGAATACTATAAAAGATTAATCGAAAGATACCGGAAAGATTAGCCGATTCTTTTTCCCTGCCGGAAAAGAATCAGGGCAAAAAAAGGCGCTCCAATCAAAGAAGTCACCACTCCTATAGGGAATATTGCTCCGGGGACCAGATTTTTTGAAATAATTCCCGCGCCAATCATAAGAATAGAGCTGGTGACAAAAAGCCATAGCCATGAAAAACGGGAGTTTTTCCTGAAAATCATCTTTGCCAGATGCGGCACAATCAAACCCACAAAGCCAATCATTCCGCAGACGCTGACTGCTATTCCAGTCGCGAGGCAGACCGCCGCAAACCCCAAAATCTTTAATCTTTCCGTTTCGATTCCCACAGCCAGTGCCATTTCTTCTCCCGAAAGGTAAATGTCCAGTTCTTTGCGAAAACGTAAAAAGTAAGTCAATTCAAGCGTTAGCGCCAGAACCAGGAGCAGGATCTCATAATCAGCCGTACTGTCGATACTGCCCATAATCCAGCGTACAGAAGCGCTGAACTGATTCGGCATCAAAAGGTTCTGAAATACCATGATGGAGCTGGAAAAAAAAGCGTTGAAAGCAATGCCGAAAAGAACTGCTGACCCAATTGAAAAACCAAATTTTCTTTTGCTCATAGTAAAAATCAATAAAAACAGAAGGATTGCCCCGATTACTGAGAAAGAGGTGCGAAACAAAAGCATAGGCGAGAACATAAAAAAAGCGGCTAAGACCGATGTGAATGAGGCTGCTCCGGAAATGCCGAGAAGATAAGGCTCTGCCAGCGGATTGATCAAAAGTGTTTGAAGAATCATCCCCCCCATTGCTAAAATGCAAGCGATTAAGACTTCCTGAAGAAGGATATTGAGCCGTATAAAAAAAATGGTTTCTGGAATAGGATAACCAAAACCAATTGTGAAATGAAGGACAATCAGCAGAATAAGAACAATTATGAATAAAGTATGTTTAAGTCCCATAAAAATTTACAACCTTCTTCATGAATTCCCCCCTGCGGCCCCCCTTTGAAAAGGAGGAGTTAAATTCTAAGCCGTTTAAAAACGGAAATTAATAACCCTTTCCATTGACTTTTTCTTTTCATGGCATATAATTATAGAGTAAAAATAAAGGCAGTTTTTAGAACTGCTTATCAAAGAAGCTTCAATAATCTTCTTGGATGAATGGATATTTTATGGAAAACTTGTTAAAAAGTAAAATAATTATTTACTTCGCCCTATTTGGCCTTGCCTTTTCTGCGTTGCTGGGGATCGTTTCTAGAAATCCCCCTGTTCTCATCTTAATCAGAGGCGCATTGAGCGCTTTCCTGATGGGCGCGCTTGGTTGGGGGCTTGATGTTTTTTTGAAGCGTTCTCTGTCGGAAGAAGATTATGCAAACTTGCTTCAAGTAAAAAGAGAAGCTCTTTCCCTGGAAAGCCAGATTTTACAAGCTGGTGTGTTAGAAGAACAAGATTCTTCCCCGGATATTTCTTACGAAAGTATTTACCAGAAAAAGGATGAAAAGAAAGCGGATTATGAGACAGTAAAACCGAAAAGAGAAGAAGCACCAAAAGTGCCTGTTGAAAAGGAAAACGGGAATTTTAAAGAAGAAAATTTTAGCCTTTCCCCGAAGATTTCTCCCGTACAAAACGATTTTAATGATGAAAAAGAATTGGACTCAAAAGATGAGCTGGATCGTTTAGAAGAGGCAAAGAAAGCAGAAGAAGCGAGAAAAAAGAAAATTTCAAGCGAAACCGCGTTAAAAGGCACTGTTCGTTTTAGGTCGGGAAATAAAATGATTACTACGGAGTCGAAAATCATTGCCAAAGCGATTAAATCTATTCTTAATAAGGATCAATAAGTAAAGAGGTTAAAACATGGTTTTACAAGCGGATATCCTGGTGAATAATTATGGTTTGCCGAAGGATTTTGCGGAAAAGCTGGTTCTTTTTGTCAAAGGAGACCTGGAAATGGCTATTCGCATCATTGAAGCAGCAGAGAAAGACGCTTGTACGATCAAACTAAAGTTTATTTCCAGTAAGAAAAAGTTTTATGGGGTAGGTTTGTTTTTTTATAATTTCCAGACCAGCTCCTTAGAATATATAATTGTCGCGGTTTCCAGAGATGAAAACCTTTCTAAGGTAGTCATCGAAGAAAGCTGGTTGAACGTTCATCAAGAAATAAGTCAGTACAAGAATTCAGCGAATCTGGAAAAAGAGATTTCGCTCAAGATTGAAAATCAAATTCTTTTTCCGGAAACGAGCGATTATTTTTCCAGCTTTTTTGTAGATAAGAGTACGATTGACTCGGTAAATTTGAAACGATTTTTGATCAGTGAAATCGGGAAAATTATTGGAGATAGCTCCCTGATATTAAAATTAAGTAATGAAAATATTGATATTTTCCGTCTGAAGAATTTTCTAACTGAAGCGCGGTTGGGTAGTCGTCTTAAGGCACAAAATAATAGTGATTTGATCGTATTGCTGAGCATAAAAGTTAATCCTGTATTAGCGCCATTAGGCGGGAAAGACATAGAAAAAATCCAGAGCAGCGATGAAGTCCTGGTCAAAGTTGTTGATTCAAGGGAAATCGCGGCTGAAATTTTGAATTTTATAGAACCTTCCTATAGCTCAACAGGATCGTTACATGGAAAAGTAGTCTATACAAAGAAGTCAAAAGATACTGAAAATACATTGGTTTTTATTGAATTCGGGCCGGGAATCTACGGGAAATTTATTATCGGCGGGAGGGTACGTGTTCAAGTCAGAGAAACTGAAAAAGCGGCACAGGAAAAGATAAATTTCGTTTCATCCGAGCCGGAAATAAAGGCTAAAGAAGATCGGCAAGCAGATTCGTTAGACAATGAAAGTGATAAAAAGAGTTTTAGCCTGGTTGTTTTTATCATTATTTTGCTTTTATTTATCGCTTTTGCCGTAATTTTGTGGATTATGGGTTGAAAAGGCCCAGAAATCAAATTTTTTTTTCATAATATTGTGTAAAATAAAATAATATCTTATAATTTGTAATTGGACAGGATAAAGCTTGGGGAGAGCAAGTATGAGAGGTTATGAGGAGTTCGATAAGATAACCGAAGAAGAACTCTGGGGGAAATACGCGGAAGATCATGACCAAAAAATCCGCAATTATTTTATTGAAAAATACGCTCCTCTGGTGAAATATGTGGCAGGAAGAGTTGCCATGAATGTGCCCAGTTCGGTTGAGTTTTTTGACCTGGTCAGTTATGGCATTCTGGGTTTAATAGACGCCATTGACAAGTTTGATCCGAAAAGGGAAATCAAGTTTAAAACGTACGCTGTGACTAGAATCAGGGGTTCTATTTTTGACCAGCTTCGGGCTATTGACTGGCTTCCCCGGTCTGTCCGCCAAAAAGCTAAAGAAATTGAAAGAACGATTGCCAGTTTGGAAGCAAGGCTGGGCCGTTCTGCTACAGACGAAGAAATAGCTGAAGCTATGGGTGTAAGCGTAACGGAATTCCATAATCTATTGCTTCGAGTCAGCGGAAACTCTCTGGTTTCTATGGATGAAAATTGGTATTTAAATGATGGAAGCGATAATGCGCCTATGTCGATAGAGGACACTCTGGAAAGTTCAGATACTTACAATCCGGATGTGGCGGCCGAAAAAGAAGAAATCAAAAAAATGATCGCTAAAACTTTAATGGATCTTCCGGAAAGGGAAAAACAGGTATTGATTTTGTATTATTATGAAGGCCTTACATTAAAGGAAATAGGGACTATTCTCAATGTCACAGAATCCAGGGTTTCTCAGCTTCACACAAAGGCAATTATGATTTTACGCGGAAAACTCTCAAAAATAAAAGAAGGTTTTGTGGAGAAATGATAGATTGGAGGACAATATGGTTGTTACCTACACGGAAAAAGGAACCGAAATTACAGATGAAATGAAAGATTATTTAGAGAAAAGACTGCAGAAATTCAAATTTTATTATAGCCAGATTATGAATATCAATGTTATCTTAAGATTGCAGAGGGGCCGGTATATGTCGGAAGTAAAAGTGGCCGCAAGTCATGACATTTTTTTTGCTAAGGAAACTGCTTCTTCCTGGCAGGAATCTTTCGATCAGGTAACGGACAAAGTAGAGAAAGAAATTAAAAAGAAAAAAGACAAAATAAAGGACCATCATAGATAGATGGAATTTATGATGGAAGAAAATGCCAGGCTGTCGGGTATATCTGTCTCGGAGCTTTTGAAAATTGATAAAGAGCAGAACTCTATATTAGATTTGACTGTTGTCAGCGGCCAGGAAGGTTTTTTAAAAAAAATTCTCAGGGAAGAAATTAACCGTCCGGGTTTATCTTTAGCAGGTTTTTTCGACTGTTTTGCTTATGACCGGATTCAGATTTTTGGTAGAGGAGAGGTTGCTTACCTTGAAAAGTTGATAAAAGATGGCAACACCGCCAATATTGAAAAATTTTTCCAGTACGATATGCCGGTTTGCATCGCTACTCATAATTATGAAATACCTAAAGAAGTAATTGACCTCAGCAACCGGTTTGGTATTCCCTTTCTCAGGACAAAACAATCCACAAAAAGATTAATAGCTTTGTTGTCGACTATTCTGGCAGATGTTTTCGCCCCTTTTGTTACTTTTCATGCGGACTTTGTTTCTATTTATAACATTGGAGTATTGATTACCGGAAAAAGCGGCATTGGAAAAAGTGAAAATGTTTTGGGCCTTCTGGAAAGGGGGCATAAATTTATCTGCGACGATATGGTAAAAGTAAAAAAAATCAGGACGCCCGGCGGCTTTGAGCTGAAAGGCGAATCATCTGTTAATCTGGGGCCTTTTATTGAAATCAGGGGTATCGGCATTGTTAATTTATCTCAGTATTTTGGCGAAGAGAGAATCTTAAAATCCGAGAGGCTTTCTCTTATTATAGATCTCCAGGAGTGGAATAAGTCTTACAATTATGACCGGCTGGGTTTAGATGAAATGTATGAAAATGTTCTGGGAGTGGATGTCCCTAAAAGAGAGATTCCGGTGAGTCCCGGAAGAAATATTCCTTTATTGGTAGAAGTGGCCGCTTACCGGGAAATCATGAGAAGATTGGGGTATAATGCGGCGGATGACCTGGACAAGAAAATTAAAGACTTGATTCAGAAAAAAGAAAAAGAAGTTGTGTAAATTAATAAAATAATGTAAAATGAGTGACATTTAGGGGTTTGAATTTCAATGAAAGAAATGAAAGTGACAGTCAAAAATGAGTATGGCCTTCACGCGAGGCCCTCTTCTCTTATGGCCAATATAGCCAGTCAGTTTAATAGTGAGATTAAAATTATAAAAGATGAAAATGAAGTGAATTGTAAAAGTATTATGAACTTGCTTTTATTAGCCGCTGGCAAGGGGACTGTTTTAAAGATTGTTGCCCATGGTGAAGATGAAGACCAGGCCCTGGAAGCCATTCGAGAGTTGGTGGAGGTTAGAAAATTTGACGAAGACTAACTTCGTAATTGGTATCCTGAATGAATAAAAAATGGAACATTGTTTTTTTACTGGCCTTTCTTTTTTTGTCTTTTCTTTCAGCTTTTTCAATCTTCGGCTGGCTTGACTCTGTTCAGGCCAATTTGACTTTAAAGACCTTTGTGCCGGTCGTGTTTTTTGTTTTTTCTTTTTTGGGTTTGTGGCTCCTTTATAATTTTTCCAGAGTGCTCTTTTTTCAAAAAAAGGGTGTCCGCGGCTACAAGTTAAGAGGTAAGATCACTTCCTATTTCCTTTTTTCTACTATTGGTTTTATTGTGATTTTTGGCGCTCTTATGTTTTACCTGATTTTTTTAATAGAAAGTACATTTATTGAAAGGGAAAGAAAGATTGCCGACAATCTGCTGGAAGGGTATCAATTGCTTCTGGACAAGAGTAAGGCTGATTTTGAAGAAAAGCTCAGGCTGCGCCTGGAAGCTTCGCCAGGCAGTTTCCCGATCTCTTTTACTATCTGGAAAAGAAAACTCTATCCGCAAAAACCTATTAAAAGATCGCTTTTTACAGAGCTGACTAATTATCAGACCAATGTTATGGGATTTTTTACCAGGACAAATAGGCAGAATGAAATTCTTTATATTGGAGGAATCCCTGGTATTGCTGTGGTCAAAAAAGGGTTGTATTATTTTGGCGAATATCCCCAGGAAGATTTAAAAATGGCTCTGGATAATCTTTCTTCTAACGTTGAGAGTTTATCCGGATTGAAGAAATTGCGCTCCTATATCTTTCCGGTCTCACTCCTTTCTATTTTTGTTTTAGCGATTCCCATATTAGCGGGAGTTTTTTATGTAAGCCTTTTTGCCGCGAAAAACGTTACAGAGCCGATAGAAGAGATTGTAAAAGGCACCAAGATTATAGCGGATGGGAATTTAGACCATAAAGTTAAAATAAAAACGCATGATGAAATAGGCGATCTGGCGTATCATTTTAATTCTATGGGATCAAAGTTAAAAGTGGCTTATCAGGAAATTAAAAGAATGGAGCGGCTGGAAGCCTGGCAGGAAATGGCAAAAAGGCTGGCCCATGAAGTAAAAAACCCATTAACGCCTATTAAACTCTCCGCTGAGAGGATGCTTTACGCCTATGAAATGAAGCCGAAGGAATTTGGTGAAATACTTCAGAAGACGGCCAATACCATCATCAGCGAAACCAAAAGGCTGGAAAACTTGGTCAATGAATTTTCAAAGTTTGCCCGATTGCCGGAACTCAAGCTGGAAAATAAAAATATAATTAAAACCATTCTCGAAACAGCTGATTTTTTTCAGCATGCTTATCCTCAATTTGAAATTGAAAAGGATTTTGAGAGTCCGGAAAGAACACTTCGTTATGATGAAAACCAGCTCAAGCAGGTAATCTTTAATCTGGTCAATAACGCGATTGAAGCGTCTGAAGAAGAAAAATTTGTTAAAATTTCAACCCGGCTCGAAGAAGATGGCTTTGTGATTATCGTCGCAGACAAAGGGATTAGCATTCCAGATGAAATCCAGGACAAAATATTTGAACCTTATTTTACGACTAAAAAGAGCGGCAGCGGCATCGGGCTGGCTATAGCGGAGCGAATTGTCTCGGAGCATAATGGGAAAATCTGGTTTGAGAGCGGGCAGAACGGAACGGTTTTTTTTGTTAAATTGCCGATGTAGGGGATATAAAAGGTCGAATATTATGAGTAGAAAATTGATTTGCATTTCCTGCCTGTTTTTTCCCTTGGTTCTGTGTGGCTGTTCCATCGAACCGGAGAAAGAAAAAGTCACAGCCCGAAATTCTTATAAAAAGCCATGGACCATCCTGGTTTATATGGCGGCGGACAATAGCCTGGACGGTTCGGTTCTAAAAGATCTGAACGAAATGGAGAAAGCCGGGAGAAATTCTTTTTTCGATATTGTCGTTTACCTCGACCGCGCGACCGGTTCCATTCCCGCCACTCCTGTAATCCTCTGGATCACCAATGACCAGAGTTCTAATGTAATCAGTCCAATTGTTAGAACATACACGGTACAGGACTCCTGTCTTCCGGGTACACTAAAGGATTTTATAGACACAGCAAAATCGATGTTCCCCGCTGAAAATTACGGACTTGTTCTCTGGTCTCATGGGACAGGCTGGTTTCCCAAAACCCTCGTTTCCGCAAATATAAATTTTTCTTTCGGGGAAGACGATTCGTTTGGAAACGATCAAATGAATATCGACGAACTGGCGAATGCGCTGGCGGACAGGTCTTTTTCTTTTATCGTTTTTGACGCCTGCACTATGGGGGATGTGGAAGTCGCCTACCAGCTCAGGAATAAGGCAAACTACCTCATGGTTTCCCAAACTGATGAATTAAGCGACGGCTATCCTTATGACACATTTTTCAGCGCCTTTAATACCGGAATACAGGAAGGTTCGCTCGAAAGCGCTCTCAGACAAATGGCACAAAGCTATTGCGATTATTACGAAAGCCAATCGCCGACCTATTTGCAGAGTGCTTGTATATCATTGGTCTGCTTGACAAACATGGGCAATCTGGCATTACAAACGAAGTTTTACTTAAATCAGGCGTTGTCGAACACTTCGAAAAGCAATTTGCTTCAAACAGCTTCTGTTCAAAAGATTCTTATGAACGGCGGTTATACAAACATAAAATTTGATTTCAAAGATTGGATTGACCACATTAATAACCAATATCCGAACGCAATCTATCCCGGCTGGACGAACGCCTTTGCGCGAACCGTGATTTTCAGCGCCCATACCGCCCAATTCCTGAATACCCTGAATCTTTCCGGGATTAACGGCCTGAATGTATCACTTTTCACAACTAATTGCCTGATTGAAACGTATTATCTGAATCTGGATTGGCCAGGCAACAGCGGCTTGAGTAATTTAGCCCCATAAAAGGATTCGCCGGATTTAGGCCAGTTATCTGTTCAAAGACTTCAAATTATCTAAGATCGCGAGCACTTGCGGATGAGGATAAAGCTTCTTGGTCATCTCCAATTCTTTTATGGCTTCCTCTACATTCCCCAATTGGAACTGGCAATAACCCAGACAGAAATGGGCATAAATCGAGTTCGGAAAGACCGCAATGGCTCGCTCCAGCTCTTCCAGCACCACTTTCTGAGATGTTTCATTCGTCAAATATTTTTCAAGAAGAGGCGGAACCAAAATCGTAGGTTCTAATAAGGCGTATTCTAAATTCTTAATGAGCGCGTCGTTATTCGCGGAAAAACCGCGCTTCATATAGACAAGCGACTCGTTGTCAAAATAAACCAGCGCCCAATTATTTTTATCAAACAGATAGTCCGAATAATTATTGGCAATGAAATTTCCGATTTGTGAAGGATAGGGAACCAGGGCAAATGAAATCTTCCACTTTTCGGTTTCACTCATAAAATAAAAAGGCGGTTTTTTCAATAGTTGATTCTGGTAATTTTCAATAAATTTATCCGGGTAGATCTGGATGCGCCCGTCAATATAGACCCTGTGTTTTTTCATGTTCCAGATCAGATACCCTCCCCACTCATAAGAATTAAACATTTCACCTTCTATGGAAAGCCCATTTAGATAATTCACCGCATTTACCGGAAAGGTGTTTTCGGCCAATCCCCAGCCGAAAGGCCTTCGGTAAAAGTAGATCAGAAAAAGCTGTCCCATCAAAACTAAAATCATTCCGAAAAGCGCCGCCTTTTTTAAAAACGGCTTCTTACTCATGGAATCAGTAATAAAAGTCACTTCGGGTAAAAGCAATACAGCCGCGGCGACGCCCAGATCCCCCAGAAAGCGTACAGAATAAACCCCTAAAGCCATAAAAGCGGTAAGCAAAAAGCCCTTTAAACAATCTTTCTTAATAAAAAACCGGATAGCAAAAGCTAAAAAAATCAGCAAATAAGCCAGGACAATCGCGATATAAAGCCCTCCTGATTTCGGAAAAACCTGGAAAAGAGAGAAAAATTCTTCGGTGTACTTTGTCGATGCCGTAAATGTCGCAAAAACCCGATAAAAATTGGGGTTCAAAAAGCAGAAACAAAAGAGGAGCATAAAAAGAATAATGCTGTTGCGCAATGGCAAGTCCTGACCTTCTAGGCGCAAGATTTTTTTTCCGACCTGCGCCCCTAACCCAATGAGTAAAATGACAAACAACTCCGCAAAAGAAGAGTGAGTGTTTACCCAGATCAGCAAAAGAATAACGGCAAGCCAGATAGTAGGACTCTTGAAAAGGCCTTTCACGCTTAAGCCGCTATATTCTTTAGAAAAAATTTTCGGAGCAATCAGAAGGAATAAAATCAAAAAAACATTTCCCAGAAGCTGGGGACGAACCATAATCCGGGGCGCGTAAAAGAAAGTAAAAGCGAGCAAGATATTGACAATGAGAAGAAAACTCCAGAAAAGATCAGGCGAGGGTTTTATCCTAAAAACCAGAATGAAAACAAGAGAAAGAATAATGAGCGCCAGAATGATTTGAAGAATCATCAACCCATGGATACCCAATAAAGCGTAAAAAAAATAATTCAATACATCGAAAACCCATGAATAAGCCGGGTTAAAATTTCCGGCGGCGGTATAGGAATAACTTTCTACCAGAGGAAATTTTAAATTTTTTACAATATCTTCCCCGGTACGGATATGAAAACCGAAATCCAGGCTGTCTACCGGCGTAATGGACAACCGCAGAAACAACAATGTGAAAATAATGAATAGGACTGATTTGAGAAGAGTAGATATTTTACTTTCACTCATTCGTGTTCGTCTCCATAATTACATAACGATCACTTAAGTATACCCTTTTTGGAATTATATTGGTAGTCAAAAAACTCGCGAGATTATTTGTCCCGTCCACATCCTCGATCCGGATGGTATAATTCGCCAGGAAAGCGTTTTCATCCTGATGGGTAATTCTTTCGTCATTAGTAACAACAAATTCTCCCAAGCCGCTGTTATCAGTATATTCTATGCCTATCATTTGGCCGGAACTATTCAAAATAAGCGAACACCGCATGCCCTGGATAGCGTTTGTGGAGGAATCAATTGTACGCACTCCTGCCGGAATAATACCGGGCATATAAACTCCAGCAGGACAAGAACTGAGTATTAATATGGGAAGGTATAGGGCTAAAAAACTAAAAACTTTATTCATTTTAAATTTCCTCCTACAATTCAAACTAATTAACTCTATAAATATAAACATCAGAGAACGCGCTTTTTTCACCACGTATAGTAGCCTTAATAGTGAAATACCATGTCTGCGGCGAGGGGATACCGCTATTATTGTCCAGGCTAAAACCAAAGGTATTAACGCTTGTAACCGCTTTTGGAGGCGAGGCTTTCGCGGCGTCTCCGCTGATCCTTGAATAATATATTTCGTAGGACGAGGCGCCGGGCAGCGAGTTCCAGCTTAAAATAGAGTAGCAGTTTCCAGCGTAATTTACCGACAATCCGGTCGATGTGCCTGTAGTATAGCGCACGGTCGGATATGCCACTATTTGGGCTGAGCTTCCAGCCGCTTCCCAGAAATTTCCACCATCTTCGCCGTTGTCGTGCATGAGATACCAGTCCTTGTTGCTGGAAAAACCTATCCACCACCACAAAAACCAGAAGCCCCATTCGCGGTGCTGACGAAGAGTTCCGCAGATCACCCGGTAGTGCCATTCCCAGGTCCAAATCCCGTTAATAAAAGCCCAGGAACGGAGCGATATCACCGGAGTGCCGAAATCTCGGATAAATCCGTTGGCGATATCATAGGTATGAGGAACCCCGCCGATTAATGTAAAGGGTGTATATCTCTGGAGAGGCTCCGAAAAATCCCACCACAGTTTGGCCCCGGTGCCGACGGCGTTCTCGAAAGTTAGATAAGCATCGTCTATAGCTTGCCGATTATTCCCCATATCGATGCCATATCCAGGGTAGTAACCGGCCCCGATAGAAATAAACGTGAGGCAGTTGGGGCCGCACCATAGACCGGGATTATAATAATAAGCCTTATTCCACCATTGCCAGAGAATATACTGGTCATCCCAGTCTCCCTTAGTGGAAACCGCCGCCTGAGCGACCTGCTCTACTGTTGTCTGGATAATATTGGATTGACGCTGTTCGATCTGCTGCCACATGTCATGATTGGCAGACTGATTGGATAGCTGATCCTGAATCATCTCTTGGCGCTGGCTTTCATTAGTGATTCCGATGTTTGATAGAGTAGCGTTATCGGCATTCCGCAGGAGCTCCAGCGCGCTAACTTCACGGGCGGCATTCGTGGCATGCCCGCTTTGAGGGTCAAACACCACGTTATTCATGATTCCCAATTTATTCGGGGCCTCATTTTGAACGCCGTAATAAATACTGGCGGGGTAATTGTTGGCAATGATTTTGTAATTTTTTCCCAATGATGAAGACTGACTATAGTCTTTCGCATAACTCATCACGTAAGCTACCGGCTGACCGTCCTTTTTCTGGGCAATGCATGATATAGCCCCGATCTCTTTCCCATCCAGACAAACACGGAATTCATAGTATTTTGGGAAAAATTGACCGTCGTAAATAACGACCGGCCTTTCTGAAAGAGCGGTATTGTTCCAATTACATTGCGATCTAAAATTTTCCAATTGCATAAGCGCGAAAACCCTGGATAAACGCCAATAAGCGTAATCACTGGAACCATTTGTGATGGAATCCAATTCCTGAACAGAAGCATATGGAGTATTTAGATTTTGTGATGCGTTTGATGATGGATTTTCATTTGTTAACTGAAAAGCACAGGAAGCCAGCAAGAATAAAGAGATAATAAAACATAGAACAGTACTTGTAAGATTCTTTGGTTTGATTTCACGAAAAATAAAATCATTGTTTCCCGGTATGTCTTTTCTAATGTCTGGAAACCTTGGTACACTCATTTCTTACTCTCCTTTTCAACTTAATTAATTATTAAACACAATTATTTTATACTCATCCAAATAGACTTGTGTTAAAGGAAATGCTTACAATTCATTATAGATTATTAAAATAAATTTTTCAATCATTTTTTCACACTTTGTGCCTTTTTCAATATTTGTTGTAAAATAAAATTCAATATGATATAATTTCCCGATAAAATAATATTTATTAATGAGGTTAGCTAATGTTAAAAATATGGAGAATATTACACTTGATTTGCATCCTCCCTCTTTTTGCAATTCTCGGTTGCACAGCCCTGTCTAGCGAAACCAGTTCATCTTCACAGAGCAACGCTATTGGGCCATTTATTTCGACGATTGCCGGAAAATTGGGATTGGGCGGCACTAACGGCGATGGCGGCCTTGCAATTAACGCTCTGTTAAATTTCCCGGCTACTGTTTTTATTGATTCCGGAAACAACATCTTTATTGCTGATTCTGGAAACAATACAATCCGGAAGGTGAACTCATCAGACGGCACAATCAAAACGGTTGCAGGCATCCCGGGAACAATTGGTACCAATGGCGACGGCGGGCTTTCGACTAACGCTAAATTTTGCACACCTTTTAGTATTTGTGTCGATCTTTCGAATAATATTTACATCGCTGATACTGGTAACAATACTGTTCGAAAAGTGAACGCTTCCGATGGTAAAATTCATACGATCGCTGGAATTCCTGGATCAAATGGTTCTACAGGTGATGGCGGCGCCGCAATCGCCGCTAAACTTTTTGTTCCGCAAGGCATTTGCGTCGATCTTCCGGGTAATATTTTCATTGCAGATACTGCTAACAATGCGATCAGGAAGATAAACATTTCAGACGGTAAAATACATACGATTGCGGGTATCTTGCAAGCAAACGGTAATATAGGCGACGGCGGTTCCGCTACAAATGCTAAACTTAATAATCCATCAGGTGTTTATGTCGATTCTATTGGAAATATTTATATTGCCGATACCTGGAATCATGCGATCCGGAAGGTGAACGCTTCCGATGGCAAGATCAACACGATCGCTGGTACTTTAGGGTCAAGTGGAAAAACAGGTGACGGCGGGTTTGCTACTATAGCTAAGTTGAATAGACCTCAAGGCATTTACGTCGATCTATCGAATAATATTTATATTGCTGATACCGGCAACAGTACGGTCAGAAAAGTGAACGCTTCTGATGGTAAGATACATTCGATCGCTGGAATTCCTGGATCTGCGTGTAATAGCGGCGATGGTGGCTCTGCTATTTCCGCTGGATTAAGCAATCCAATTGGCGTTTTTGCTGATTCAGCGGGTAATATTATTATTGCCGATGCTGGTAACAATGCAATCCGCTTAGTCAAATAGTTTAAAATATGTTGATTTGATTGAAAAAATAGGAGATCCGTTTATGCTTAAAATGTTTTGGAACTCTATATTCATCATTCTGTTAGCTATTACTTTTATGGTTCTTGGATGCGCAAACATCCCCAGAGGACAGGGTGGGGGAAGTTCAAGCAGTCAATCCAGTAGTTTAGAACCTTTTATGTTTACAATTGCCGGAACTCTTGGGTCGAGCGGTACTAATGGTGATGGAGACTTTGCCACTAACGCTCAATTAAAAAATCCACAGGGCGTTTACCTGGATTCCGTTGGCAATATTTATATCGCTGACACTCAAAATCATGCGATCCGTAAGATAAACGTAACCAACAGTAAAATAAACACGGTTGCCGGTATTCTTGGAAAAGTCGGAACAACTGGTGATGGAGGTCTTGCGACTTCCGCAAAATTAAATTATCCGGCTAACGTTTATATTGATCTTGCGGGAAATATCTTCATTACTGATGCCTGGAATCATGCGATCCGGAAAGTAAACGCTTCAGACGGTAAGATAAATACTGTCGCCGGTATCCTTGGATCAAATGGAAGTTCTGGGGATGGAGGCCTTGCAATCAATGCTGATCTATATTTTCCAACAGGTGTTTTTATTGATTCAGCAGAAAATATCTTTATCGCAGATGCCGGTAACAATGCAATCCGGAAGGTATCTACAGATGGTAATATTAATACAATTGCGGGTATACTGGGGGTAAGTGGGATTACTGGCGATGGCGGATCAGCGACTACCGCTAGATTAAATGGCCCGGCTGGTGTTTGTGTTGACTTCGCGGGAAAAATATATATCGCTGATTCTGGCAATAACGCAATTCGTCTTGTGAAATAGGAACCAGCTTAGAAAACAGAATTTTTAGTACGTTAGTAAAAGTGGATAATTTCTTAGATTTTCTGTAACTACTCAGCCTCACCCCCCGTCCCCCTCTCCGCGTGCGGAGAGGGGGTGAAAGATAAAGTTGTGTTACTATTTGATTGTTTAAAATAAATAGGTGCTTTACTTCCCTCCCCCTTCTCCACGAGTGGAGAAGGGGGCCGGGGAGGGGGATGAGGCAAGGAGAAAAAAGTGGCAAGTAAGATTTTAATTGTTGATGATGAAGAAAGCATACGGGAAACTATTTCTGACATTTTAAAAGATGATGGTTATGAAGTGATCACCGCTGCAGATGGGGAAGAGGGCCAGAAAAAGGCCTTGCTTGAGGATATTGACGCTGTAATCTTAGATGTGCTTCTCCCCAAAAAAGGGGGAATGGATGTCCTTTCTTATATGCACGGTGAACTGCCGCTTATTCCTGCCATCATTATTTCCGGGCATGGCGATATAAAAATGGCCGTGGAAGCTATGAAAAGAGGCGCTTTTGATTTTATTGAAAAACCGCTTTCTATAGAAAGGATCCTTTCCGCTGTCCGTAATGCTGTGAAGATGAAAGAATTGCAGATGGAAAATTTAAACTTAAAATCGAAATTGGAAAAGCCCGTTGTTTTTATTGGCGAGAGTCCTTCCATTCGGCTCATTTTAGAAAGCCTTCCCAATATTGCTCAGAGCAATGCGTCGGTTCTGATTACCGGCGAAAATGGAACGGGAAAAGAGTTGATTGCCCGGATGATTCATAACCAGAGCCAGAGAAAAAATTTCCCCTTTATCGGCGTAAACTGCGCTTCTATTCCAGAGAATCTGATCGAGTCGGAGCTTTTTGGATATGAAAGAGGCGCTTTTACCGGCGCTTTTAAGCAGAGGAAAGGAAAATTTGAGAGCGCCAATCGCGGCACTATTTTTCTCGATGAGATAGGCGACTTAAGCCTCTCCGCGCAAGCGAAAGTCCTCCGGGTGATTCAGGAAAGGGAAATTGAGCGTGTCGGCGGAAATGGAACGGTCAAGATAGACGTTAGAATTCTCGCCGCAACGAACAAAAACTTAGATAATGAAATCCGGGAAGCGCGCTTTCGGCAGGATTTGTTTTACCGGTTGAACGTCATTCCGATTTCGATCCCTCCGCTTCGGGAAAGAAAAGAGGACATTCCCCTTCTGGCCGCTAATTTTATAGAAGACTTTAATTTAAAAAATGAAAAATCGATTGCCTTATCCAAAAAAGCGCTGAACGCGTTATCCCGCCGTTTTTGGGCCGGGAATGTAAGGGAACTAAAAAATTTCGTGGAACGCCTGGCTATTTTGAGCGGTAAAGGCCTAATTGATGCGAATGATGTGTTAAAACAGGGCCGTCCGGATGATGCTCAATTGGAAGAGAATTATGTTCAGCAGGCGCTAAAAGACGCGAAACAAGAGTTTGAGAAAAATTTGATAACCGACCGGCTGATCCGCTTTCATTATAATATTACAAAAGCGTCCGAATCTTTAGGGATTGACCGGACCTACCTGCATAAAAAAATCAAAGAATTGGATATTCAAGAGGAGAGCTATTTCCCCTCCCGCAGAGGGGACAGGGGTGGGTTGTCATGATTTATTCTGTTTCGGGAAAATTGATCGCGAAAGATGATGTCTGCGCTGTCCTTGAAAACGCGGGGATGGCCTTTGAAATCTTTGTATCCCGGTTGACGTTGGAACATCTTCAAACCGGAGAATTTGCCCGCCTTTTCACAAAAATGATTGTGCGGGAAGATGATATTTTCCTGGTCGGATTTTTATCTATCGAGGACAGGAAGCTTTTTGAGAGCCTGATGAGCGTCTCAGGGATAGGCCCAAAACAGGCCCTTCGGATTTTATCTGAACTTTCCGCTTCGGACATTAGAAACGCTATTATAATGGAAAATGGGACTCTTTTGAGCGGGGTGAAAGGAATAGGGCCAAAGACTGCTTCACGCATTATATTGGAATTGAAGGATAAAATGAAAAAACTTTCGATAAGCGATCACTCGGCCGCAATTCATCCACAGGAAAAGAAGAAAATAGAAACCCTTTTGGCCATGAGAGTTTTGGGTTACTCCGATAACGAAGCTAAAAAAGCGATAGATTCTGTTTTCAGCGCTTCAGAAGAAGTTAAAAACAAAGAAGTGGAGGAAATAATCCGGCTGGTTCTCATGCAATTGAGAAGATAGAGTTTTGGGAGATAAAATATCGGGCTGGAGGGATTTGAACCCTCGGCCTCTTGGTCCCGAACCAAGCACGCTAGCCAAACTGCGCTACAGCCCGTTAAGACTGGATTATTTTAGTTTAAAAAACCGTTTCTGTCAAATACTGTTGCTTAAATGAAAGGAGGCATCTTCTTATGAAACGATATCTCGGTATAATCATAATAGGTATTTTTCTGATGTTGTCATGTGGGAAAGATGGAAATCTGACTTCAAAACCTGGCAATGAAGGGGTCTATTGGGGCTTTTTTCAGGAAGGCATTCAAACTAATCCAGCTGCTATAAAGAGCGTAGAGAAAAAAGTGGGAAAGAAGGCTGCGATGATTATGTGGTACGTCGGCTGGGAAAAGGATTTTCCTCTTGCCGCGTGCGAAAGTTTGTCTACTAATGGCTATCTCCCGCATATTGTCTGGGAGGCATGGATCTCTAACGACATTAGCAGTATCAGTCTGCAGGATATTCTGAATGGAAAGTACGATGCTTATATAGAGAAATTTGGAGAGATGGCAGCTCTATTTGGGAAACCTCTTATGGTGCGCTGGGGCCATGAAATGAATGGAAACTGGTATCCGTGGAGCGGGCCGAGAAATGGTTTTTCCGCTTCTAATTATATCAAAACTTATCAACACGTGCACGATTTGACAATCAAATCGGGCGGTTCAAATGTTATCTGGCTCTGGTCGCCCAATGCTGTTTCCACTCCTAATTGTTCCTCAAACACTTTTGCCTCTTATTATCCGGGAGACAGTTATGTTGATTGGATCGCAATGGATGGCTTCAACTTCGGAGCCTCGCAATCCTGGTCTCATTGGACCGAATTTGACGAGTTGTTTGACGAGCTTTATCAAGTTCTGCAGGAAAATTTTCCGAATAAGCCGATTATGATCGGAGAAATGGGCACAAGTCCGAGCGGCGGTAAAAAATCCAGATGGATGGAGAATTTTTTCAGAGTGACAAAAAAATGCTACAAAAATATTCGAGCCTGGACCTGGTTTAATATAAACAAAGAAACAGACTGGAGATTTGATTCCGATAAAGAAGTATTTAATCAGTTCAAAAAAGGAGTAAGGGATAAAAGTATTCTAATGGATGGGGCAGCTCTTGCGACCTATCACAAACGTTATATTCCCATGGAAAATATTCCGACATCGGCATTGAAGAAAAGGCCAGTCTATCAAGCAAAAAGAGGAGAAGAAAAGATCAGTAAATATTCTCCCATCTGGGGCAAGCTGGAATGGCTGACGGTAGATAAATATAAAGAATTGAGAGAAGCGGGGGTCTATTTAAAGGGGCCAAATGATATTGTCGGAAAATCGAAAATCGCCTGGAATGATGATGAGCTTGTTCTCTTTATTCATGTAATAGATGATTTTCCCTTTATGAATAGCAAAGAAGACGATGAGATCTGGAACGGTGACTGTATTGAAATCTGCCTTGGATTAAACCCGGCCGCACCGCTGAATCGCTATTCTTTTACCAACGGCGACTATCAGATTGGTTTGGCTTATTTTGCGGATGAACCTTATGTCTGGAATTGGACGGAAGATAAAAGAACGCCGGATATTAAAACGGAACTCTTTGACAAAAAAGATGAAAGTCTTTCCATGCTGGTCCGGATTCCATGGCGGGCTTTCCCTTTCAAGTGTTCTCCAAAGAACGGGGATAAGCTTCTTTTTAACATCATTTATGACGACAGCGATGACGCGAGCGCGCGTAAAACACAAATTGTCTGGACAGGAAATGCTGAGTTTTATCATCAGCCAAAGCAATGGGGAATTCTGGAGCTGGGGGAGTAGAAATCTGTATGGGCTGACGGAGGAAGAAATAGCGGTGGTGGAGATTCGGTGACGCCGCGATGCTATCGCAAACAAGGGGCTTAACAAGGGGCTTAAGCCCCTTGTTCACGCAGTCCGCGACGTATAGAAAGTCTCGATACAGGAGCAAGAGATGGCGGAACTCTGGCATGTTACGCTGGTTACACATAACAGCCGGTACTCTGAAAGAATGAAAAAATACAGGGTGAAAACCGGCCCGGCTTTCTGGCTGGAAACCGAAGATGAAGTAAAATTGTGCGGGATTATCGGAGATATTGTTGAAAAATACCAGATGAAATTTCATCAGTTCAACATCTCCGGCGACCATGCTCATATTCTGATGGAAGTTAAAGACGGGAAGCTGGAAGATGCGGTTAAGACATTGAAAAGTCTATCCGCTCTTGAATACAAGCGTTCGCTGGGAATTGCTGAGAAATCTGCGTTTCATCTCTGGGCACAGAAATTCAATAAGCAGCTTGTGGATAGCCCGGAATATCTTAAATCGGTGATCCGATATATTTCCAGCAATCGTCTGAAGCATGGACTGCAGGGGAATGCGGAGTTGGAGACGGCAATAGAGCGGTTATTGTATAAAGTTAAAGGGCAATAACGAGGGGAGGGAATTTATGACAAATAATTTCTTTAGCTTTTTAAATGCAAATTCCGGATCTATCCAAGCGCTGTCAAGTTTTATAATGCTTGGCGTGACAATTGCGTATGTAATTATTAATTCAAAAATGCATAATGAAATGGTAAGAGAAAGAAGAAAAAGAGAAAGACCGATAATAAGCTTAAGGCTCGAACAGTTAAATGTAGGTTTTTTCAACTTGATAATCGAAAACATATCTGATATTCCCATTTATAATATTGTTTTTGAGAACTATCCCGACTTCAAGATATTAAGTAATAATCTGGTTAATTCAGTAGGTTTTATAGAATATGGAATTAGATACTTAGCGCCAAAGCAAATTTATCGCTCGTTTTTCATGCAATTTGTTAATAACAATAAAATCTGGGATGAAATCATTAAATTTGATTTAGTTTTTACCAATCAAAACAAAGATGAATTCAAAGAACATATAGAAATAAATTTATCAATATTAAAGGAAAATTATAAATTGGGAATGAATTATGAAGAGAAGATAATTAAGGAATTTGAATCATTGAATAAATCAATAAATGCATTTGTAAAGTTGAAAGCAAACGATAAAAATTAAAAATTTTGCATAGTCTATGTGATTGCAATAATAAAAGGAGACATTGCGCCCGTCGTCGTCCGCTCCCCTCTCCAGGCTTGGAGAGGGGCCGGGGGTGAGGCGTTCCAAAGGAGGAATTTATGATAATCGAAGAGAGTGAGTATCAGGGCAAGCCGGTTTTGGTCATCAAGAATGATGAAAACGACAA
The DNA here is from genome assembly GCA_020052515.1 of Brevinematales bacterium. Taxonomy (GTDB): domain Bacteria; phylum Spirochaetota; class Brevinematia; order Brevinematales; family JAOACQ01; genus JAGVOW01. Next base: position 5,902 of record JAGVOW010000027.1, on the reverse strand, counting down.
ATATCCTTTTTCTTTTGGGGTTGGGAAAGCCAAGAAAGTATTGGCCGCGATAGAGGAAATCAAAAGCTTTGTGGCCAAGCACGATAAGCCTTGATGAGGATTTGAATAAAATCAAAATTTGCTTTATTATATTCTTCTATGAAATCGTTTTGTTTACTTTTGATCTCCTTTTTACTTTTCTCTTTTTCCTATGCCGGAAGTATTCGTGTAATCAGCCTCGCGCCTAATGTTACCGAGATGATTTATTTTATCGGCGAGGGGGATAAGCTCATTGCCGACACACGGTTCTGCGATTATCCGCCGGAAGCAATTAAGCTTCCTAAAATAGGTGATTTACAGAGCGTGAATATAGAGAAAATCTTACTGCTGAAACCAGACCTGGTTATCAATTCTTTTTCCGGCAGTTCAAAAGAACAATCTGAGCAGCTTCAAAAATGGGGCTTGAAAGTAGTGACTTTAAAGGAAGAAAGAGTAGAGGACATTCTTTCCAATTTAGTTGTTCTGGGGCAAATTTTTGACAGGGATGTCTCTCCTTTTACGGAAAAGCTTCGAAATAAAATGGGTTTGGCGGCCAATAAAAAGGTTGCTCCAGGGGCGATGGTTTTAATCTCTCTTTTTCCATTTTACAGCGCTTCTACCAATACATTCCTGGGGGATGTGCTTTCTAAAGCCGGGTTTAAAAACGTGGTAGAGACAAAAATTCATTATCCGCTTCTGGACCAGGAGACTTTGTGGAAATTGAAACCGGAATTTATTTTTATTTCGGATACCTTTACCAATGAAGAAAAAAATTTGAAGGCGCTTTTTCAAAAGATCGGAATATTTCCCCGGCTGGTTTTTGTGAATGAGGACAGGATGAGCCGTCCCGGACCGCGGGCTTTTGATTTTATATTGGAAATATCGAAATATATCTGAATGAGGATTTAAATTATGTGTTACGCGATACCCGGAAAAGTTGAGAAAATAGAATGGAAAATCCTACTGAAAGTCTATATTCATTTTTGATGAAATAAGTTATAATATATTTGGATTATTTTGTCTTCAAATAAATCTGGAAGAATATCTTTAAGTGAGGTGATTTATGAGTAAGTTTTTACTATCATTAATAACCCTCAATATTTTAATCGTTTTGAGTATTCCCGCTGTTTCTTACACCAAAAACACAAAAGAGGAGGGCATAACTAATATCATGGCGGCTTCCATAGGTAAAAGCGTAGTTGTCCCGGATAGTAAATATAAGGGTAATAAATCCATCAGGATCGATCTTTATCAGATTGGCCTGAAAGGAGCAAAGGGGAAAAAAATATATTTCGCTTTTGAATTGTGGCAGGGGGAAGAATGGATAGATGACTCTTTTGTTACGACCGAAGTTGAAAAAGTAAAATATGATAGTACCAGTTGGGAAGGCCCTGTTTCTTTTTATTATACCGAAAATTATCTTCAAAAGACGCTGAGTAAAAACGCGAAATTTGGCGGGGCATTTTTTATCATAGATAATGAGACAAAAGATATACTGTTCCGGGAAAACATTGATTTAAAAGATGGGATAACTCTTTCTGAAGATAGGGTTTACATTATTGTTAGCAACAAAATGCAGGGCGCGCCTTCGCATTGGCTTTCATCCGATATCGGAGTTGGCCTTTATCCAAATGCCCTGTGCGGCCTTTTCTTGAACGGCTTATTTGATTTGTCATCCATGTTCGATATGTCCCCCGCCATTCCGAAAATATTCCTGGAAGGTTCTATTTATCCGACAGGTTTTTATGGCACCTGGAACGCGGATAATCCTTCTGAAACCTTTCATTTTAAGTGGCTCTTTCTTCCTCCTGGTTTTGCCGCGGGTATTGGTGTGAGTCTGAATGAGGAAAAAAAAGAATTGTCGTATAGCTGGGAAATCAGCAAGACAACCACTTATATATCCTATAATCAGCAATTGGTTACCACCTATTATTATCCGTTTAAGGCATATTCTATATCTGGTACGGCTCTTTTTATCGATATTTATAATTATCCAGGTATCTCGTTTAATATTTCAGAGAGTAATCTAGTTAATCAAATTTTCCCCTATCTTTTAGCGCCGAAATTCCGGTTTTACGGATTTAATAATTTTGACGCTTACCTCAATGGTGAAAAACGTACCTTCAAGTCATTTTATTATATAGATTTTGATCTGATGGTCTCTATGAATTTTAAGTATTACGCGGTGATGATGGAGGCTTATATGACGGACATGGCAGCGTTTAGTATTGTGGATTTTAAAATTGGTTTTGGCTGCGGACTTGACTTTACTCCGGTGGAAGGCCCGGCATTTTCATTGTTGCTCTATTTGAATATCGGTATAGGGGGATGCGTTTTCCCTATCACAAAAGATGATCGTTCTTGGATTAATAATTAGGGGAAACTATGTGTTACGCGATACCTGGAAAGGTTGAAATAATTGAGCAGAAAATCGTTACGGTAGATTATTATGGTGAAAAACGGAAAGCGATCAATGAATTGGATAAACTCAAAGTCGGTGATTATGTTTTCGCGCAGGGCGGTTATGTGATTCAGATTGTTCCTGAAGCGGAAGCGAAATCGATATTGGAGATGTGGAAAGAGCTATTCTGGCAGCTTCAGGAAACGGACGTCAGGCTTTCTTCTCCTGGTTCGGAAACAAGCTCTGACAGAAAATTATCTAAAATGCTGGATAAAGCTATGGAAAGCCGGGAGCTGGACAAAGAAGAGCTTCTTTATCTCCTTCATCTTCAAGATGAGGAAGGTCTTTCCCTTCTTTGTAAAAGCGGCAATTTTCTCCGGCAGAAACACCTCGGCAATTCGTGCTGTGTGCATGGGATCATTGAATTTTCAAATTACTGCGCGCAGAATTGCCTTTATTGCGGGATAGCGGCTGGAAATAGTAAAGTCCATCGCTATCGAATGAGCGATGAAGAAATTGTCGGGACGGCCATTCAGGCGATTGAGGCTTATGGCTTTAAGGCGCTGGTCTTGCAGAGCGGAGAAGACCCTGAATATCCTGCTCCAAGAATTGCCTCCATTATCCGGGAGATTAAAAAGAGTGCCGCGGCGCTGATCATGGTGAGCCCCGGCGAAGTCGGAGTAGAAGGCCTAAAGGAGCTTTATGAAGCGGGCGCGCGCGGCCTTTTGATGCGGTTTGAAACAAGCAATCCCGCTCTTTATGAAAAAATACGTCCGGGAAACAAACTGGAAACAAGGCTCTCTCAGCTGCGCGCGGCTTATGAAATGGGGTATCTGGTGCTGACCGGCTCGCTCATCGGCATTCCGGGACAGATGGAAGAAGATATTCTGAGCGACATAATGCTTGCTAAGTCGCTTCACGCGGAGATGTTCAGCTTTGGGCCTTTTATTCCTCATCCGGACACTCCTTTAGGAAAACATCCGCTGGATAGCAGCCGGAAAATATTGAAAACGCTTGCCGTATCGAGAATTGTAGACCCTGAGAACGCGAAGATATTGGTGACAACCGCTTTTGAGACATTGGATAAAGAAGCCAGGGAAAAAGGGCTGTCAGCCGGGGCAAATTCAGTGATGCTCAATATCACACCTTATCAGTACAAGAAAGAATACGCTATTTACCCCAACCGCGCGCATGTAGAAGAAAGCATTCCAGATCAGATCGAAAAGACTTTGTCTCTTCTTAAGAGCCTGGGGCGAGCGCCGACAGATTTGGGGGTTAATAGGGATTTTTGAGTTTTCCATGGCGACAAGGCCTTATGGAAGCGGTTCTGAAGAATCCTTAGCGGCCTCTTCTTTCGCTTGCCCAAAAGATTGATAAATTAGAAATAAAAACGCGAAGAAAAATCGAAGGAAGCGTAGAAGCCTTGCTGGGCAGGCAGGCCGAAGAAAGTGAAAACTCTTACAAGCTTGATGATACGGGACTTTTCATTACCACGGATGTAGGAAATAATATTACACTTATGATCAAAGACAAAAAAGTTAAGAGTAAAGATGTCGCTAACTATCTGAACATTTCCCCCAGTCAGATCTGCCAATATGAAAAGGGTAAATCCCTTCCGTCTTATGAAAACATTATAAAGTTATGCGAATATTTCAAGGTTTCTATCCATGCACTGCTAACAGGCGAGAAACTCACCTTTGATTTTCAAGACAAGAATTTTGGTAAAACTATTCTCCTGGCTGATCACTTCCTGACTCTGGAACACCATAAAATCCTGATCACTCTTATGGAAGCAGTTCTAAAAAATAGCCAATCCCACCTCTCGCCTATTCGGTAAGCTCAGGAACCGAGCGGCGCACGCTTGTTAAAAAAAACCGCTGTCCCTGGACTGGGACAGCGGTGAAAATAAGTTCTATTGATTGACTTGACTGACAACATAAGAAATAAATTTTGCCTGGTTCGGTTCCACAACTCCACAGCATGATTGCAAACCGGCCAATTTTTGGAGTACTATAGCGTAATTGGCAGCGCCATTAGTCATTACTACCAATACATCCAGGCAGCGGGAGTCCACCATAATTTATGCAGGTTATTATCTCCTCCCCTGAACCAGACTTCTCCATCAGATACTGCGTTCGGATCTCCATTCATTGCATAACCCATGTTCCAATCACTCCATGTGGTGGCTGTCGAAGACGATCTTGCCAATCTATGAAGCTTATTGTCGGATCCTCTGAACCAGACAACAGTTGCTGATGATCCGCATGGAGCGCCATTCATGGGATATCCCATATTCATATCGACATATCCGGTGCTTTGTGTCCATTCCATTTTATGCAAATTGCCATCAGCCCCTCTATACCAAACTAAACCCTCAACTTTCACATGTGGATCGCCGCTCATTGGGTATCCCATATTCCAATCAGAAAATCCAGTGCTTTGCGCCCAGGCTAATCTGTGCATATTATTATCCGCGCCGCGATAATAAACCAATCCATCAGAAACCGCATAGGGATTTCCGCCGATTGGATATCCCATATTCCAGTCTGTCCACCCGCTGCCCTGCGCCCAGGATAATCTGTGCAATTTATTATCCGCGCCTCTAAACCAAACCATTCCAGCGGATGTAGCAACAGGATCTCCATTCATGGGATATCCCATGTTCCAGTCAACAAATCCTGTGCTTTGAGACCATGCCGCTCTGTGCAGACAATTATCAGTTCCGCGATACCAGATGATGCCGGAAGTTGTCTGGCATGGATTTCCACTAATCGAGTAGCCCATGCTCCAATCACTCCAGTTGTTTTCAGCCGCCCATACTAATCTGTGTATCTTATTATCGATACCATGATAAACAACTACACCATCAGAAGCAATATTCGGAACACCAATCATAGGCAAGAAACAACGGGAACCATACACGCCTGTTACGGCAAAACTAGTAACACCGGGGTCCTGAATCTGTATGCGTATTTTTGAACCAAGAATAGGACTAAATGAAACGTCAATATTTCCTCCTGTATACGGGTTTTGATTGTTATAAACAAGAGTGCTTGCCCCATTATTGGGCCCGACTACCCAGATACTGATTCTGAAAGAGCCGCCACCGGTGGTTATCCACCTTCGATAAGCAGTGATTCTATTAACATAGACCGGCCTTTGTAAAGAAATTTCTACGGTAGATCCATTAGCGTCGGGACCGCTCAGGGAAGAATAATTGTAACATTCTACGGGATAACCAGAAGATCCTCCCCAGTGATATATAGCCGAAGGAATCAGGGGAAGGAGATTTCCGTCTGCCGCTTCAGGCGTATCAATTTCTCTTAGGCTGATATTATCAATGCTATACCATGGGTAGCGATTCCGTAAATTGATGTGCCCGCAGTCAAACTGAATGACGCTCGCGGAATCGTCATTAGCCGTCATTTGAAACACATGCCGGTAATGATTCATTTCCATTGTGGCGCCCACGCTGTTGTTCTG
>JAGVOW010000050.1 GCA_020052515.1 Brevinematales bacterium | reverse complement strand
TGGCGGCCATAAATCCGCTGGAGGATTTACAATTCCTTCTTCCCGTCTGGATAGTTTAAAGTCACGCATTCTGGAATACATGCAAGGTTTCAAACCAGCGGATTTTCAAGAAGAACTATCGATAGACACAGTAATAGAAAATCTGAATGACATTAACATGAGCATGATTAAGTATTTAGAAAATGTGCTGGAGCCAGTCGGCAATGGGAACGAAACCGCCAAGATATTGATCCCCAGGATAAAATTAATCAGCCAGAAAATCATCGGGAAAACAGCCGCGCATTCTTTGATCGTTTTTGAGAAAAACGGCAAGCAAATGAACGCTATCGGATGGAACTGGTCAGAAAAATTGAAGGAATTGACGCAGGATTCGAACGGGCAAACCTTTGATATGGTCGCTTCACCGGAAATCAATAAATATATGGGCAATGAAGAATTGCGTTTTTCCTTGATCGATATTCGAAAATCTTAAATATGTTATAGGCGACAGTAATTATTGTCGCCTATGTAAAGGTAATAGGAGCAAAAATGCTTTCCGAATTAAAAGGCCAGAAAAGGACGGTTTCTTTACTCCAAAAAATGATCTCTCAGAAAGGTATAGGTAGAACCCTCTTGTTCTTAGGCCCAAAAGGTGTCGGTAAATTTACCGCCGCGATTGATACAGCAGAAGCCTTGCTGGGCAAAATCCCATTTTCCTCGCCGGACTTTTTATTCTACCGCAACGATGATTTTTCTCTTAAAAGCCGCTTTTTTCTCGCGCGAAAGAAAAACGCGAAAATAGAAAAACTTGCTCTGAGCTACTTTTATTACCTGCAGGGAAAGATTTCCTCCGCCGTAAGCCTTGATGAAATTTCTTCATCGATCAAATTCAAAAAGAATAAAAAAGACTCTTCCTCTCAAGATTTCTTGGAATTCAGAAACACCATGGAGAAACATTGTGTTTCGCAGACTTTATTATCCTACTGCGAAGCAAACCCTCTTTTTGCCGAAAATCTGCTCACCCTCTCGGACGAGCTTTCAAAAAAGCAGAAAATACCGATAGACTTTGTTCGAAAGGCGATCGATTTCCATTCCAAAAAACCTTCTGAAAGCGTAAAAGTAACCGTCTTAGCCAATATGGAGAAAGCCACTCTGGAAGCCCAGAACGCGAGTTTAAAGCTTTTTGAGGAGGTCCCAAAAGACAGCCTCATCATTCTAACAGCGGAAAATAAAGGCGCCATTTTACCGACTATCCTTTCCCGCTCCTTAGTCATCAATTTTCAAAAACTTTCACAGCAATCCCTAAATGACATTTTTGAAGTTCGGACAAATGAACCCTTTACTCAAACAGTCGATTTTATGGAAGATCAAATCTATCAGTATTCTGTTAAGAAGAAGGAAAAAATAAGGGAATTCTTTACAAAAATCGCTCCAAATGTACAAAATAGCCCTGGTCTATTTTCTTTTATTGATGAAATTTCCTCGGAAGAAAGCAATCAGCTGGTTCTCCATTTTATGGAGGAATTAATCGAATTTTTTAGGATTCTGCACCTCTACCGCCAGAGTTACTTAAGGAAAATCGACTTATCCGGGATAACAAAAGACTACGACGAGTTAATGAAAAAATTAGCACCGCGGATATTTACTTCCCAGATAAAAGATCTATCCATAGAAACAGGTGAGCTGATCCGAAGAAAAAAACAGGGCAATATGAATGAAGCCTTAGTTCTTCCCTCCCTTTTGATTAATATTGCCAGATGGTATCAGAAAACCATTTCCGCTAAGGCATAAAATTCGCAATGCGGTCTAAAACCCGGTATTGCAAAGCTTCGCTAATATGGTAGTCCTCTATATTCTCCCTGCCTTCCAGGTCCGCGATGGTCCTCCCGATTTTTAGTATTTTGTCGTAAACCCGCAGGCTCAGGGCAAATTTCTCCATAGCCAGTCTCAGCAAGCTCTCTCCACCTTTAGAAAGCACACAAAATTTTTCAATCAGCCTATGACTCATTTGAGAGTTGGTATAAAGCTGATAAGGCTCTAGCCTTTCCATCTGGATTTGCCTGGCGCGAATCACCCGGCCTCGTATAGAAGCAGAGGACTCTTGCGGTATTTTTGTTTGGAATTCTTCGTAACGAATCCGGGGAACCTGAATCTGCACGTCGATGCGGTCTAAAAGCGGGCTGGATAATTTATTCATCAAGGCCTTCATTTCCTGCACATCCCAGCGGTCAATATCCACGCTTCTTCTGGAGGGGTTCAGCGCCGCCACCAGCATAAAATTGGCGGGGAATTCCACTGTCCCTTCCGCTCGTGAAATAGTGATTTTGTCATCCTCTAGAGGCTGTCGAAGCACTTGAAGCACATTGCTCTTAAACTGCTGGAATTCATCCATAAAAAGCACACCATTGTGCGCCAGGCTTACTTCCCCTGGCCTGATAAATTTACCCCCGCCAATAATCGAGACATCGGAAGCGGTATGATGCGGCGTTCGGAAAGGCCTTGAGACAATCAAAGGGCTTTTCGAATCCACCATCCCGGCAACACTGTAAATCATGGTTGTTTCTAAAGATTCCTCCTTTGTCATAGGAGGCAATATTGTAATGATCCTTTTTGCCAGCATGGTTTTTCCAGTTCCCGGCGGGCCTATCATCAAGGCATTGTGGTTCCCGGCAACAGAAATTTCCAGCGCCCTTTTGGCCGCGTTTTGCCCTTTTACATCCGCCATATCCATTTGAGTTTTTACTTCGGGTGTTAAAAACGTTTCTCTTTCATATAAAGAACCAACTCCGCCGCCAATCAGCACCTCCACGGCATGTTTTAAGGAAGAAACCGGAAGAATATCGATTCCTTCAACTATTCCCATTTCGCTCGCGTTTTTCTCAGGACAAACAATCTTTTTGAACCCCATCTTTTGAGCCTTCCGCGCAATCGGCAATGCCCCAATAATAGGCCGGGCCTGCCCATCCAGAGAAAGCTCACCAACAATCGCAACCTCATTTAGATTTTGAAAATCGGCGCTTTCATTCAGAATACCCAGCGCAATGGGAAGGTCAAAAAGCGCTCCCGCTTTCTTAACCCCCGCTGGAGCAAGATTAACAATGATACGCTTACCCGGAAAATGAAATCCAGAATTTTGGATCGCCGTCTCAATCCGCTTTACGGATTCTTTAACCGCAATCCCGGCCATCCCGACAATTTCAAATTCAGCCACCTTGGTCTGTATATCCACTTCAATTTCAATGGGGATAACATGCAGGCCCAAAAAAGATAATGAAAATAGTTTTGATACCATTTGTTTCTCCAAGCGTTTATTATCCCTAATACCAGAAAGTTGTGAAAAATTGTTAAGAAAGAAAGGTGTTTTAACAGAATTATTTTAACATTAGTTTAGCAAATAAGTTTTTAATCATAGAACGGATTAGAAGATAATGTTTTGATACGACTATTTAAAGAAGAATTCCATAGGCGCGGTAATTAACCGCACCTATGACGATTAAAACACACTTTACTCTCCATATTCCTCAAGCTTTCGGAGCAGTGTCTTCCGGCCGATATTTAAAATTCTGGCCGCTTTTGATTTGTTGCCTTTTGTAAAATCAAGCGTAGATAAAATGGCTTTTTTTTCTATTTCACCCAGAGTCATACCGGATTCAATAACTGCTCTCTCCTTGCCATCGCTAAGCGTCACATAATCCGGAAGCATTTCTTCCGTAATAGTCTCTCCAGAACTCAAAACCACTAGATTTTCCATTAGATTCTGCAGTTCTCTGACATTACCCGGCCAATTGTAACTCTCTAAAAGCCTGAGCGCTTTAGGTTGAATATTCTTTACTTTCTTGTCATGCTTTTGTGAAAAATGATAAATAAAATTTTCGCAGAAAAGAGGAATATCTTCCCTTCGTTCTCTCAAGGGAGGTAAATGAAGATTAACAATATTAAGACGATAGAAAAGATCCTCGCGGAAATTGCCCTCTGATGCCAATTTTTTTAGATTCCGATTCGTAGCGGTGATAATCCGGATGTTGACTTTCAGCGTTTCTTCTCCTCCTACTCTTTCAAATTCCTGCTCCTGGAGAACCCGCAAAAGTTTTACCTGGACACTCTGGGAAATTTCACCAATTTCGTCTAAAAAAATAGTGCCTCCATCTGCCAGCTCAAATCTGCCGCGCTTTCTGGCAACAGCTCCGGTAAACGCCCCTCTTTCATGGCCAAAAAGCTCGCTTTCCAGCAATGTTTCGGGCAATGCCGCGCAGTGCACTTTTATAAGAGGCCCCTTGGCCCTTCTGCTATTAGCATGGATGCTGTTCGCAACTACTTCCTTTCCAGTCCCGCTCTCTCCCGTCAGCAATACCGAAGCATCCGTAGGGGCCACCTGTTTTATTTTTTCGATTACCTTCTGAAAGGCCGGTGAATTACCAATAACATTTTTAAACTGGTACCTCTCATCCACCATTTCTTCCAATTGATCTTGCCTTACTTTTCTCCATTTTTCATCCATCGCCCGCTTTAATAACAATACCAGCTTATCAATATTAACCGGTTTTGAAAGAAAATCATAAGCGCCTCGTTTCATAGCTTCTACAGCCTCATCAACGGCGCCATGCCCGGTTAAAATAATAATAGGCGCCTCATTTTGAATAGCCTGCGCTTCCTTTAAAAATTCAAGCCCGCTCAGCCTCGGCATCTTTAAATCTAATATAACCGCATCCGCCCCAATTACTTTCAATTTTTCAATTCCATCCAGCCCATCTTCTGAGGCAATCACATCAAACCCTTCCATTTTCAAGGCATTTCTTAAACCTTCACGAATGTTTTTTTCATCATCAATAACTAAAATCATCGGCTTAGCCATGAAAAGCTCCTCTGTAGCAATTTGATATATTATAGCTCAAGTTGACACAAAAGTAAAATAAAAATCCCCCGCTGATGAGGCGGGGGATTGAGGTTAAAGATGACTCTATCAGAATGGCAGAGTCACTTATTAGAAAAAAAACACTTCCGGAACGCTCACGCGTTCCGGAAGAAATAAATTAAATCCTATTATTTGTTGATAAACATCAGTTCATCTACAACAAAAGTACCTCTTCCAACTCCAATTCCGGTAGCTCCCAAAACAATCTTGATCTTCAAAACCTTTGTCCAATCAAAAGTTCCGGTTTGAACACCATTGTAGGGATCCTTGTTAAACTGGTTCGCGGTACTATTAGACTGAACCATGCCAGACCAGGTCAGGTTGATCTCATACCAGCCATCGCCCTGCCAACCCTGGTAAAGCGGAGGATAACCATGTGAATCCCAGTTCGCGTAGATTCCATCTCCACCGCTCATAACGTTAGACTGGCTGTCAATAAGCGCGATAGAAAGTTTGTTGCTTGCTGAATTTGCAACATCTAAGTTACGAATGTACATTCTTATCTTGGAATAATTAGTTAAATTAACCGCGTTATAAGAAGCGCTATAAGGCGGCAAAATAGTATCTACAGAAGTTCCACAAGCGCCGATAAGGTATCCGGAAGGAGTGCTTCCGTTTAAAACAACTGCCGCTCCATTATTATAACCACCCGCGTTAGTGCCAACGAATGCAAACACTGTACCAGCGCCGCCAGCAAAACTAAACCAACCATTAGTTCCATTAATAAAACTCTGCGCTAAAGGAGTAACAGCATAAACAAAAGCCCTTACGTTCGTAGCCTGCAAATCATTCCCATCTCCAACTATTAAAGAGAACACATTTGTGCCCGCAACAGCCGGAGTAAAATTCGCAATATTTGAGGTAGCGTTATTGATTGTCATGTTTTCAGGCCCACCTGTCTGATACCATAAGTAAGTAATCGCACCAATACTATTTGTTCCAACCAGATAACTTGTGTAGCCAGTATAAGCATTGAAATCAGCGCCTGCATTCGCTACCAGCTGATTTGTACCTAAATCAATAATGATTCCGCCTGTTCCTACTTGATCTGGAGATATAGTTGTGGTTATATTCAATACCACTGTCTGTCCATTTGCGACTGCAGCGTTTGTGGTAGCGATTAACGAGCTGCCATAATAAACCTGTACTGTTACATTGCTACCAGGAACAACATTGACATTTGTGTAATAAGCACCCGCATAACTCAAAGTTGCCGGAGAGAGGTAATCTCTTGCCTTTACCTGAAGATTTGCCCCTAAAGCCGTTGTGCCATCGCTCGCAAAGATTCTTCCCAGAATTCTTCCTGGCGTATAGAGAACCAAAGGACTGGCAAAATTTGTTACCGTTTTGTAAATGTTCGCATTCGAAACAAAATCAATAAGTTTCTTCTCAGTCGAAGAATTGACCAGGGTCTGTAAAGCAGCCGCGTTTACATCGTTTAAACTTACAGACAATCCCAGAAGGGCGCTCAAGATTCCGCCAGCTGGAGTCGTGTTCCAGTTTACGGTAATCGTAGTGGTAACGCCGGCGTTAATATCGCCGTAGCTAAAGAACTTAGCTCCCGGTATAAAAACTCCGCCGCCATTTCTACCTTCTACCATTACAACCCTGTTTTTTCCGGCTGGAATGGCTATAGATACAGAAGAACCACTGTTTGTAACAATATTGGTCATACCAGTACCAGAAATGGTAACCTGATAGGAAACAATACCAGCCGTATCCACATTAGGATTAATCCAGGGGAGAATATTCCCCGATACGCCCATACTGACGTTCAGGTTTAAGTATCCATAGCCGCTGGGCAGGCCAGCACTGGAACTAGAACCACCTTTTCCATCAGGAGCTTTTGTACAGCCCGCCAGAAAAGCCAGCGCTACAAAAGCGCTCAAAACACTTACTAACACCTTCTTCATAAACTCTAACCTCCTACGTTAATTGACTCTAAAAAAAGTCTTTATAATTCACCAATATTCCTTATATAAGGACCCATTGCTAACAAAGAAAATTTGCTGTCTTAGTCATAGTGGATAAGAAAGAAAAAATGAGAGATGAAAATCCTTACCATATCCGCCTCCTCTATTATTCATTACCTTACTTTAAAGATTGAGCAAAATGAATTTTTATAAGCAGACACAGAAACAACCATGGTAGTTATTATAGAGATAGTAGGCTTAAAATCATATAAGCTTTGAGGGGTATTTTACTCATTCTTCTAGCATGATTTTTGTCATACTTTGAGGATGACTCATACTAATTTGCAATCAATCACTTTGACTGCAAATTAGTGTTAGATAGTTGTCAAAAAGGCTTTTTGACAACTTTACTCTTGAATAGCCCTGCTTAAAAGAGAAAATACAAATGACTGGTGGCCGAAACGGCTGATTTGATACTCTTTCAATTTTTCAAACAGTTCCGTCTTGTTTCCAACGTCTATCTTGTCATAAATAGAACGGATATGCGTTTTCACAGTAGCGACACTGATATAAAACTGCTTGGCAATTTCTTTTATTTTATAACCCTGTAAAATCAAAGTCAATACTTCTCTTTCCCGAGGACTGAGCTTGTATTCTTTAAAAAATAACTCCTGCGGTAGAATAATCGATTTCAACATCGGCTTCAGGTCAATAATACTCCAGCGTATTCCCACAATTGAATTGTTCTTAGCTATGGGATAAGCTTTACACAGAAAAGTTAAAACTGTGCCATCTTTTTTCAAAAACCGAAATTCATTAAAGTCAGGAAGTTCTCCCCTTACCACCCTTCCAGAGTATTCCTTCAAATTTTCCTTGTCTTCCGGGTAAACATAATCCAGAATGGACAAATTATTGCTCACACTGTTGCCCAGAATCCCGAAAGATTCGAGGCCAGCCTGATTTAAAAACACAAACTGCATATCCATATCCGTTTCCGCGATAATAGTAGGGAATAATGTAGCCATTTCCCTAAATCTTTCTTCGCTTTTTGACAACTCCTCTAAAGTTAACTCCAATTTTTCTTTACCTCTTTTCAACTCTTCAAAAAGAGAAGTTCTCTCCAAAACACTGCTTACCTGCTCCCGCAAAATTTCGTATAATATCGGCTCACTCTCACCCAATTCATATACAATATAGCCGAATTGATATTCCATACTATAAAGGGGTTGAATCATAAAACTAAAGTGTCTTTTTCTCGAAATGATAACCTCCGGCAGTAAATGAGAAGTGAAAAATATTTTCGTATTAGCTCCAGAGAAAACATTTCCCTCATCATCATACCCCATAATCAGTTCCGTATTCTGAGGGAGGCTCCATTCCTGCTGCTTCTTGTAAAACTTCCCTTTCACATAAGAACAGATATAACACCCCTTGATTCCAAGCTTTGGAAAATTTTCCAAAACCATTTTCATCATCTTTTCCAGTTCATAAGTAAAATTTATCTGCAAGACAATGTCCCGAAAATTCCATAAAAGCTGGATCATTTCCTGGTTGCGGTAGGCCTCCTCTCTCTCCATAAACTTACCCACAACCATCTGGGCCTGATGACAAATATCTTCCCCTGCCGCTTTTAAAACCGGCTCCTCTATCTGAGAAACCAGGGAACTTCGTATAACCGAGACTATATCCTGCCAGATATGCCCGTTTTTTTCATTGCCAATTTTTTTATAGAGAGTATGATTCAATAAGGACAAAAATTTACCCTGAGGCTTCCGATCTTTCATATCTTGAGCAAGATTTGGAAGCAAAAGCAGTAAAGATTCTCTGATCTCTGTCTTTTTTTCCTCCGAAAGGTCAAAATTTTCTAATATTTTATCAATCAAACCTGCCTTTTCCTCCTGCTTTTCCGCCCACAACAAAGCGCTTTCTATTGAGACAATCTTCTTTTTCTTTTCCAATGAGTGAGAACTGACACAGCCGCAGGATTCTTTAATAACCAGCTGTGTCTGAAATTTTGAAACTTCCGGCGCCTGTTTGCCGTTCATAATATCCAGCAAAATCTCCGCTGTCTTCTTCCCCTGTTCATAAAGAAACTGGTCCACTGTTGTCAATGGAGAAGCCAGGAGGCTTCCTTCCTCTATTCCATCATAACCAACCACCGCTATGTCTTCAGGGACTTGAATACCTAAGCTTTGAAAAGTTTTGAAGACCGCTACCGCCATTTCATCATTAGCACAGACAATAACCTCTGGTTTTTTCTCCTTTTTATTCAGAAAGAAATGAGCCGCTTCAACTCCTGAAACATACGTCAAATCCCCTGAAAAAACAAGTTCCGGATCAACCGGAATACTGTGTTCTATTAAGGCTTCCTTATAAGAAAGGTAACGTTCTTCAGCGTCAGGGTTCTTATCCGGCCCCTTTACAAAAGCGATGCTTTTATAATTATGAAACTCTATAAGGTGAGAAAGCATCTTTTTTACATCACTTTTATTGTCTGCAATCACGCTAGGAATGCCTTCCAATAGCCTTCCTGCCCCAACAATCGGTATCGAGCGGTACGGCTGAAGAAAATCCAACAATTCTTCCGCGCTTGCGTAGTTTCCGATAGTACCAGCGGCAACAATCAATCCGTCTAATTGATTTACATCCACCAGACGGTAAATCATATTATGGAAAGACGGGTCTTCATTTGGCACATTTAAAGCGCGTCCGACAAAAAAGATAACATTAACATCTTTGTCTTTTAAAAAATCGTTTGCTCCACGCCAGATAAAAGACTGGTATTTCCCCTCAAATTGATTTAAAAGAACACCAATTGTCGGATGAAAATTATTACTCACTTTCCCCTCCACTCGATAACATTGTTATTTCAACCTGATAAAACCCCAAACGCTGGGATTTTTATAAAAGTCTTTGCCTCCGTTCCAGATACCCTGCCCCTTTCTTTCCCCCGTCTCATCAGCATCATCTGTTGCGATATTAAATCCATAACAGTCATCCTGAACAGGCGCCAGATTATCAAAAGTAGAGAAAAGAATTTTAATTTCCATATTATAACCCTTCTTTGTCCGCTTTGTTTTTACTTCCCCGTCAGCAAGGCAATTTCGCGTAAAATTCCAGATATAAGACGGTTTTTTTGTTTTCAAATCCCCCGTGTTGATAATAATTTGATAATCGTCCGAAAAAAAGGATTTTCGCTGCGGGTCCGCTTTTTGATCAGCGCCAAATAAAATTTCCAGGGCATCCCCTTTCCATGCCTCCTGACCATCGTAGGAATTCATCATAGGATAATCGTCATTTACCATTGCCCCAATATAAAGAGCCTCATCATCCCATGTCAATAAAATTTTAGCGCTTAAATCGTTATTATCCCGCCACTTGTCTTTACTGGATTTACGGGAATTCTCCCGATTCATTTCCAGCGTAAAAACATCTTTAGGCCAATCAGCCAGATTCCCATCAATAACAACTCTTTTTTGTGCCTTTTTTACCAGCGCTTCCTTTTTCTCCCAGGATGGGTTAAGCAAACTTAATTTGCTTAAATAAAGCTCCTTCTCGCTCTTTGCTATTTCTGTCATATTCAAGATGTCTTTTGATGATGAGAGAAAATATTGGTTAGACACTGCCTCATAAAAGGTCGAAGCCATTTCCGGGTCCAAATCGATCTGCCATTCGGCTTCCTTGTTTAAGTTGAACCAGACAAACGACTTGATAGCAGGATATTTTCTTTCCAGGGATTCAACCATATCCAGAATCCATTCCACCTTATTTCCACCCACATTACCGGATGCGAATTCACCCAGCATAATTGGTTTATCCGGATAATGCAGCACCAGAGTAGTATAAATTTCAGCAAACAATTCATCAAACGAATACCAGCCAAAATCAAAACCCGGCTGCAGGCCGAAATTGTAACCGTCAATACCCAGCCAATCCACATAATTCGAACCGGGATAAGCATTTGTAATAAACTCGTTTTTATAAGGAAGGCTGGAAGCGTTATTCACGCACCAGACCCATAGTACGTTGGTAGCGCCTGCTTTGGAAAAAATATTATGGATGTGCCTATAAGCCCTGACATACTTGCTGTCATCCATTCTGTTCGCGGGGACAGACCATGGGTACCAATTTCCGTTAAACTCATGGCCTACTCTCAGAAAATAAGGCTTTCCCCACTCTTTAGCCGCTTTTGCCCAATTTTTAATATAATCATCATAATAGCCCGCGCTGATATCATCCAGCCGAATGCTATTGGTGTCACCGCCAAGCCATGGCTCCCATGTGATATGCGGTAAATAATCACTTTGATAGAGCCTTTCACATTCCTGTGCAGGAAACTCCGATGTCCAATCCATATACCACATAACCTGCGCGAATTTCTTCCCGATCTTCGATTCTACAACATTCAACAATTCCAGATCTTCCGAATAGCCTTCCGAATAAACGCCCAGAAAGCAGCCGTTTGTAAATTTATCTTTATTTGCTATCGGATAGATTTTGAATCCCCCCATCATTTGAGCCAAATTTTCTTTATTGATCTCTATATTATCAATAGCGAACCAGCCCTTTTCCCCTATTGACATAGAACCAGCTTGAAACTGCACAGCCCTTATGTCTTTAAGGTTTAGCTTTACCCTTTTCCCCCAGCTTTCCTGCTTAAACATGCGAAGGGGCAGCTTGTATTCCTTCCATTCCTTTGAAGTAGCTGGAATCACATATTCATAATAATTATAGTCAGCAACTCCTGAAGACACCAGCTGCACCTTTACTCTATTACCGCTTCCTTTCATAAAAAAAGAAAGCGAATTATATTTTGAAAGATCTAAAGGATTAGGAAATCCTAATTTGGCAAGGACGTAACGAAAAGAATAGGTGCGTTCCAGCGAATAATCAAACCTTAAATAATTTTTTTTCTTACCGGAATCCCTTGCAAGGCAAATTTTTGAAAATGAGCCTCCAAAATTAGCAGAATCATTTTGCGCCTTCCATTCCGAACTTAACGCCGGCACTAACAAACTATTTCTACCAAAATCGCTCAGGCTCAATTTATCCGCTAAAGTGGAATATACTTCATTAGAAGAGCTCAAGCTATTCGTGTTTAACTCAACTTTATCAAACGCAAACCATCCGCTTTCTCCGGATTGCATAGACGCTGTTTTAAACTCTATAAACGTTACCCTTTTTAGATCTATTTCGCCCGTTTCACCAAAACCCTGTTGCTTGAACATGCTAAGTAAAATATCATAATCCTTCCATTTTAAAGGCGTCGATGGTAATACGTATTGATGGTAATCAAAATTGGTAATACCTTCCGTGCCTATTGTTATCTTCAATCTGTTTCCGCTTCCCTTCAACCGAAAAGAAAAATGCCGGTAGAGAGAAATATCAAGCGGTTTACTAAAAAGGAGTTTTATTCCGGCATAGCGGTAAGCATACTTTTCACCAAGAGTATATTTTATCTTTAGGATTTTTCCTTTATCCGAATCTTGATCAAATATCGCAGAAAATTTTGTATCTCCCCCCAGCGCTTCATCTGAACCCATGCTCCATTCACTCTTTAAAGACTCAACCTTTAAATCTTTCTTTTCAAAAAAAGTCAGTTTTAAAACTTCTGATGAAAATGCCTGACTAAAAACCATTTTTATTCCTGAAAAGCAAATAGCAAGAACAAGCAGCAACAAAAACCTGTTTAATTTCTTGAATAAAGATACCATTTATCCCTCACAAAAAAGCCGGCTCTATTTTTCTCCTATCACCACTCTCTCTTTCTTCTTGTCTCCAGATTCCAGAACAATTTTGCCAATCTCTATCCAGCCTTTTTCTCCTGGCATCATAGAAGCTGTCTGGAACTGAATAGTCTTGATCTTCTCGAAATCCAGAACCGCTTTCTTACCCCACCCTTCCTGTTTTAAAGAGTTGATCGGCAATCGATATTCTTTCCAATCTCGAGTAGTAAACCGCAGCGCGTATCCATGGTAATCATAGTCTTCAACATTAAAAGTACCAAAATGAAATTTCAGCTTATCCGCGCTTCCCCGGATGGAAATAGATATCCACTTGTACTTTGATAGATCGACTGGATTCAGAAATGTCAAATGGGCCATTGCGTATCTATACTTATAAGCTGCCCCCAGCTCATAATCCAATCTTAATGTCTTCTTGTTTCCATACTCACCCAGAGATAGCCTCGCTTTAGAATTTCCGCCATTCACAGAGTCATCGACAGCTTCCCACATCGCCCCCAGCTGGATCAGCTCAAATCCTTCTTTATCGAAATTCTCCAGAGCCAGCTGATTTGGCAGTTCCATTTCCTGTATAGGGTCAAAAGCATCTTCTGTGGAAAGAGTAAGATCCTCAACAGCAAACCAACCCTTTTCTCCTTCTGCCATAGAGACCGTCTGAAAAGCTACTTTGATTACATTTTGAACATCTAATTCTTTTCTGACTCCCCATCCTTCCTGAAAAAAGGCAGAGAGCGGTATTTTATACTCTTTCCATTCCGAAGAAGTTGCCGGTATGTTATATTCATGAAAATCATAATCATTGATGTACTCAGTAGCCAGCTGGAATTTAACTTTATGCCCGCTTCCTTTCATCCAGAATGAGATAGAGTTGTATTTTGACAGATCCAGAATTTTTGGAAAACGAATCTCAAATGTAATATACCTGTGCTTATAATTACCTTTCAACTCATAATCCACTTTTACGGCCTTAGCCCCTGGGCCCCTTCCCTCAATAAAAGCAAAAGAAGAACTGGAGTTTCCATTATTTGGCTTATCATCCAAAATCTCCCATTCTCCGCCAAAATCCGATTTTAAACTGCCTTTCACAAAACAACCCAATTTCACAGAGTCAATAGAATCAGTGCTGGCAGAAACAAACGGGCAACTTGCCAACACTAGAATCCCTGATACAATAAACGCACAAAAAAGTCTAAACATCGATTTTCTCCCAAAAAATTTCCCCCTATAATTATTACTCATAATTATAGTAGCTTTTTAGCCCAGAAACAAGCTACCCATGGTATGGTTTTTATCCTACTTATGGTTGGATTTTTATCATACTTTTGAGATGATTTTTATGCTACTCTCAGTATTATTTCGTTCAAACCTTCAGGATTAATCCCATTTCAGTTTTTCTTGTAAACCATCCCTTCCATCCAATTGTTTTTTCATTGACACTTACAGTCTTTGACCAGAAAAAAAGACTGGCAGTTATTATAATTTGAAAAATAAGAATGGTCAAAAACTTGTTTACTGCCAGCCTGGTTTTTCAATCTTTGTTCAATTTGCGATACTTTTGACTATTCTCTTAGAATATTTTATAATAAAGCGAATTTGAGTAAAAATAACTCTTCACTGCCGGGGTGGCGGAATTGGCAGACGCGCTAGATTCAGGTTCTAGTAGGTTCACGCCTGTGTGGGTTCAAGTCCCGTCCCCGGCATAATTATTCCAACCACCGAATGGAGGAACGAAGAATGCCGGCCTTTTTCAGATTTTTTTTTATCGCTGTTCTTTCTACTACTTTAGCATCGTTTGCTTTTGGCGCTAAAATAGAAGTCATTAACGCGGACAAATATGTTCAGGCAATCAGATCAAGAATTTTAAAGGTCAAGACCTTTTCCGGCAGTTTTGTTTATGTTTTCAACAACAAAACTTATTCCGGGGAAATCTTCTTCAAGTATCCCAATAAATTTCTTATGGTTTATTTTGGACAATCCGCCAAAGGTGATGTCCTAGAAACAGGGCAGAAATTTGTATCAGATGGGAAGAGCTTGTGGCTGGTATTTAAAAACCAAAACATCGCTATTAATGAAACCCTGGAAAGGGGAAGCTCTCCATTAATAGGATGGAATATTAATAGATTGCTCAAAGAATACGTAGCAACTTTACCAAAAAGCGATGCGAAAAATAAAGTGAAGGGTACTCCGGAAAGTTATCTGGTAAATTACCGCAACGCTATTGCTTATAAAATTCTTTTTGTGCCGAAAAGCAACACCGCTGGATTTAAGTTTATGAGCATGATTATCAATGAAGCGGGAGACATTCTTAAAGTGGAATCTCAGAATCAACTGGGGGCAAGTATAGAATTGGCAATAAATTATCGCACATTCAATGAACCTATTTCTGACCAAAAGTTCGAATACGAGCCAGACGAAAATACTCAGATTTATGAAAATATTTTACTATCCCGGGAGGAAAAAGACAATGAGTAGTTTAAAATACGCTTTTATTATCATTTGTTTATTTACTCTTTCGAATTGCGCGGTCACCAGCGAAAAATACCGTTACCAGCAGCGGCTTGATCATTTTTACCGGCTTTTGAATACTGAAGAAAAAAAGATGTTTGGTTCTAATGAATTAGGCTCTTTAGGTAAATCTCTGGAAAAAAGGCTTTCAGAAAACAGCAATTTCATCAAAGAATTTAAGAAAGTTCAATTTACCGAAGCGATTAATACATTTGACGGCTACCAAACTGTTCACTTTTTCCGGGAAACTATTTTGAAAGAATTGAACCGCCCGAATTTTTATCGCTTTATGGAATTTTTGAGCGCGGAAGAACAGATCAGTTTTGTGAGACAGGAACCTCGTTTTATTGAACTTTTTACTGCTCTGACTAAAAAAAATACAGGATTTTTGAACTTTATGAACAATTTAAAAAGAGAATACCGTTTCACTGAATTTTCAGACAAACAAATAATAGACTTTTTCAGAAGCACTTCTTTTCCGGAAGTATCAAGAATCAGGCTCTTCCCACTCTTAAAGCTTTTGAAATCAGCAAAGGCCCTGGAAGACTTCGGCAAGGGCAACATTGAAGCCGCTACTAAAAAGTTAGATGGCAGTATCAAGCAAATCATTTCCCTTGAAATAGATTTTTCCAGAATAAAAAGGGATTCCAGTATTTCAAAGGTAAGCACTTACGAGTTTTTAGACCTTTATTATAGAGTAATCTTGAAGGAAATGGACCCCTATGCTGTTTATAGCACTATCGATAAATTTTAAATGGGAAAGGAAAACAAAAACATGAGTTTGTCATTGGCCTTAACAAAAGAATTGGAAAACTTGAAAATATACGATATTTATCTTTATGACGCTGAAAACAAATCCATTCTCGCTGATTATTTCGTTGTTTCTACGGCTGATAGCCTGGTGCAAATGGAAGCCGCCCGCAATAAATTGGTAGAAATGATGAAAAAACACAGAATAGCGCTTAAAAACCCTCAGGAAGAATGGCATGGAGGCTGGTGCCTCTTAGACTTCGGCAATATTGTGGCCAATATACTTCTCAAAGAACTCAGAAGCTTCTATGATCTGGATAATTTGTTTGCTCAAAGCGGTTTTACTCTTTCTTGTACCATCCCATAAAAACCGCCCCGCCTATATAAAACTGATAATCTCCCGTCGAATAAAAATACTTTGCCCCGGCGCAAAGATAAGAAAAATTATTAAAAAAGAAAGACGTTTTCAGGTCAATATAACGAATTGAGTTGTCCAGTAAATAATTCACATTGGTATTGGCCGTGTCTGAGGAAAAATTGCCATACCAGGCCCATTCCGCACTGACAATAAAGTCAAACATTTTATTCGCATCGGGAAAAATATAAATAGGGAGAAATAACTGCAGGGGAAGAATCGTCCCTGCTGTGTTTGTATAACCAGGAAGGTTTAAATAGAGTTTAACCAGATCGCTTCCTATACCAATGCCAACCGGCCATTCTTCCCGAAGCCAGAGGTAAGAAGCATGAAAAACGCTTACCTCCACCCCGGAAGGAAATGTATATCCTAATCCGGCAATAGCAATCCTTTGGACCCTTTGTGGAATAAAAGCAGTATTCGTTTCCTCTTCGACGTCTTTTATTTCTTCCAGATCATTGGCCTTCTCTCGATAGGCATCCAGCGTCTCGCCTTTCATTTTTCTGACAATCCTTGCCGTGAGATTTTTCACTCCTGTTTTAAAACCATTGGTGCTTTCCAGATCACGAGTGTAAATTTCATCCTCAAACTTTTTTTTTCCGCTGCTCACTTCTGTCATTCGGACATGGAAAATGATTTTTCCGTCATAATAAAACAAAAAGCTGTTTAGAACCAGATCAGATTGCATTGTTTTTCCAAAAGCGGCATCTCTTTCTGTTCCTTTTAGATTTGAAAAGCTCTGATTGGAAAATAAGCGGCCTGTTTCATCTTTTAAGATAGAAAAATAATTTTGATTGGAGAGTTCAAAAGTCAGCCAGTCAAAAGCCGAATTAATAAAAAAAGAATTTGTCGGAAACTCTTCTTTATCAAAAACCTGCAGAGGCATCAAAAAAAGCCTCTCCATACCATAAGAAAAACCGGCCAAAAAAGAAAAAAATAGAAAAGAAGAAAAGAAGAACCTGTGCCCTATATTCATGATAAATCCTTCCGATAAATATTAATGCGGCAGAAAAAGAATGTCAAATGAGGAGGCATTGTGCCCAATAAAGGGAGTGAAAATATCGCTCAAATGATTCATTTTCCATTAAAGCTGTTTTTAGGGGAAAAAGAATTTCTTTTGAACTCTATTGCGCCGGAAAGTTCTGAATTTCAGCATATTCTTTCTTCCATAAAGAAAGAGAAAAAAGCGAGCATTTGTTTTTTTTCTTCCCAGCCCTCTTTTGTTTTTGAGAGAATTCACACTATCTGCGACCACTTTATTCCCGGCGTAGCGGAAAAAATTGACATCCTCCTGAGAGAACTGGTCAAAAACGCCGAGAAAGAAAATGTCACTATTCTGGCCAGGAAAGCTGGAATTGTAAAAGAAGGAAAAAGCCACGCTCCATTGCAGATCATAAGCCGGATCTTAAATGAACATTATTTTTTAGAAAACGACCCACTGCCCTTACTTTACCATTATCCTGAAATCGCTATTAAAATTCTTATTTTTATAGAAAAAAACGAGCTTCATTTCCGGATTGAAAACTATGGAAATATAAAAGAAAAAGATCAGGAAATGATAAAAAAGAGGTCTGAATTGGGTGAAGGCCTTGCCTTTTTTGATCTGCGGCAGGAATTTGAAATGAAAGATTTTGCAAATTGCCAGGAAACAATTAGAAATTTCTTTATTTATGAATATAAGGATAAACTGGATTTTTATTGGGAAAAGGCTTTTGAAGAAAGTTTTGAAGAATACTGGGAAGAATCCCCTTATTTCTGTTTGATTTCCGGGAAAATTCATTCTTCTTTTTTCCCTTATTTCGCTTCCGCTTATGGAGAACTCAGAGCCGCGCTAAAGAAAGAGGAAAAACATGAAGAAGAGCACTTCCCGGCAGGCCTTGGGTATATTCAATGCGCTTTTGTAATAGAAGCAAACAGAAATCTTTATGGAACTTATGGCAAAATTCTGGTTCCAGAAAACCGCAAGGAGAAAACTGTAAGCGGCTTTACCATTGGACTTTCGACTATTGAAGTGGAGATTTAAGGAAGGTTTATGAAATCACTAAAAGAACGGGCAGTAAAAGAATTCGTCAAAATGGTTCAGATAGACAGCCTTTCCCTGAAAGAAGAAAAGATGTTTCTCTATCTGCGGAAAAGGCTATCCGGACTGCCGGTAAAAACGAAGTTTCTCCCTTACACTTTGCCGGAGCTGAACGCGAAGTCCGGCAACCTGGTAGTAAAATTAAGCGCTAATAGCCGCAATAAAAGGGCAATTTTCTTTGATGCCCATATAGACACCGTGGAACCGGGAATCGGTATCCGGCCGGTAATAAAAGGAAACCGCGTAGAAAGTGATGGAAAAACTATTCTGGGAGCGGATGACAAAGCAGGCGCGGCGGCTATGGTAATAGCCCTGGAAGAAATAATAAACGAAAAACTGCCCCATGGGGATATTTACTTTCTGTTTACTTCCGCTGAAGAGATCGGCCTGACTGGAGTACGGCACCTTGACCTTTCAGGGATCAAAACAGACTATGGCTTCATTCTGGACTCCCACGGAAAAGTCGGTGGAGTGATTACTGCGGCGCCTTATCATTATCAATACGATATAACCGTAAGAGGAAAGGCAAGCCATGCCGGCATTGCCCCCGAAAATGGTATCAGCGCTATAAAAGCGGCTTCCAGAATTGTCCTTTCACTGCCTCAGGGAAAAATCAGCAAAAATACCGTGGCAAATGTTGGTATGATTGACGGCGGCAGCGCGACCAATGTTGTCCCGGAAGAATGCAGGATCAAAGGGGAATTCCGGTCACACAGGATGGAAGAGTTAGAAGCGCTAAAGCTCAAAATAAAATCGATTGTAGAAAAGAATAAAAAACTTGCCCGAAAAATAGACTGCGTTATTCACGAAGAATACAAAGGGTTCTCCTACCAAAAAGAAGACGCCATCATCAAGCTGGTAAAAAGCGCAATCCGCGAAATAGGATTAAAACCGCGCCTTGAAAAAACAGGCGGCGGCAGCAATACCAATATCTACAATCAAAAAGGCGTTACTTCGTTGACTCTCGCGGTAGGCATGGCCAATCCTCACTCAACCAATGAAATGATCGAAATAGATGATCTGGAAAATTTAACAAAGTTGATTTTGAAGATCATAGAAATCGCTTGAGAAAAGGCGACTTCTGCCACGAATTTATGTAGCCGCAAGCTTTAGCTTGCGCTTAATCTTCGCGGGCTAAAGCCCGCGGCTACATACATACCGAGTAGTTATCCCAACAGGTTCTAAATCGCCGCGGCGATCCGCTCCAGGGCAAAAAGCTTTAATTTCTCTTTTTCCGTTTCATCCACGCTTTTCACCAGCTCTTCGAGAAAAGAATCCACAAAGCGGCTATCTAAAAGTGTTTTGTCCAATAAAGAAATCCGCTGTGTATCAATAGAAAAATCACGGCCGGTCTTTTCTTTCAGATAATCACGAACCTCATTCTGCATATGGGCAATTTCCATTTCCGATGAAAGAAACCCTTTTAATACAAGTGTCAAAACCGCTTTTTCAGAAAAAGAATTTTTTTCGGCCGTTTCCAATTTCGCGAAAATATTTTCCAGCCGGTCAAAAACATTAACAAAGACTTCAATATTCTCACAGTAAGGCACATCCAGCGCGAGAAGCTCCACTTTCCAGTCACTCGTATCCAACAGGCTTACCATTCTGCGGCCAAGATCGCTTTTTTTTGTAATACGGGGCGAACCAGGATTCACTACCATGGTGTTTCCCAATTTTTTCTGAATCAGCTTGTGATAATGCCCCAGCGCGACGTAGCGGAATTTATCTTTCAGGTCCTCTTCAAAGACAGGCAAATACTTCTTTGAATCTTCGTCGTAAAAAAAATCGGAAGAGTAAAAATTTCCGTGGATCAAAAGAATGGTGTTTTCCGCTTCGCAAGGAATTTCTCCCAGGTCTTTAAAAGAAATGTTCTCCTTAAAAGGAACTGCCAGAAGTTCAACATCTCCGATTTTTCTCTTAAGATAATAGGCTTCGCTATTCAAAATAGTAGAATTGGAAGACAGGCTTTTCCGGCCGGAAAGAAATTTTAGATCATGATTGCCGGGAATGATATAAATCTCCCCGCCGAATTTCTCAAGCGCGGCGGGAATCCCTGACTCAGTGGTAAGATTTGAATTTTCCTGGTCAAATAAATCACCGGCTATCAAGATAAAATCACAAGAGTTTTGATTCGCCGTTTCAACGATAACCTGAAGTGTATCTAAATGTTCTCTGGTTTTTAAATGAATATCAGCCGTGTGCAGAAAACGCATAATTATTCCAATTCATAATAAATGTTAGCCAGGGTAGCCGCCACAGCGGTCTCTGCTTTTAAAATTAATTTACCCAGACTCACCGATTGAAAACCATAAGCGGAAAGTTCCTCTATTTCCATGACGGAAAAACCACCTTCACTGCCGATCAGAACTTCAATATCGGAAACATTTTCCTGAGCTTTTAAAAGCGACTTTAATGTTCTTTCCTCTTCCAATTCCCATGGAAGGATCTTCAAGGAAAAAGCTTTCAACATTTTCTGAATACCATCAAAATCAATCGCCGGCTTAATAGACATCTGAGTAGCTCTGCCCACCTGTTTCATAGTCTCCAGAGCGATTTTTTCCCACCGGGCGATCTTTTTCAGTCCTCTTTCAAAACAAAGTTTCGATGGGGAACGCTCCGTAACGACCGGCACCAGTTCATTAACCCCTAATTCACAGGCCTTTTCCACAATGCTGTCAAATTTATTTCCGCGAGGCATTGCCTGAAAAAGCCGCACAAAAATCTTCCTGCCCTCAGCCGGAGCACTTTCTAATATTTCCAGATGAATCATTTCTCCTTCAATAGAAGAAATCCGGGTATTCAACAAATTCCCATAACCGTCCGTAGCGGGAAGATCGTCCCCCACATTCTTCCTCAAGACATTAATAATATGGTGCACATCACTTCCGGTAACAAAAGCTGTATTATCCTGTATGCTCTCTCTGGGAATAAAAAACCTTCTCATAAACGAAACCTCCGTTTACTTCCTGCGGGAAATCAATTTATCATAAATAATATCGGGTGAAAGGTCATAAAAACCTAAGACCATCCACATGTGAAAAATTAAATCCGCCATCTCAAAACCTATTTCAGATGGATCGCCATTCTTAGCCGCGATAATGACCTCGCCTGCCTCTTCCCCTATTTTTTTGAGTATGCGGTCAATGCCTTCGTTCATTTTTTTCGCCACATAGGAATTTTCAGGCAGCTCCCGTTTTCTCTCCTGAATCACTTCATAAATCTCCCGCAAGATTGAAACCTTCGCTTCTTCCGAAACTGCTTTATTGAAAATCGAGCGGTAAAAACATGAGAAGTGATTGGTATGGCACGCCGCTCCTTCTTGAGTTACTTTTACCAGAAGCGCGTCGCTGTCGCAGTCATACGAAACATCCTGGACAGTCTGGAAATGCCCGGAAGTTTCTCCTTTATTCCAGAGTTTTTGCCGGGAACGGCTATAAAAATGAGTTTTGCCGGTTTCAATCGTTTTCTGCAGGGCTTCTTTATTCATAAAGGCAAGCATCAAAACCTTTCCGGAAACAATATCCTGTACCACAGCGGGAATCAGGCCCTTCTCGTCAAACTGAAGCGTATTGATATCAAAAGCATTCTGTTCCATTTGCTTTCCCCTTTTCAGCACAATAAGCCTCAATATCATATCAAATAGAGACAATATCGTCAAGTTTAAACGTCATTAAAGCATGAATTCCCCCTTTTCAAAGGGGGTTAGAGGGAGTTACGCTAAGCCATTTAAAAAGGAAACTGAATCGAAGAAAATTGACGGTTTTAAAATTTCCTTCTATAATATCTGCCGGTTTTCACTAAAATATCGGAGGGAAAGATGTTGAATATAGGTATTTTCGCGCAGGCGGCTCCCGCGGCCGCACCTGTTGCTGGAACAGAAGCTCTAGGCGGTTCTATGGGTTCTATCTTAATGATGCTGGGCATATTTGTAATCTTTTATCTTGTTTTGATCCTGCCTGAATCCAGAAAGAGGAAAAAACTTCAAAAAGAAATCAGCGAACTGAAAGCCGGAGACAAAGTCCTCACCGCCGGCGGCATACATGGGACAGTAGACTTTATTGGGGAAAAGACTCTCTATATTAAAAGTTTAGACGCAAAATTTGAGGTCGCAAAAGAATCTGTTACAGCTGTAAGAAAATAAGCCGCTTATAAAGCAAGTTAACTTTATTTCCTGATTCCCTTGGCAGTAAAAGGGAAAAACTCTTTCACTTTATTCCATGGAGGAACTGTTATGAACAAATTGGGAAAATTTATTTTTATTCTTATCACTGTGGGAGTTTCCATTTATTTCTTAATGCCGACCATACAGTGGTATTTTTTTATTCCTGAAAAAGATAAACAAATACTCAATCTATCACAGGACCAGCTGGATGTACAATCCTCTGAAATCAAAAAGAAAGTGGTAGAACTTAAAAAAGTAAGGAAAAGATCTTTGAGCTTAGGCTTGGATTTACAGGGCGGAGTCAATATTACCCTGCAGATCAGCGAATCGGAATTGTCCAATCAGCTTCTGCAGAAATACGAGTTTGATCAAAATAAAGTCGATTCCATTTTCAAAGAGGAATACGCGAGCGCCGTAGACAGGGCACTGGAAGTACTTCGAAACAGAATGGACCAATTCGGCGTAAGCGAGCCTTCCATTAGAAAAACTTTTGACAATAGAATATCCGTCGAGCTCCCGGGCTTAGACAATCCGCAATTAATCAAAGAAGCGCTAGCGAAAGTAGGCAAGCTGGAATTTCATATCGTTGATGAGAAAACCATGAAAAGCCTGCAGGAATTAAACGTGCCAATGGGCAGCGGAGGGTATGTCCTTTCGGGAAGCGAACTGCCTGCCGGCTATGAAATACCTATGATGGGTACCAACGGAGAAACCATCCGGGCAAAGGGAGAAAAAATTCCCGATACCTCCGAATGGGTTTCCTACTGGGAAAATGATGATTTTGGCATGCCAAAAATGAAAGGATGGTATGTACTCGAAAAGAAAATTGAGCTGGACGGCACAATGGTGAAAAACGGCAGAAGCGACAGTGATCAATACGGCAAACCGAAAATAGATTTCGAGATGACCAGCGAAGGCGCTGATATCTTTGCCGAAGTGACCGCTCAAAATATCAACAAAAGATTGGCTATTGTCCTGGATAATAAAGTAAAGAGCGCCCCCAATATTCGTTCTGAAATCTCCGGGGGAAGGGGTGAAATCACAGGCGATTTCAGCCTGGAAGAAACGGTTTTTCTGGCCAATGTGCTCAAAGCGGGAGCCTTGCCCGTAAAGCTCGATATTGTACAGGAAAGAGTCATCGGCCCTACGCTGGGTAGAGACTCTATTTTACAGAGTTCCCGGGCGCTTTTATACGGGGTTCTGGCAGTCGTTTTATTTATGATTATTTATTACAAAATTTCAGGCGGAATCGCTATCATTGGATTAGGGTTTAACTTGCTTTATTTAGTAGCCCTTCTGGCTGGCGTCAGCGCAACACTTACCCTATCGGGCATAGCCGGCATCGCCCTTACTATAGGTATGGCGGTAGACGCGAATGTGATCATTTATGAGCGTATCCGCGAGGAAATGCGTCGTTCCCGCGGCATAAAGCACGCCATTCACAGCGGCTTTGAGCATGCCAGCGCTACGATCTGGGACTCTAACATCACTACCCTGATTGCCGCTGTAGCTCTTTATTTCTTCGGAGAAGGCACTATTAAAGGTTTTGGATTAACTTTGACTTTTGGTATCATCGCGAATATGTTTTCATCCCTCTTCATCAGCCGCTTGATATTTGATTGGTGGATGGATACCTTTAATCCTCATAAAATAAGCATTTAAGGAGAAATTTATGAATCAGGTAAATAAATCCCCCGCACAGGATGAAATGCATATCGGCGGTATTGTAATCGAAAAGGTCATTCCCTTTCTAAAAACAAAATGGCTTGCTTTTGTTCTTTCAGGAAGTATTATTGTTGGAGGAGCAATCGGTTTTGTTAAAAACGGCGGCTTCGATTTGGGAATCGATTTTAAAGGCGGTTTGAAAATTGAGACCAAAATCAGCCAGCCAAATATTACCATCAATGAAATAAGAAAAATATTTTCCGACGCTAAAACAGAAGCCGATGTGAATACCGTCGGCAATGCTTCCGACCAGCAGTTTTTAATTACAGTGGCCGTTACGGAAGGCACAACCGCTGCTGAAACAACAAAAGTAAATAATCTTCTATTCAATAGTTTTGGCAAAGCAAAGGTAGAGATCAAGAGCAGCGAATTGGTTGAGCCGAAGATGGGGAAAAGCTTTGCCGGCAGGGCCCTTTATCTTCTAGTTATAGTGTCCGCCCTTATTGTGCTTTATATCATCATCCGGTTTGACTTTTATTACAGCGTCGGCGCGTTGGTGGCTACACTGCATGACCTCTTTATCATGCTCGCGTTTTCTGTATTTTTCAGAATTCCGATTGATATCACGATCATCGCGGCACTACTCACCATTATGGGTTATTCCATCAATGACACGATTGTTGTCTATGACAGAATCCGCGAACTTGTGGGACTCAACAAAGACGAAGATCTGGAATATGTTATGAATAAAAGCATCACGCAGACCCTGAGCAGGACTATCATTACGGTATTGACCGTTGTTTTTGTCGCTACCGCTATCTATGTCTGGGGCGGCAGTGTGCTCAAAAACTTTGCTTTACTCTTGATAGTAGGGCTGATTAGCGGGACCTATTCTTCTATCTTTATGTCCGCGCCTGTCGTTTATATTACGAAAAAAGCCTTTGACAAAAATTTTAAGGAAAAGAAGAAAGTTGCTACGGCTTAAAAAAAACTTTTTTGCTTCATTCATAATTGAGAGGTATTAAATGCATCAAGCCTATGTCGTTGAAGGGGAGTTTATTGACAATCAAACTCTTCATATTTCCGAACCTATTATTACGAAAAAAAAGAAAGTGAAATTGATAATTGAAGAGTTGAATAATAATAACATTGAAAAAAAAAGAAAATTTGGCTGCGCTAAAGGCTGGTTTACAATAAAAAGTAATTTCAACAATCCAATAGAAGATTTCAAGGAATACATGAAATGTTGGAACTAAGTGAAGATGTTATATCGAAACTGGCGTTAGACCCTGTTCAGATTATCCAGAAAATATCAGTGGATTTAAATATTCCTGTTTCCCAGGTCAATGCGACGGTCAATCTGATTAAAGAAGGGAATACCATTCCCTTTATCTCGCGTTACCGCAAAGAAGTCACCGGATCGCTGGATGAAATACAGGTGAGAGATATTTCTCACAAGCTTTCCTATCTGGAAAACTTAGAAGCAAGGCGAATTGAGATAATCAAAGGAATTTTTGCTCAGGGCAAGTTATCCGAGGAACTTTATCAAAACATCTCAAAATGCGAAACCCTATCCGAACTGGAAGACCTTTACGCGCCTTACAAGAAAAAGAAAAAAACACGCGCGATGATCGCTAT
The DNA here is from genome assembly GCA_020052515.1 of Brevinematales bacterium. Taxonomy (GTDB): domain Bacteria; phylum Spirochaetota; class Brevinematia; order Brevinematales; family JAOACQ01; genus JAGVOW01. Next base: position 3,328 of record JAGVOW010000050.1, on the reverse strand, counting down.
TGAAAAAGGCCTGGAAGCGCTTGCCGATCTCATGACGCAGATCAAGGACATAGAAAATGAAGCCGCGCGGTTTGTGGACATTGAGAAAGGCGTAAATAGCGCCGAAGAAGCCCTGCAAGGCGCTATGGACATTATCGCGGAAAGAATCGCGCAGGATATGGACAACCGGAAGATGATTCGCGATTTTGTGTTTTCTTCGGGAGAATTGGTTGTCAAGGGACTAAAAGAAGAGGCCGCCAGTGTTTATAAAATGTATTATGATTACCGTGAGCCTTTGAGGCTGGTAAAGCCGCACCGGATACTGGCTATCAACCGGGGAGAAAAGGAAGAAGAACTTTCTACTAAAATTGAGTTCGATGAGGAAAAATCAAAGGAAATCCTGACCTCCCGATACAAAATAGCGAATTCTTTTCACAAAACCGCGATAGAAGACGGTTTAAGCCGGCTTCTAATTCCTTCTATTGTCCGGGAAATCAGGAGCGTCAACACCGAGACTGCCGACCAGCATGGCATTCAGGTTTTTTCCGAAAATCTAAAAGGGCTTCTGCTTCAGCCCCCTATTAAACGCACGCGCGTACTGGGGATTGATCCCGGCATCCGTACAGGCACAAAGGCCGCCGCGCTAGACGAAAACGGCAAATACCTGGGGTATTTCCTTTTTTATCAGGGCAATGCCGCTGCCGCTCAGAAAGCGATAGCCGAAGCGGTAAAGAAATATAAATGCGAACTCCTCGCGATCGGCAATGGGACCGGTTCCCACGAAGTCCAGATAGTTGTCGCTGAAGCGATCCGTGAACACGATTTGCCGGTTCAATACACAGTTGTGTCCGAGGACGGCGCGTCTGTTTATTCAGCTTCCGAGCTTGCCGGCGAGGAATTCCCGGAGCTCGATTTGACCATCCGCGGGGCGATTTCCATCGGCAGAAGGCTTCAGGACCCTCTGGCCGAGTTTGTCAAGATTGACCCAAAGTCTATAGGCGTCGGGCTTTATCAGCATGACGTCAATCAGAAGGCCCTTTCCGAAGCGCTGGATGAAACCGTAGAGTCTGTCGTGAACAATGTCGGCGTGAATATTAACACCGCTTCCTACGCTCTTCTTAGATACGTTTCCGGAATCTCTATATCTCTCGCCAAAAATATTGTGGAATACCGGGACAATTCCGGAGCGATCCATTCCCGGGAAGAATTTGGGAAAATCGCCGGGTTCGGGCCGAAAACTTTTGTTCAGGCGGCCGGTTTTTTAAAGGTGCCGGAAAGCAAAGATGGCCTGGACAATACCTGGGTCCATCCTGAAAATTATAAAGCGGCGCGCTCCATTCTGGAAATAATGAAAAACGGAAAAGAAATATCCCAGTCTCAGAAAGAAGCTATTATGGCAGAGTACAATACCGGTGAAGCGACGATCCGCGACATTATTGAAGAATTGAAGAAGCCCAACCGCGATGTGCGCGAAGATTATCCCGCGCCTATTTTACAAAAAGACGTGGTCAAATTTGAAGACCTCAAGCCCGGGATGAAAGTAAAGGGGAAGGTCAAAAACGTGGTAGACTTCGGCGCTTTTGTAGACATAGGCATCAAAGAAACAGCGCTTATCCATGTTTCCGAGCTTTCAGATACTTTTGTAAAAAACCCCATGGATTTTCTAAAAGTAGGCGATGTAAAAGACTTTAAGATTATGGAAATGGACACCGTACGCAAGCGAATATCCCTCTCTCTCAAAACCAATCCGGGTGTTTCTTCCGGAATAAAAACCAGTAAGCCCGGCGAAGAAAGCCGGAAACAGCCCCGGCAGAATAATTTCACCCCCAAACCGCCAGCCGCCGGAACGCTCGGCAGCTTTCTAAAACAGCCCTTAGAGTTTAAATAAAGATTCCTTCTCTAAGAACCAAAACCGCCGATTCTCCCTGCCCTGGGATTATTTTAAAGCAAGCATATCCCTTTTTGCAATATGACTTTGGGTACGTTTCGGTGATTTTTGAATTTTCTGAGATTTATTCTTTGACAATAAGCTTCAAAAGTGGCAAAATATATAAGGGTAGATTGAATGAGTACAAGTTTCGAAAAAGCTTATGAAGAGATCAAATATTTAGTTGATACTTTTAAAAACAATGAACGCCATTACTTATCCAACGATTATCAGGAAGCGGGAGCAAGGATTGATTTTATTAACAAATTATTCATCGCTTTAGGCTGGGATGTGAATCACGATGAACAGAAAGACCCTTACCGGCAGGAAGTCAAGGTTGAAAAAACACAGCAGAACGAGAAACGCCCGGATTATTCTTTCTTTTTAACTCCTGATTATAAAGACCCAAAATTCTTTGTTGAAGCAAAGAAACCCGCCAAAAATCTGAAAGATGAAAACTTTTATTTTCAAACAATGAAATACGGGTGGAGCGCGGGCACTCCCATAGCGGTATTAACCGATTTTGAGGAATTTCATATTCTGGACTGCCGCTATAAGCCTAATATTAAGTACGCGTTCAACTCGTCCCATCAAAATTATCATTATTCGCAGTACGCTGACAAAGAAATATTCGCTAAAATATTCTACCTGTTTTCCCGTGAGGCCGTTTTAGATAATTCTCTGGAACGTTACGCGAAATCATTGCCCAGGCCGATGGGCAAAGCCGTTCAAATGGGGTTGTTCAAAGCGGATACCAGGCCGATTGACGATGACATTCTGAAATTTATTGATACCATGCGGAAAACACTCGCGAAGGCGTTTAAAAAGAATGACGGCCATTTGAATAGCGAGGAATTGACCGAAGCCGTGCAGAGGACTATTGACCGGCTGGTTTTTATCCGGTTTCTGGAAGACAAGCAGATTGAGCCGGAATATTATATCAGTGAATTCGGAGCGGGCGGCAGCGCGTGGAAGGATTTTATCGCTCTCTGCAGAAGGCTGGACGCTAAATACAATGGGATTGTCTTTAAAAAGCATTTTATTGACGAGCAGGACTTCAAAGGGCCGGAATTAACCGAATTTTCAGATATCTGCAATGAAATTTGCCATAAAAATTCACCCTATGATTTCAACGTTATTCCGATCCATATTCTGGGTTCGATCTATGAAAGATTTCTCGGAAAAGTCGTCTATGCCACGGACAAGCGTGTCAAGGTGGAAGAAAAGCCGGAAGTGAGAAAAGCGGGCGGGGTTTATTATACGCCGAAGTATATTGTGGATTATATTGTGAAAAATACCGTCGGGGAATTGATAAAAGGCAAAACCCCCGCTGAAATCGCTAAAATAAAAATCCTTGATCCCGCCTGTGGAAGCGGCTCATTTCTCATCGGGGCTTTTGACTGCCTGCTGGATTATCACAAC
>JAGVOW010000033.1 GCA_020052515.1 Brevinematales bacterium | reverse complement strand
TTGAGCTGGAATTAATGATTTAAAATGCTTAATTTTGATTTAATATCCTGAATGTTTATTACCTGAAAATTATGTTTTTTTAAATGATTAAAAAGCTTTTTATCGCTTGTTAAAAGCTTACAATCAAGTACCAGAGATAAAGCGACGAAAGGAGTGTCTTTAGGATCGACATCTTTACAAAGGTTAAAAGCCTGCTTAAAAAAGGAAGCAGGAATTATATTTTCGCTTTTAAAGTTAACATAACGCATAATAAGTTCTAACTGTTCCAGAATACTGGTTTCGTCTAATCTGGATAAATTTTCAATTTTAGATTTGTGTTTAAAGATTTCAACAAAAAGGAAATTACAACTAAAAATCTGAAAGGAATTATTGGTCAGAATCAATTTTTGAACATTATCTTTACTCAACAAGGCTGAAAAGACAATATTAGAGTCAACGACGATTTTCATTTAAAAGCCTATTTTTGTTTTTCTCCCACCAACCGGAAGTGATTTCATCGGCTAATTGATTAATATCTTCATCGGAAGCCTGGCTTTTATTAGTAATTTCCATCATAGACAAGAGATCTATTAAATTCTGACTAACATTGCCTACTTCAAACTCAAGAATGACTTTATTATCAATAGATGTAGCTATCATAAAAACCTCCATAAAGATAAGGATAAACCTAGTTTTCTGAAAAATCAAGTTTTATTTCTTTGCCGGCGTGCCCGAGGCGTAGATTTCCCTTCAGGCAGAAATGACAGTGACTGACCCTGTAATACCAAGCTGCAATCAAAGTGACACTAAGCGTATCTATGAAGCTTTGTCCTCGCTATCATATCTACGCAAGTATCACTAATATTGATTGCAACTTGGTATAAGATCATCACTAAATCCCAATTCTTTTAAAATCAGATTGGCCATAATAGATGAGACAATAAAAACCTTTGGAGAAAAAAGCTTTTTATCCCGGACATCGGTTTGAAAATCCCCAACCATCGTTACATTCTTGAAGACCTTTCGGACAGAGATTTTATCTATATCAAGCCCTGCCACTCCGCACGCGGAAATAACCCGCTTGCTTGTATTCGCGAAAGCTTCTACAATCATCGATTTACAATGGGCTTTATCAAAGCCTTCCACAACAATGGAACAATCGGCAAAAACCTCTTCAATATTGTCCTTCGTTAAAAGTTTTTCTTCCTTTTCAATAGAAGCCTTTGGGTCAATCCTTTTCAAATTTATTTCCAGAGAGTCCACTTTGCTTTTACCAATTTGATCGGAGAAATAAAACTGCCGGTTAAGATTGCTTTTATCTACTTTATCAAAGTCGACAATTTTGATATCGTAAAACCCGCTTCGGACTAAATGCACAGCGATATTGCTGCCGATCCCGCCGACACCGGCTATACCTACTCTGGGCATTGATTATCCCCCTAAAAGCAAACTATCAATTAAAAACATCCTTTAATCTGCTTTCGACTAAATTTTTGATGGCTTTAACAATCGTTAGCGATTCTTTTGCTTCTTTCTCAAATTGACTCATATTTTGCAGCCTTCTCTTACTGCGCTACGGATAACATTCCCAATCAAGTTCTTCTTTAGCTCAATTTCCTGGGCACTTTCGATAATGACATCTGCGCTTATTTTATTTTCAGCCAACTTTTTTGTAATTTGGGAAGCAAGATTTATTTTAAGGCAAACATCAATCTTTTGTGGAACCACTACCAAAAGATCGTAATCACTTTTATTTATATAATTTCCTTTTGCTCTCGAACCAAACAAAATAATTTGATTTTTTGGAATAATAGAGGAAATTATAAACTTAATCAGATTTATCTTTTCATCTTTCATAATTACAGATCCTTTAAATTATCTCTAAATATTATATGACATTCTATTTTAACTGTCAAAAATATTATCCCCCTCCGACAAAATGAACCAGTTCCAGATGGTCGCCATTTTCCAATCCCGTCTTATCCCAGAAATCTTTCTTTAAGATGTTTCCATTAAGCTCTATCACCATATGGTCAGGCAATAATTTTTTCTCCTTAGTCAAAAACTCCAGAACCGTCGCGCTCTGAATTTCTATTTTTTCTCCATTTACGACAATCTGCTTCATCTTTCTGCCTCTCTAAATTTACCCTGATAATAAGAAAAATAAATAAAAATGTCAATGGAAAGCGTTCTTTTTTGACTATAAATTGCCAGCGGAGTATAATATTTTTGTTGTAAAATCTTGTTTTCAGGAGATAGTATGATGAAAAAAATATCAGCCGTTTTAGCCGCAGTGTTTTTTGTATTCTCTTTCTGCGCTTTATTATCCGCAATGGATAAGAATAAGTTTACCGAACTGTCTAAAAGCATAAACAATGAAGGTTTTGCTGAGGGAAAGCTCGCGCTGGTGAAAACCGCTGTGTCCGATTATACTTTCACCTGCGATCAGGCTGTGGAAATATTGAAAGGCTTCAACTTTGACGATGATAAACTTGACGCATTAAAAAGTATGACCAATTCTATTGAAGATCCGGAAAATAAAGACGATATTGTTGCTGTTTTTAAATGGGATGAGGGCAAGGAAGAGGCAGAAGATGTAATGGAAAATATGCCGAAAGCCGCCCCAAAAGTAAGTCCTCTGCGGAAATTGCCTCCATTAACCGTAAACCAAACCGGAATCTGGAGTGAAAAGGAGTTAGCTGCGCTGGTTAAAAACATTGAATCCCGCAATTCTTCTGAAGCAAAGCTGAAATGTTTAAAGAAAAAGCTTTCAGAAAACGCTCTGGGATTTTCTTCCTCGCAGGTAATACGGCTTCTGAAAACCTTTCATTTCGCGGACGACATGGTCGAGGCCATTGGCGCGATGGATGAAAAAATATTGGGAATGACTAGCGGAGAGGTTATCTCTATCCTGGGCCTTTTTCACCACGACGATGACCGCCTGAAGGTTTTAGAAGTTTTAAAGAACACTCTGACGGATCCGGAAAATAAATTTTTTATTTTAAATCCTTTTATTCATGAGAAAGAAGAGGCCAGAAATATTCTTGAATCAGCCAAACCGCGAAGTTTTATCTTTGGAACTGTAAAAGCCAAAAGCGTTTTATTTGTAATAGGCGTATCAGGCAGTATGAATACAGAGTTTAAAAACAACCGCGGGGAAAAGCAGACCAGATTGACTTTTGTGAAAGCGGAACTGGAAAAATCCCTGAAAGAATTGGATTCAAACGTACTATTTAATCTCGTTGTTTTTTCGTCATCGGTGAAACTCTGGAAGAAAGATCCAGTTACTGTTAGCGATAGCAACATTGCTGAAGCCCTGAATTATATCTCGACTTCATCCGCCTCGGGGTTAGCTGATATCGCTAAAGCACTGGAAGTGGCATCCGGCATAAAGGACGTAGACGCTATTTATTTTCTGACAGACGGAACTCCTACTGTCGAACTGAAAGGCAAACCACAAGAAAGCATTGAAAATGCCCTAAAAAAAATTGCTGAAAAAAATATTCCTATTAATTCAGTCGCTTTGCTGAGCGGTACTTCTAAAGCGGATAAAAAATCGATAACAAAAACCCTGATGGAAAAAATTTCAAGGGTCACCAAAGGGATTTACAGGGCAATAGAATAAATGAGGTAAGCTGGAGTTTTTATGCGAATGAGACTGCCCTTCTGCGGATTAATGCTTTTTTTCGTGCTTTTTTCCTGCGGAAAAGCCGCTATTCAGAAAGAAACGGAGCTTCTTAAAACCAGAGGAAAAGAAGGCCATTTTTTTCAAAATTACCAGTTGTTCAGGAACAACCTGGAAAAATTTGTGCCCGTTAAATATTCCTTCACCAATCTTGATTATTTTACCGCTTTGTCAAATGAGTTTGTATTAGATACCCTCTATTCTTTTTCTTTCCCAAAAGAGAAAAGCATTTCCACCGGGCTTTCCAATGCTATTGCCGCTTACGAAAAACTTTTGAAGGATTACCCTGATGAAGCGGATTTCCTTTACCAGAGAATAGGCATTTGTCATTATAAAAATGAAAATTACAGGCAGGCTTACTCCACTATTCTTCTGGCCTTATCCCTCGGCGCGGCTAATTCGGAAATCTATTTTTACCAATCCCTTCTCTTTCTCAATTACAAAAAGGACCCGAAAAACGCGCTGGAATCCCTGAAGCGGGCCAAAAATGACGAACTTTTTATAAACCGCCAGGATTACCTTGCTTTTCAAGCTTTTCTTTATAATAACTCTGGCGGCGGCAATCAGGCCTTAACAGCTTACTGGGAAGCCAAAAGCTTGAACCCAGTCCGTTTCTATGAAAATTATGACTTGCTTCCCCTTTACCTGGAAAAGGGAAAGATCGAGGAAGCCAAAAGCTATGCCCAGGAGTCCTGGAAAATATTAAGTCAATCAAAAACCCCTTATTACCGTCTCAAGGCCTGTCAACAAAAAATCAGGTTTAATCAGCTTTCCGGAGCCGAAACAGCCGTTTTTGACCTGGATTTAAGCGATGTCTTTAATTATTATCACAACATCCTTTATTTTTACAAGCCTGTCTTCCCTATTCGAAGAGAAAAGAGTAAAGACTTAGAAATACCATTGCAGGAAAAAAAGAAAGCAAGCGCGGATAAGGTTTATTATTCCTTTTTTGAGGATTATTCTGAGTGGTCAAATACTTCCGAAATTTTCTTATTAGAGGGAGTTTTTGATTCTACCAGCGTTGGAAATAGTTTCCCGAAATTATCTCCCCCGGTATCCAAGTACATTATTGCCAATTCAACCGCATTGCTTTTGTCTCCGACAAATGTTTTTGTTATTCTTACTAATTCTTTTTTACCAACCAATTCAAGAAGCTACATTATCTCCAATCAGTCAAATCTGATCTACTCTCAGGCGCTTGATTGTAATTATTATTTTGCCGCGCAAAGGTTTAGCGTGGATCAGGATCAGGTCTGGGATTATATTCTGGTGGGATTTGATGCCGCAAACCGGCTTAAAATTTTTGTTTTCTATCCAGATAAAAGAAAATGGGATAAATTCCAATACTCCATTGAAAGCAGCTCAGCAAAAGTAGTGGTGCAGGATATCAATCAGGACGGAAAAAGCGATTTTATCTTATTAGATAAAGACGTTGTTTTTCTGAAACCGGAAAAAACCCCGTAACTCCCATAAATTTAAGTCAATCTATCTCCCCTCTTGGGAGGGGTTGGGGGTGGGTTCCTTTGAATTTGATCCTAACTCGTTAAAAGGCTTTACTTTCGAGACAACCCACCCCTAGCCCCTCCGCGGGAGGGGAAATGGTTTGATCCACTGAATAATTACAAAAATCCTTAATTCAGATTTAAAATAAAACTGTCTTTCCCAACAGAAGAAGACTTTATTTTATTTAAAGCCGTCAGGGCTTCGTCTTTAACGCCGAATTTACCAATTCTTACCCGGTAATAAGTAGTGCCATTGACAGTAGCTTCTACCAGATAGGATTGAAAACCCATTTTTCGAAGGTTGTTTTCTATTCCGCGCGCTTTTTCCATACTCGTATGAGCGGAGACTTGAATAGTAAAATTCTTTTCTTTCAAGGCTGGCAATTTTTCACTCTTTACCGCTTTGAGAACTGGCTTAGATAACACACTATTTTTAGCTGCGGCGTGCAGTTTAACATTTCTTGGTTCGCTTTTTGTTTCTCTCACTGCCGGAATGCTCAAATTGGCTTCTGGGGTAACCGTTGTCTCTGCTTTTTCATTTTGCGAAACAACAGGGGGGGTTTGCGCTTTTACGCTTTCGTCTAAAGGAGAAGGGGCTACAGAAAGAAGATTTTCGACTTTTCTCTGATCTAACTTTTCTTCCTGTTTTTCAAGGGTTATTTTATTGGATAAATTCTCTTTGAGGTTAGTTTTTCCTATCCAGAACCCTACTAAGAAAAGAAGCACCCCAAAAAATACGAAAATAGCTCCCGCCCAAACAATTCTCTCGTCGCTAATATTTAAATAGCTTTTTTCAGCGCGAACCGGCTGCTCAGAATAGGGAAATTCAACCCCCTGCCCTTTATTGATAGTGCTGCTTGAGTGCTTGTAATCATTGATTCTGCTTCTCTGGGGGGAGTAACTTTCCTCTTCATTGAAGCGGAAATCGGATTTATTGTAAAAATCATCTGACTTTTTATGAGAAGATCCTTCTAAAAGATCAATAAACTCTGCTTCGCCCATAATCTTTCCTCCTACTTTTCTTAGACCTTTTTACTTTTTCGGCAAAATCCCAAAAAAGTTGAGAAAAAGAAGGGGCTTATGGGTGTTTATTATAGGCGTTTT
>JAGVOW010000007.1 GCA_020052515.1 Brevinematales bacterium | reverse complement strand
TTTCCGAGTCTAAGAAATCAATCACTTCATCCGGGCGGCGGGCGAATAAAAATAACGGATCAGATGATTTAAAGTGCGTGATCAAACCCTTTGCGATATGGCTGGTAGCGCCTAAAAGTGCAATCTTCATAAAATTCTCACAAATTACTACTGCTTAATATAAATCAATGAGCATAGATTTTTTCAGTTCATCTCTATCTAATTTTGGGCTAACATCTTCCAGAGGAGTATTTACTTCTAACTTAGGAAACACACTGGTATTTGTTCCTAAAATAACTTCAATAATGGAAGGGCCTGTTTCAGTTAATATTTTCTTAATAGTAGGAACATCTTGAATCATAGCTTCAGTTATCTGGTAATATTTGATTTGATAGGCGGCTGAGATACCAGCAATATCTGGAACACAATAGCCGCTTTCTTTAGTTGTCCCCCCCATCCTTTTTTCAAAATATAAATCTTGAAATTGAACTATCATGCCAAGTGATTGATTGTTTAGAACAATCACTTTTATAGGAAGATTGTATTGTGAAATTAACATTAAAGATTGTGTCGCTATATGAAATCCGCCGTCTCCGGTAATAGCAAAAATATTTTCAGATTTATTGTTGGCAAAACTAGCGCCTATCGCAATAGGCAACGCATATCCCATGGGGGCCATTCCGCCGCTGGTAAAAAACTTTTGCCCCTTTTTAATTTTTAGCATTTGAGCTGAAAACATTTGATTTTGGCCAATGTCAATTGTGAAAATTTGATTTGAGGACGAAAAATCACTTAACAGTTTAATAATTTGATAAGGTAATTTGTTAGGAATATTAAGTGAAACTTCTTTTTCCTGACTGAAATTGTTTTTTATCCCTTTAATATAATCAATCCAATTTAATATATTATTCATTCTAATTTTATTATTATTATTCATTATTTGTAAAAACTGTTTCGCGTCAATTAAAAGTTTAAATACATTTTTTAACCGGTGATATAATAATTCGTTCTTGTCAATGTCTATTCTAATAATTTTCCCGCTGCGGATAAAACTTTTCAAGCTTGTGCCCGTTTGCCTCGTATCGAGCCTCGCGCCAATAGATATCAGTAAATCAGAATTAGCCAATATCATGTTAGCGCATCGATTCCCATACGACCCAATAAAACCTACAAAATTTTTGTTGTCCTCAGGGAAAGCCCCTTTACCCATCAAAGTCACAGCGACTGGTAATTCATATTTATCCGCGAAAGATAAAAGTTCTTCTTTAGCATCGGAAGAAATGATACCTCCCCCGCATAGTATCATTGGCCTTTTCGCGTTATTCAGCAGCTTGATAATATGATTTATTTTATTTCTTCCAATTTTTTGAATGTCTTTTTTAAAAGCGAATTTTTTTAAATTATTAATATCAATTTCCGATCGTTGTATATCCATTGGTATATCCAGTAACACGGGCCCTTTACGCCCATGGTTAGCAAGGTAAATTGCTTTATCCAATTCATACCGGATAATTTCCGGCCTATCTATCATTTTTGCGTATTTTGTTATGGGTTTTACTATGGATACAATGTCTGTCTCTTGAAATCCTTGTTGTCTGATAGGTTTCGAGTATTTATATTCATAAGTATTGACCTGCCCGGTAATAAACAAAGTAGGAATTGAATCAAAATAGGCGTCAGCTATACCCGTTATTAAATTTGTCGCCCCAGGCCCGCTTGTCGCTATAGCTACTCCAATAGAACTTGAGTTTCTCGAAACACCTTCCGCGGCTATCGCGGCGGTTTGTTCATGGTACACTTGTACATACTGTAACGAGCTGCTTCTGGTAATAGAATCTACAATATGGGTTATCGCGCCCCCAATGTATCCAAATACTAGAGCTATCTTTTTTTCAACCAGGTAACTAACTATATAATCAGATAATTTCATATACCACCTTTATTGCCAGTCATCTGTCTTAATATTATCCGGATTCACATTTTCTTTCAACAAATAGTCTTTAAATTTACGGATCATCAAAGGAGGCCCGGATATAAAATAGATTGACGATGTTCCGTGATAGCGAGCTATTTTTTCTATTTCCAGCAAACCTTCTTTATCCTGATAAACAATATTACTGCTAAAAGTTGGATTAATATTTTGAGCTTTGTCTAATTCTTCTTTATAAATATGATAATTAGCTTCCTTCACGCCCAGATATAATTTTGGCTTTACATAGGAGCTGAATTCCATGCAGGTAAACAGTGAAAGAAAGGGAGTGATGCCAGTTCCTCCGGCTATAAATACCACATTCTCTTTTTTTGTAGACAGGCTGAATAATTCGCCATAAGGCAATTTGAGCCAAACCTCTTTGCCGACAGAAAGCTCTTCTGCCATCCGGTGGGTGAAAGCTCCTTTTACAGAATAGGTGATTTTGATAAACTCTTCGCTATCATTTGTCTGCATTGAAAAGCACCTGGATTCCGGCCAGGCGCATGAGGGGTCGTAAGGATCCAGAGCCAGGTGAAGAAACTGGCCGGGAAGATATTTATAAGGCCTTTCCAGGCTCTTAAAACTTACCACATATATATCAGAAAAGGGCCTTTGAATATCAACGATTTCCGATTTATATTTTTTAACAATCGCCATAAGCAGGCGCTCCTATTTCAGGTATTTCGCAACAAACGAATCCAGAACACTTTCAATATAATCCAGCATCTCTATGGTCAGACCCGGGTAGGTGCCAAGGAAAAATGTATTGTTCATAATATAATCTGTATTCTGGAGATTGTCGGCAAGCCTATAATTAACGCCTTCAAAAAAAGGCTGCCTGGTCATATTACCCGCAAATAAATACCGGGTCTCAATCAAATTAGCATTGAAGTGGCCGATCAATTCGTCCCTCTGAAAAGGCGCCTGGTTTTTCAAAGTTACAATAAACGCAAACCATGCCGGATCGGAATTTGATGTCGCCTCGGCAAGCATAAAAAAATCGCTGTATTTCCCAAATATTTTTCGGTAGCGGTTATAGTTTTCTTTTCTTCTTGAACAGAATTGTTCCAGTTTGTCCATCTGGGCGCTTCCGATCGCGGCCTGCATATCTGTCATTTTCAAATTATAGCCGATTTCCGAATAAACATATTTATGGTCATAACCTGCCGGCAAAGTTCCAAATTGCTGAGTAAACCTCTTCCCGCAGGTATTATTTTCTCCGCTATTGCAGTAACAATCCCGGCCCCAATCTCTGAAAGACCGGATAATCCTGGCCAGCTCTTCGTCTTCTGTTATTACTGCCCCGCCTTCTCCTGTTGTAATGTGATGCGCAGGATAGAATGATATAGTCGCTATATGCCCGAAGGTGCCCGTGTAAGCTCCGTTGTATTTACTTCCGAACGCGTCGCAATTGTCTTCAATCAGCCATAAGTTATGCTTTTCGCAAAGCTCTTCCACTTGCGCAATATTAAATGGATTTCCCAGAGTATGGGCTAAAAATACACACTTTGTTTTAGGAGAAATAGCCTTCTTCATCATTTCAATATCTATGTTGTAAGTTTTAAGATCCACATCGACAAAAACAGGCACCATAGCATTCTGGATAATCGGAGTAACCGTAGCCGGGAAGCCCGCTGCTACCGATATAACTTCATCCCCCGGCAAAAGCCTTCTGTCCCCTAGCTTCTTCGATGTTAAAGCGGAAAAAGCAATCAAATTAGAAGATGATCCTGAATTTGTTAGCATAACATTTGAAACACTCAGGAACTCTGAGATTTTTTCAGAAAACTCCTGGGCAAATCGCCCTTCGGTCAACCAGAAATCAAGGCTGGAATCAATTAAATTGAGCATTTCCTTTTCATCAAAAACTCTTCCCGCATACCGAACCATATCTTTACCAGGAGTAAATTTTTTATTTTCAAACTTTTCGTGGTAATACTCTACTACTTGATTGAGTATGATTTTCCGTTCCATTCCATGCTCCTTTGCAAGGCAGTAATAATTATTGCCGCCTTTGTCGTTAATCTATAAGCTCCACTCAATATTTAATGACCGGGCCGATTTTGTGTATTCTTCAATCTGGCGTATGGTAAATTCTTTTATGTTGTCTTTATTATCAAAATATTCCATGTACCATTTTACGGTTTTATCAAGCGCGTTTTGAATAGAGTAAACCGGCTTCCAGCCTAATTTTGATTGCGCCTTGCTGATATCCAGTTTAAGCAAACTTGCTTCATGGGGATGTTTTTCTTTGTTGATGATAATCTCCCCTTTTCCCCACAGACGGATGATTTCTCTGACCACTTTTTCCACACTCACGACACTTTCATCATAAGGCCCAAAGTTCCAGGCTTCATTGTAAAGTGTGTTTTTATTGTACAACAATGCCCCCAGCCACAAATACCCGGCGATAGGCTCCATGACATGCTGCCAGGGCCTTGTGGCTCCAGGATTTCGAAGCTCAATAGGCCGGGCTTCGTTTAAATAGCGGATACAATCCGGCACAAGTCTGTCAGCGGCCCAATCCCCGCCGCCGATAACGTTGCCGGCCCGGGCGGAAGCTAATGCTGTCTCGTGAGCCTTACCAAATTCAGAAGAATTAAAAAATGAATTCCGGTAAGCGGAAACCACCAATTCCGAGCAGGCTTTGCTGGAACTGTATGGATCGTATCCTCCGAGCGGGTCATTTTCTCTGTAGCCATAGGGCCATTCTTTATTTTCGTAGCACTTATCTGTCGTAATTACAACACAGGATTTGACCGAAGGGGTTTTTCGGACGGCTTCCAGAACGTTAAGAGTCCCAATCACATTTGTTTCATAAGTCAGCTTTGGTTCCTGATAAGACAAACGCACCAGAGGCTGGGCGGCCAGATGGAAAACAAAATCCGGCCGGCAATTTTCAATGGCGAGATTGAGACTCTTTGGGTCTAAAATGTCGCCTATTTTGCTCTGAATCACTTGCTCCAGGCCAATTGCTTCGAACATATTCGGCTGTGTGGGCGGTTTTAAAGAATAACCCGTAACTTCAGCCCCCAGGTAAGAAAGCCAGAGAGATAACCAGGAACCTTTAAAACCGGTATGACCCGTTATAAAAACTTTTTTCCCTTTATAAGCGTTTTTAAAAGCGTTTTCCACTCAAATCCTCAATTATAATTGATCTTTCCACAATTTCCATGGCGCTTTACCGCTATTCCACATGTCTTCCAGCTCTTTTTTGTCCCGAAGCGTATCCATCGGTTTCCAGAAGCCGCTATGTTTAAAAGCGGAAAGCTGATTTTCTTTCGCGAGCCTTTCCATAGGTTCTTTTTCCCAGATTGTCTGGTCATTTTCTATGGTTTTAAATATTTCAGGCTCCAATACAAAAAACCCCCCATTGATCCACGAACCGTCGCCTTTCGGCTTTTCTAAAAAAGCGGTAATCTTATCTTTATCCGTAATGTTAAGCACCCCAAACCTTCCGGCTGGCTGTACGGCGGTTAATGTAGCTAAACCTTTATTCTTCTTATGATAATCCAGTAAAGCGGGTATGTTCACATCGGACAAGCCGTCTCCATACGTCATCATAAAAGTCTCATTGTCCAGATACTTCTGAATTCTTTTTAACCTTCCGCCGGTCATAGTTGCGAGGCCTGTGTCAGCAAGCGTTATATTCCATGGCTCTGCTTTAGAATACAAAAATTTTTCTTTATTGTTTTTCATATCAAAAATTACATCCGATAAATGAAGGTAATAATGATGAAAATACTCTTTAATTACGAAACCTTTGTAACCCAAACAGATAATAAAATCATTAAAGCCGAAGGAAGAATAAAGCTTCATAATATGCCAGATGATCGGCTTACCGCCAATTTCTATCATCGGTTTCGGGCGGATATCTGTTTCTTCGCTGATACGGGTTCCCATCCCTCCGGCTAAAATCACTACCTTCATTTATTTCCATCCCCAACAAGAATATTTACAAAAACTATTATAATGAAATACAAGTAAAAAGGCAAAAAATCATGAATTCCCCCTTTAAAAAGGGGGTTAGGGGAATTTAAAAAGGGTGTCAACAAAACTTCATCGCTTCATAAAACGCATCGATAATATGATCCAGGTCTTCCTTTTCCAGGTACTGATGGCACCCAATATAAAACGCGTTTTCCCCAAGATAATCAGCGTTTGGAAGTTTTCCTTCGTAGTAAGCCTTATAGTCATGATAAGCCGGCTGCCCTGTGGGAATAGAACCAAATAGCGGGCGGTTTTCCACTCCCAGTTTTTCCAATTTTTTACGCAAAGCCTCCCGCTCAATACCGGAACCCTTCCGGACAACGATGGGGTAAGCCAGATAACTAATGGCTTCATCCCATTTCGGCAGTACCAGCCGGTCGGAGAAAGTTTTCAACCCTTCGTTTAAATACTTTACATTATCCTGCCGGCTGCGAATGATTTCATCAAAGCGTTTTAATTGGAGGACTCCCAGCGCGGCCTGGAATTCCATAGTCTTGAAATTATACCCGATCATATCATGCAAGAATCGCGGGTCTGAACCCAGATTGTCTTTTGGACAAGTACCTTGAGACCGGGTGCAAACCACACAGTCGCACATCCGTCCATTGGCTTTAATTTTTTTGATCAACCGGTACAATTTTTCATCATTGGTAATAGCCGCTCCCATTTCTCCAACCTGAATATTATGGGCAATATAAAACGAATAATCGGCAATGAGCGAAAGTGTGCCGGTATTTTTCCCTTTGTATTTTGTTCCATGGGCTTGCGCGGTATCTTCAAAGGTCACCAGACCGTACTTTTTCGCGATAGCGTTTAGCGCGTCCATATCGGCTGGATAGCCCATCAAATGCACTGGAAGCAGCATCGCAAAATCATCGGGGTTTCCATTCTTTAAAACAGCTTCTACCTGTTCGGGAATCATATCAAATGTGTCTAAATGAACATCCACAAAGGCCGGTTCCATTCCAACCAGCTTGATAGCGTTAGAAGTCGCGATATAGGTAAGGGGTGTAGTGATGACTTTCGCCCCTTTTTTGATTTTCGGAAAACGCTCGTCATAAAGCAACGCGGTTAATGCGGCTATTAACGCGGAAGTGCCGGAGTTTACTAAAACACAATATTTTACTCCGATAATTTTAGCAAACTCCCTTTCAAACTGAGCCACATATTTATACTCCGAAATTCTTCCGGAGTCCAGTATTTCCATAATAACATCTTTTTCTTCCTGGCCGATTTTATAATCGCCCACCATTACTCTTCTACCGTTCATTTTTTATTCTCTCCGCTCTATTATTCAAATACCATTGGTAGGTTTTTTGTAAACCCTCCCGCATTCCTGTTTTTGCCTTCCAGCCTAAGCTTTGAATTCTGGAGCTGTCCAGCAGTTTTTTCGGCATGCCATCGGGTTTGCTTTTATCAAACCGGAGCTCTCCCGAGAAGCCGACGGTTTCCCGAATCATTTCCGCGAATTCCCGAATGGTATAATCTATCCCACATCCGGCGTTTATAAATTCCGGCTGATTGTAATTATCCATTAGAAATAAACATGCGTCGGCCAGGTCGTCTACAAAAAGCATTTCCCTCCGGGCGTTGCCGGTGCCCCAGATTTCGATATGGTCTTGGCCATTTTGCTTTGCCTGATGGGCCTTTAGCAACAAGGCGGAAATAACATGGGAATTAAGGGGCTCAAAATGATCTCCCGGGCCGTAGACATTAGGCGGCATAATGCTGATAAAATTAACATTATATTGATTATGATAATATTCGCACATCCTTAGTCCCGCTATCTTAGCAAGGGCATAAGCTTCATTGGTCGGCTCAAGCGGCCCTGTTAAAAGATGCTCTTCCTTCATCGGCTGGGGGCAGAGTCTGGGGTAAATACAGGAACTGCCCAGAAACATCAGCTTTTTTACCCCGCTTAAATAAGCGTTGTGAATGATATTGGTTTCGATCATAAGATTCTGGTAAAGAAATTCCGCCGGGTAGGTTTTGTTCGCGAGAATGCCGCCGACTCTGGCTGCCGATAAAAAAACATAATTGGGCTTTTCTGTTTCAAAAAAGGTCCTCACAGCCATTTGATCGGTCAAATTCAGCTCCGCGTGAGTTCTCAGAAGCAAATTGCTAAAACCTTCTGCCTCCAGTCTTCGGACTATCGCCGCGCCGACCAGACCTCGATGTCCGGCGACATATATTTTAGAGCTTTTATCCATTATTATCACCTTTTTTCATTAAACTTTTCACAGTAATCTCTTACTCTCTGGATACTTTCTAATAATTCCGGAGTAAAATCCAATACTTTTTCAAAAATATCCTTCACCACGGAAGGGAGATATTCATGGGCAATGTCATTTCTTAGTATTCTCATCTCCACAAAATCCTCAGCGGAATCAATCAAGCTCTTCTTTTCAGCTCTCTGAATTCTGTCTCTAACCGTCCCGCTACTTTCCAGCTCCAATTCATCTATCGCTCTGAAAACTTTTTGAATCAGGATATCATTCGTTCTGGCAAAGCGGCTGGTTAATGCTTCGAAATGATCCATCTCTTCAAAAGAATATTCTTCTTTTACTCCAATCTGAGAACATAATTGATAAGAGTAATCTAAAATTTTGGCCGCATCTTCTAAAAGATTCATTTCTTCTTTCAAATACTCTAATTCGCTGAAGGTCATAGCGGCACGCTCCCTTTTAAAACCATTTTTTCAAATGTCTTTCGGCCATCTGTTGTTACAACCAGATCAATTTTCTGCCAATCAATGTCATCATAAAGCTTTGCTTTTATTTTCAATCTATCGCTATAAGTTAAGATTTTCGAAAAAACAAGCAAATCAATGTCGCCGCCTTTTTTATGATCATCCACTCTAGAACCAAACAGATGAATTTTTGCTTCCGGATCGTACTTTAAAATCGTCTCTTGGATGACTTTTATTTCCTTAGGAGTTAGCCGCATAACAAACCCTTCACCTAAACATTCTTCAAATCATGCTGTACCATAATTTTCACCAGCTCTGGAAATGGCGTCTGAGTTGGGTTCCAGCCTAATTTTGTCCTGGCTTTAGTCGGGTCGCCCAGAAGCAAATCCACTTCTGTCGGCCGGAAGTATTGCGGATCAATCTCTATCAGGACATGTCCCGTTTTTTTATCCACACCTTTTTCATTAACCCCGCTTCCTTTCCATTCTATATCGATTCCGGCTTCTTTAAAGGCCATGGTTGTAAATTCCCTCACAGTATGGGTTTCGCCGGTCGCGATCACAAAATCATCCGGCTCATGCTGCTGGAGGATCAGCCACATGCATTCGACATAATCCCTTGCGTAACCCCAGTCGCGCTTGGCGTCCATATTTCCAAGGTATAATTTATCCTGTTTGCCTTTTATGATCCGCGCTACCGCGAGGGTGATTTTCCGCGTCACAAAAGTCTCGCCGCGCCGCTCAGACTCATGGTTAAAAAGAATGCCGTTACAAGCATAAAGTCCATAAGCCTCACGATAATTTTTGGTGATCCAGAAGCCGTAGAGCTTTGCTACGCCATAGGGACTCCTCGGGTAAAAAGGAGTTGTTTCTTTCTGGGGGATTTCCTGTACAAGGCCGTACAATTCCGAAGTAGAGGCCTGATAAATACGGCATTTTTTCTCCATTCCCAGCAACCTAACCGCTTCCAGGAGCCGGAGTGTTCCCACTCCATCGACCTCAGCTGTGTATTCTGGTACTTCAAAAGAAACTTTAACATGCGACTGTGCGGCAAGATTGTAAATTTCATCGGGCTGAATGTGGTGGATCAGCCGGATGAGATTGCTCGAATCCGTCATATCGCCGTAATGCAGTTTGATTTTTCTGCCCTTATGGATATCTTTAATTAAGGCGTCTATATAGAGATGCTCAATCCTGCCCGTGTTAAAAGAAGAGCTTCGCCGGATAATGCCGTGCACTTCATACCCTTTTTCCAGTAGAAACTCCGCGAGAAAAGACCCGTCCTGCCCTGTGATGCCGGTGATTAAAGCTTTTTTCATACACACTTCCTCTCTATTTTGCAAATACCAAACCCATATCAATAGTAAGCCCTTTTATGGCTTTAGAAGGTACTTTGTCTTTTCCCACATAAGCATCAGCGCGCTTGTATTTTTTACCCGGCCCCAATTCGTAAACCAGCACAGTCTTGTTGGAAGGGTCTACTATCCAATACTCTTTCACTCGATGCTTTTCATAGAGAAAAAACTTTTCTTTCATATCCTTTTCAGCCGTGTAAGGGGAAAGGATTTCAACAACAAAATCCGGCGCTCCCCGGCATCCTTTTTCATCCAATTTTTTCTTCTCGCAGACAATGACGATATCCGGCTGGACAACGGTCTCAATATCTTTATCTTTTTCATTATTCTCATCAGGCAAGCGGACATCAAAGGGAGCGGAAAAAGCCCGGCACTTTTTATTTTTTAGAAAATCATGAATCTGAGCACTCATTTCAAAAGAAATACTCTGGTGCATCGTACCGGGAGCCGGACTCATATCATAAGCCCTGCCTTCTATTAATTCCCAGCGCTCGCCTTCCGGCCATTTTGAATAGTCGCCGTAATTGTACCTTTCAGGCATATTAGCTATAGGCAATCCCATAAATACCTCTGGTTTTATTATAAAGCGCCGCAGAAAATTTTGCACAAAAAACAGAAAAGATTTTAGGTTAAACACAGCTTTTGATTGCGTCGCAGACTATTTCTACGTCTTCCAGGGAAAGCTTTGTATAAAGCGGAAGGGTAATTTCATTCTGGTACATTTCATAAGTATGAGGGTATTTGTCTATTCGGTGTCCCAATTTTGTGTAAGCGGGATGCATCACAACGGGAATAAAATGGACATTGACGGCAATCTTTTTCTCAGCCATTTTTTGAATAATTTCTGTACGCTTTTGCTCGTCGGTATCCCGAATTCGCAACATAAAAAGGTGATAAGCATTGATTTTTTGATTGTCCTCAAAAGGAGGAAGAATAAAGCGGCTGTCATTCTGAAGCTGGTTGATGTACGCTTCAAACAGGAGCTTTCTTTTTGGTACCAATTCTTTATCGTAGCGCTTGAGCTGCTCTAAACCGATCGCTGCGGCGATATCGGCCATATTGGTTTTATAGCCTGGAAGCTCAATGCTGTACTGCCAATCGCCTGGGTTTAATTTTGAGAGCGCGTCTTTGCTCTGGCCATGGAGTGAAAAAAGCTTGATCAATCGGTAAACCTCATCGGATGAGAAGCCGTCAAAGGAATTAAAAACGACCGCGCCGCCTTCCGCGGTAGTCAAGTTCTTTACGGCATGGAAAGAAAAAACCGTAAAATCCGCCGCGTTGCCGATTTTTTTTCCTTGATAGGCGGCGCCAAAAGAATGAGCGGCATCAGAAAGAATAACAGGCCGATGAAAGCTCTCCTGAAGAGTTCCTCTTTTGGGATGGTATTTTTTTCTGTTTTCTTCCAGGACAGCTTTGATTTCTTCATAATCACAGGGCCATCCGCCGATATCGACCGGAATCACGGCTTTTGTCCTGGGCGTTATGGCTTTCGCTATTTCTCCTGGGCCAATATTAAATCCTCCCTTTTTTACATCCACAAAAACAGGCCTCGCGCCTGTATGCACAATCACATTGGCGCTAGCGGCGAAAGTATAGGGGGTAGTGATCACTTCATCCTCCGGGCCTATCTCCAAAAGGCGAAGGACTAATTCCAACCCCGCTGTAGCGGAATTTAGGCAAATAGCCTTTTCACAACCGCAATAAGCGGCTAGCTGCTTCTCAAATTCTTTTGTCTTCGGCCCGGTCGTGATCCAGCCGGATTTCAAGACCTGGACAACGGCTTCAATTTCAGCGTCGCTTATATCTGGAGGCGAAAAAGGGATCGTTTTTTCCTGCATCACTATTCTCCCCGGTATTCCGGAACATAATTCTTAATGAGGGTTTTTATTTCTTTGATATTATTGTTTTTTGACACGGCGGTAAATTCCGAAATTAGCCGGTCTAATTCTTCTTTTGAAAAAAGGTCCTGCGTTTCACGCGAGATAAACAGCTTTTCAAAGGCCGATTTAGCCAGATTCTCCTGATTGCTGAGTACCTCTTCGTACATCTTTTCTCCAGCGCGAAGGCCTGTAAAGACAAATGGTATTTCGTCTTCTCTGTAGCCGTAAAGCCGGATCATGCTTTTGGCCAATTCCAGGATTTTCATCGGCTTGCCCATATCCAGCACAAACACTTCTCCTTCCTCAATGGAGGCTGATTTTATGACTAATCTGGCCGCTTCCCGGATAGACATAAAGTACCGTTCAATATCCGGGTGGGTCACCGTAATAGGCCCTCCCTTTTCGATCTGGCTCTTGAAGATAGGGATTACGCTTCCGCGCGAGCCCAGCACATTGCCGAAACGGGTAAGAGAAAAGGCTGTGCCTTCCTGGATTTTTCCCAGAGAAAGTACAATCTTCTCAGCCACGCGTTTTGTTGCCCCCATTACGGATGTAGGATTTACAGCTTTGTCTGTCGAGATCATCATGAATTTCTTTGCTTTCGCGTTGATCGCCGCCGCCGCGCAATAGTAAGTCCCAAGGATATTGTTTTTCACGGCTTCATCGGGATAATCTTCCATCAACGGGACATGTTTGTGCGCGGCGGCATGGAAAACAAAATCCGGGGAAAAACGCCGCATTTCGTGACTTAATTTATCGCTATCGCGTATATCGCCGATAGCGTAGGCAAAACGGGGATCATTTCCAATTTTTTGGATCAAAATATGGATAGAGTTTTCGCCATGTCCGAAAGCCGCGGCCTGTTTTATGGGCAGATTTAAAAGCTGGATAAAGAGCTCGCTTCCGATAGAGCCGCCCGCTCCAGAAACAAAAACCCTTTTATCCTGATAAAAGGCGGTCAGTTCTTCCTCATCAAAGCCCACTTCTTCACGCCCCAACAAGTCTGAGGGCTCAATGGGACGTATCTGACTTAAAGAGACATTGCCCGCGATGATTTCATAAATTCCGGGAACAATTTTTGTTTCTACGGAAATCCCGGAAAGAAGGGAAAAAATCCGGTTGATTTGCTCTTTACTGGCCGATGGAATGGCGATGATCACTTTTTGAATAGAATGTTTTTCTATAATCTTGCGGATGTCATCAATTGTTCCCAGGACAGGCTTGTTTTCAGCGCTTTTTTTGAGCGGATTATCATCCAGAAAACCAATAAGCTCGTATTTTTTAGCCGTCTCGCGGTGAGCGGTCACTTCTTTCGCGACCATTTTTCCCGCGTCGCCCGCGCCGACAATGAGGAGTTTTTTCATTTTTTGCTCCTATGAGAAAAATCGCATAGCAATTTTTCGGCTATTTTCAAACCTCTTATACCAAGTTGCAATCAAAGTGATACTAAGCGCATCTATGAAGCTTTGTCCTCGCTATCATATCTACGCAAGTATCACTAATATTGATTGCAACTTGGTATTACCTGGTATAATAATCCAATTCCGTGAAGCAGTTTACTGCGCAGGAATTGCTTCGATTTATCGTGCCAAGATTATAAGGTTTCAAGCTGGAGTTGTCAAGGTAAGATTTTCGAAAGAATTTCCATATCCCGGACAAAGTCATCCAGATTCTCTTCAGAATCCTTCTTTGCCTCATTGGTAATCCGTGCATTCTCCGCGAAAAGGACAGTCATTTCCTGTAAAGGGAAGCTTCCTTTCCCGAAATGCAGGTGTTGATCCGTAACGCTTTTGTAATCACCGTCTGTAAAATGAAACATTTTCGGGGAAAGTTCCAGAAATTCCTGAATATAAGATAATGGCTCTCTTTTCTGGGCGTTTGCGGCGCAGACCGCATGGCCGAAGTCCAGGCAAAAACCCAGCCCGGTCTTTTCTATGATCCATCTTATTTCTTCCGGGGAACTGCCGTTGCAGACCACTTGCCCGCCCGCGCCAAAATAAGGTTTGTTTTCTATTAAAATACGCTCGTCATAGATTTCTTCTATCTGCCGGATCAATTCTTCTAAATTCCCATTTACGCCGGGATGAAAGATAATATGAACAGCTTTCAAGGCGTCCGCAAACTGAATTGCCTCTTTAGCCATTTTTCTGTTTTCAAGTTTTTTCCCGCTGTCAGCTAAATTCATTCCGCTGGTATAATGGGGAGCATGGATGATAAAAGGCACACTTAGCTTTGTCCACAAATGAATAAATTGGTCAAAGGAACCGGGAACCGCGTATAGCTCAATATAATGACAAATTCCTTTCTTATAAATTTGTTTTGCTTGAGCGATATAATTTTCATTGGTAGACCAGAGCTTGAGTCCCAGCTGAAACATCGCTAATCCCCTTGCCTAATAATCTGTTTTTTCTTCTAAAAGATTAACCACGCCGTCTGGCAGTTCTGCCTTAATGATTCTGCTGGAATTGCCTTCCTCTACCCAGAGCGTGAAATCTTTGGAATAGCGGTCGAGCCAATCCGCCTGAAGGGGCTTGGGAAGGAAAAATTTGACTTTGACCACCGGGAAAATACCTATCTTTGTTTTGATTGATTCCTTGCCTGCAACTCTAAAGCCGATTGGGACAAAACCTTTGATCCAATAAGGGTGGAATAAGGCCACCAGTCCGCCGCTTTTTACGTCCAAAAATTGAATGCCAAAACTAAAGAAAGACTCGAGTTCCCAGATGGGGAAACCCCCGCCCAGGGGTGTTTGACTTTCATTGGTTTTAAAGGATTTCCCATTCCAGAGTATTTCCTGATGAAAAAAAACATTCTCTTTTCTGTCCCATTGGTAATAATTCAATATACTGGCGCTTTTGGAACGGTTTGATTCGTTCAGGTTTCCAGATTGCCGATACTTTTCTAAAGACCCATTTGTCAGACAAACCCTCACGGAAACAGGATAATTTCCCTGGATGGAAGGGTTAAATGTATTGGTTTTCCCTGCTGGGAAATAAATAAAATAGGCGTTTGCGTAAATCGATTTTTTTTCTTTTTCTATAGAGACAAAAAACTCGCCCAATTTTTCTGAGGCTTTAGTTTGGGTGTATTTTAAGATTTCCTGATGGGAAAACGGCAAAACAGAAGCTTTCATTGGCTCCTGCGAAACAGGAGGATCTTTTTCACACGAAAAAAGAGCAAGGATAACCAACAGAGAAAAGAGTTTTGGAAAACGCATTTTGAGTTTCATCAGCTTATCTTCTTTGAGAAATAGCGTAATTCAAGGAATAACAGGTGATTTTGGCCGGCGAAGTAAGCGGTATAAATATTGATCCACTGGAATCCTGGCCGATTTTCAGGTAGGGCTCACCTAAAAAACCAATGTATTTATTGTAAACCATATTCATGGTGTTTTTATCAAATATGTTCAATATCCCGCTGTCATCCACTGCAGAGACAGTCGAGGTAGAAGACGAATAGGCGATTGGGGAATAAGAAACTTTCGCGGAAAGGGTACCCGACCTCATGAGAGAAAGAGAAGTGTCATATTTCGCTATGCCTTTCGTGCTGTCAGCGAAGGCAGTATAAAGGTATCCTGAGTCTAAAACAAGCCCGGAATAATAAATTTTCCTTCCATCGCCCGAGAAAATGGCCGGCCCAAAAGGAACTTGCATCTGCCGTATCCCCGTTTCGGTAGCCAGATATAAATAGCTGCTAGTGCTCGAATAAAAATCCGCTGATCCATAAAAATCCGCGCTGGAGGAAAAAGGCAACGTTCTTATCCAGCCAAAACTGCTGTCTAAAACTTGAATAGTGCTATTGGTTTCGACCAGATAATAATTAAAACCGCCTTTCACAACGGCCGCAATATTATTTGCTCCATAAACTGTATAATCAATTACCTGGCAGGTATCATTCGACAGATTGTACACAGCTATTTTTTTATCGGAGTGGAGAACCAAGTTTCCACTATCGGCTAAGTAGCTGTCTTTGGCAGAGAAAGAAAGAATATTGGTAACAAATGAAATCGAACCATCCAAGTAAGAATGTCTTCGAATACGGGTCGAAGAACCTAAAATAGATGCTGCTACTAAACTGGAATCATCCGGACAAAGAGCAATCAAGCCCTCGCTTCCGCTTCCTGGATTTATTTTCCACACCAATGTGCCGGTATCCATCCAGAGTGAATAAATACTTCCATTATTATCCGCGACAAAAAGTTGATTGTTTTTTTGCTCCACACCTCTTACTATGGGATAGTCTACATACTGTTCCCATACTATGCCCTCTGTCTGATCCATGTTTGCGAGACTGCATCCAGATAGAAATGACATTAAAAAAAGAGGAATAAAAACAAATTTATTCATATTTGCCCTTCCATGATTGAAATTTCATACTTCTACCCTTATAATATAAATATACCGGTGGAAAGTCAAGTTTGTGAAATGTTTTTAAAAATAATTATGCGCCTCACCCCCCGTCCCCCTCTCCAAGTCTGGAGAGGGGGTGAAAGGCAAAGTAACTCCCCCTTCTCCGCAAAGTGGAGAAGGGGGCTGGGGGGATGAGGCAAAGAGGTGAAACGATGAATCTTTACGCTTGTTTTTTTCTTGTTAGTTTTGGCTTCGGACTGTTTTTGTGCCTGGAATACCTTGTTTTCTTTGTGTTGATTTTAATGCAGAGAGAACTCAAGAAAAATGTGCTGTCGGTGTTTTTAACAGCCTTTCTGGGTATTTTTATTGCCTCGGCCGGCATTCTGGGATCTTTAAGGATTTCTGCGGGAGGGCATTTTGGTTTTTTCTTAACCAAATTGGAATTTCTAACGGGAGTAATCGGTTTTTCTGCCTACATCCTTTTCTTGAGAAACACTCTCATAGCGATAAAAGACTCTATTTTTGTTGAAACGGATGATTATAAAAGTATCAGCAAAAAGTATGTTATTGTTTTTCTGAGCTTTTCTACTGCCATTGTTTTTTTGGTGCTGGTTTCTGACCACTTGAAGATTTTTTTTCACACAAATGAGAGGATTCTTGCTGCTATTTTTATGGGTTATCTGATTTTGGCGGCTATCATTGAAAACATCAACTTTTTAAGGGTTTTTAGCCGGGAAAGCGGTAAATTAAACCCTTTAAATCAGGCCCGCTATAGAATTGTCATTATATGCGGGATGGCGGCTGTTATTCTGGTATCATTAGATATTTTTTATTTTATTTCAGGGCAGAGCCCTGTTTTCTCAAAAACGGTGCCTTTGTACTCTTTAGGCCTGATATTTTTAGCTCTCGGCCTGGGCCTAAACCTGGTTTTTGAGTACAGCGATGTATTAAGCCGCGCTTATGAATCCAATAAGAAATTAACAGAATTGAACCGCCAGATGATGGATGATGTGAGAACGGCCCAATCCCTTCAAATATCACTTTTACCTCTGGAAAAACAGAAAGCTATTCAGAATTATCTGGATATGGAAATATCTTATATGCCAATGCAAAGTGTAGGCGGCGATTATTATGATTATTACAAATTGGATGAAAAAACTTTCCTCATCCTTTTGGGAGATGCCTCGGGGCATGGAGTTTACGCAGCAATGATCTGGGCTATGTTGAAAGTGGAAGTGGAGGAGATGATCGAGGAAAAGATCTTTAATGACCTCTCTCAGACTTTTACGCTTTTGAATCAAAGAATCACCAAAATTCTGGAAAACACCTATTCTTACGCTACGCTTTTTGCATGTTTGATTCATATTGAAAACAAGACCGTCAGCTATATTTCCGCCGGGCATACCGACCAGCTTTACTATTCCGCCCGTGAAAAGGCCGTCAATCGGATCAAAAATAAAAACCCGATTATTGGGACATTTAGAAACGCGAAATTTTCCGCTGACACGATTACTTATCAAAATGGAGACGCTATTCTAATGTTCAGCGACGGCATTATTGAAGGAGCCAATCCGGAAGGGGAACAATTTGGTAAAGAACGCCTGGAAAATATTTTTTTAGAAGTGAAAAAAGAAGATAGCAGCGCTTCTGACATGATCGGGAATATTTTATTCCGGCTGGAAGATTTTTTTGAAGGCGCCCCTCAGAAAGACGACAGGACGATCCTGGTGATCAAACTGTAGGCGCCGTTAATTAACCGCGCCTACGCTCCTTTAAATAAATCAAAAGGATTTGAATGGCGGCGGGCCTGACTCCAGATATCCGGCTTGCCTGCCCTAAATTGATCGGCCGCATCCGGGTTAGTTTTTCTATTTCTTCGCGCTTGAGGCCGGGAAGATTTTCATAATTAAAATGGTCTGGTATGGGGATGTTTTCAAATTTCTTAAAACTTTCTACCATCAATCTTTCTTCAGCGATATACCCTTCGTATTTGATCTCGATCTCAACTTCTTCTGAAATAGCATGGCCATCAAAAACGCCCGGACTCTTTAATTCTGGAAACTTTTCAAAAAACAAATCCAGCGAAATTCCTGGCCTTCTGAGAATCTCAATTAAGCGAAAGGGTTTTCGGATAGCTGGGGTGCCTAATTTTTCCAATCTTTGATTTGTTTCTTCATTGGGGTTTAAATGAAGCTTTCGGAGTATCGAAAGAGCTTCTTCAATACGCCTCTCTTTTTCGAGCGTTTTCTGGTAGCAATCCAGAGGCAAAATTCCTAATTCAACCCCTTTCTTTGACAGTCTTCTATCCGCGTTGTCTTCTCTAAGGATCAAGCGGTACTCTACGCGGGAAGTAAACATCCGGTATGGCTCATTTGTACCTTTGGTAGTCAGGTCATCAATCAAAACACCGATATAAGCCTCGCTTCTATCCAGTACAAAAGGCGGTTTCCCCAGGGCGCGATTGGCAGCGTTGATTCCGGCGATTAAACCCTGCGCTCCCGCTTCTTCATAGCCGGTGGTGCCGTTGATTTGCCCTGCCAGGTAAAGATTTTCAATTCTCTTGGTTTCTAAAGTAGGCAAAAGCTCCGTAGGATCAACGTAGTCATGTTCAATGGCGTATGCCGGGCGCATCATCGCCGCATTCTCCAGCCCTGGAACACTGTGGATCAATTCCAGTTGAATCTCAATGGGAAAACCATTGGACAGGCCATTTGGGTAGTATTCGATAGAATCGTGGCCTTCCGGCTCCAGGAAGACATGGTGGTTTTCGCGCTCTGGGAATTTCATGACTTTGTCTTCTACTGATGGGCAATAGCGGACTCCGGTGGCCTGGATTTTTCCGGAATACATGGGCGCGAGATGAATATTTTCGCGAATAATGCGATGCGTTTTCTCTGTAGTGTGGGTTAAGTAGCAGGGTAATTGCTTCTGTTCAAGAAAAGCTGGATCTGGATTTGTCCAGAATGAAAAGGGCTTTGCCGGAATATCGCCTTCCTGGATTTCCGTTTTTCCGAAATCAATAGTTCTGCTGTCCAATCGAGCCGGCGTGCCGGTTTTGAAACGGCCCATTCTGAAGCCGTTTTTTTCTAAGGTTTCAGAGAGCATAATAGCAGGGCCTTCGCCAAGCCGGCCTGCCGGGAAAGTCTTTTCGCCGATGTGGATCAGGCCGTTGAGAAAAGTGCCCGGGGTAATGACCACGCACATTGCGGAATAGGTTTGCCCCAAAGCGCTGATAATCCCCTCGATTTTTCCTTCATGGAGGATCAGGTCGTTTACCATGTCCTGTTTGATTTCCAGATTTTTCTGGCTTTCCAGTGTTTTCTGCATATAGGCCCGGTAAAGCGCTTTATCCGCCTGAGCGCGGGATGAGCGTACGGCAGGACCTTTGCGCATATTGAGCGTGCGGAATTGGATTCCCGTAGAGTCAACGGCTTTAGCCATTTCTCCGCCTAAAGCGTCTATTTCTTTTACCAGCTGGCCCTTACCGATTCCGCCAATTGAGGGGTTGCAGGGCATCTGCCCAATGAGGTCAATATGAGAGGTGATCAGGAGGGTTCTCGCGCCGATCCGGGCGGAAGCGAGGCTTGCCTCAATGCCGGCATGTCCCCCGCCGACAACGATGACGTCAAATCCAGAATTATTTCTCACTCAAGTCTTCCTTTTCGTTATATTCAATTACTGAGCAGAAGCTGTTCTTTTGAAGCCTCTTTTTCGAAAAAGCAAACTGCATTTTAGTTCTTATTTTAATACGGCCCTATTGTAATTTAGTTTCAAACTATTTGCAACTTAAGTTTTGATCTTACGCTTTGTATTTGAGTTTTTTTAAGAGATAATATAACATATTGCCTGGATTCTATAGAGGAGTGAACTATGGCCGAGAAGAAAAAATCAGCGCTGGCTTATGAAAGTAAAAGCGTCTGGCAATCTGTAAATGAGACGGAAAAGAATCTTATTTTTGATTTCGCGGAAGATTATAAAAAATTTATGAATACCTGTAAAACAGAGAGAGAAAGCGTTTGTTGTACGGAAGAGCAAGCGAAAAAACTGGGTTTTAAGGACATTAACCTTGCTCAATACCAGCCGGGAGAGAAGATTTACATTAAAAATAATCATAAAAATATTATTTTCGCTATTCTGGGAAAGAAAGATATCAAAGAAGGGATCAATCTTATCGCCGCTCATTTGGATGCTCCGCGCCTGGATTTAAAGCCTATGCCTCTCCTGGAGGAAGGCAATATGGCTCTTCTGAAAACGCATTATTATGGAGGCATCAAAAAGTACCAATGGGTGAATATCCCGCTGGCAATTCATGGCCGTATCGTTAAAGCGGATGGAAGCACGGTCGATATTTCTATCGGCGAAGACGAGAATGACCCTGTGTTTACTATTAATGATATACTGCCCCATTTGTCCAGCAAAGTGCAGGGCGAGAAAAAGCTTCTGGAAGGAATAGAGGGTGAAAACCTGAAAATGCTGGTAGGCAATATTCCGGTTAATGACAAAGAGATTGAGGAAAAAGTAAAAGAAATGACTTTGAGAAAGCTTTCTGAGCAGTACGGCATGACCGAGGAAGATTTTATTTCTTCGGAGCTGGAAGTAGTCCCAGCTTACAAGGCCCGCGATGTCGGTTTTGACCGGAGCATGGTGGGTTCTTATGGTCAGGATGACCGTGTCTGCAGTTACGCCGCTTTCCGCGCGACATTGGATTTTGAAGGCATACCGGAAAGGACAATTCTGGTCTTTCTGGTGGAGAAAGAGGAAATAGGTTCTTATGGGGTTTCCGGTATCCGGTCTAAATTTTTGTACAACTCGATCGGCAGGATTTTGGGGCTGAAGTTTCCTGATTACCGGGAGTCTGACCTGAGGAATCTTCTGGAGAATTCATTCGCTATTTCAGGCGATGTAGGCGCTGTGATAAACCCTATGTTTAAAGAAGTCTTTGATTCAGTCAATTCCCCAAAAATGGGATATGGGATTTTGTTGGAGAAATACACTGGTTCGCGCGGTAAATCCGGCGCGAGTGATGCCTCAGCCGAACTAATGGGGAAGGTAAGAAAAATCTTTAATGACAATAAAATTGTCTGGCAGCCCAGTATTTTAGGAAAAGTCGATGAGGGCGGCGGCGGGACAGTAGCGCTTTACCTGGCTGACCTGGGCATTCAGGTAGTGGACAGCGGCACCGGCGTAGACGGCATGCATTCGCCCTTTGAGGTGTCCAGCAAAGCGGATATTTATGAAACCTACCGGGGTTATAAAGCATTCTTGAGGGATGCGTAGTTTAGCCGTTTAGCTGATAGCATTTGGCAAACATCTCCCTTGCAGGTTATCGATAAATTGGGGTGATAGGGAGTTCATGAAAGTATTGGAACGGTATAAAAGTGAAGAAGGAAAGGCAATTTATAAAATAAGGCAGCATACAGCGGAAGTTTATCAGGCAGATTGTAAATACAGAGGAGAATATTCAATATAAAAGGTAATAATGTGGTATGGGCATAATATTAAGATGAAATTATAGGCAATATCTATGGCTGCCTTGAAAGGGAATTGCTTTTTCTGAATTACAGTTTATCGACAACCTGAGGGGGGTGAGTTTCTTGAAATATATTTAAGGTAGGAGGAAAAGATGAGAAAGAAAAATTTTTTTTGGTCTATTGTTTTTTCTTTGGTGTTGTGTACGGGGGCTGTTTCAAAGGGCTTCTGCTTTATTGAGACGGTTGGCGGGATCGCTGTAGCCGCGGGGGCTCTGGATGCTTTGCTGGGAGATGTCATAAACAAGGTGTCCGGTGAAGTAAAGACAATCTTGAACCAGGCAAAAAGCGAAGCGCAGGCGCTGGAAGGAACTGTGGGTACTGATTTGTTCCGGTTTGAGAATATGACGGTAGCGGATATTGAAAGCCTTACCGGTAATTCTCTCAATCAGGTGGACAATACCTTGAATGCCGCAATAGCCGATATAACAAGACTGGAGAACAGAATTGACGCGCAGGCCGCGGCACAAATCCGCGATGCCGTGCATTTGGCTAATATTACCTGGAAGAATGTTTCAAAAGACACAGAAAAATTGGTGGTTAAGTTCGAGCAGGGAGTCGCGGTCATTGTCGATTCTTCTTTGGTTCAATTGATCCGAATTATTACGCTTATCTGCGCTTTTGTGGTTCTCATTGTCGGTGTTATCATCCTGATAAAAGTAAGGATTCCCGGCATTGTTGTCGCGAGCGTCGGATTATTGATTGTGATTTTCTGTTTTACACCGCTGTTTAGCGGCCTTGTTTCAAACTGGTCAAGCATTTCCAAAACAATTAAATTAGACGACAGTGTAGATCCGCCGCAGATATTGGTTATCTCTCCAACGGCATTAAAATTTAATGACAGAGGGACGATGGATCTGCTTGGAATGAATTTTCTGCCGAAAGCAGGGTCATCCAAACTGATGATCGGTAGAGATCAGAATAATTTACTTCCCGAAAACAGGGCTTCGATTAATCCCAACAAGATAAGCGTGCCGCTGGAAGTTTTTACTAAGGCGAGCGGGACTTATTATGTCCGGATTGACCGCGACGATACGAATAAAAGCGCTATTTTTACTGTTTATGTGCAGAGGCCAGAGCAGATACCCGTTCGCATCAGCTATACTATCTGGCAGAATGGTATCTGGAGCGCTCAAAGTGTTGGTTATTATCAGATTAGAAAAACTCAGGATGACCATGGGTGGGGCGACACAACCAAATCTTATTATGAAACCTATACACCCCTTGTTCCCTGGATTAGCAGGAGTTTTTCCAAAAACGAAATATCGCGTAATCATCTTTCGGATCTGACGGAAAATCTTTCAGGAACGGGCCTTCAGATCAATTATAGATTAAAATCGGGGCCCTGGTGGGACAGATGGAGAGGCTGGTACAACGCCGATTATACGATTGCTTTAGAAAACACTACTTATGGCGATACCAAAGGCCTGGCAGAGCATGGGGAAAAAACGCTATATTTTGATGAAGAAACGGGCCATGTAAGCGCCGTTCAAAATACAACTTATTTAGGCCTGGGGGTTTCTTCTTATGAGATGAAGCTGGGCGGGGCAATTTCAGCGAAAGGCAGCATGGTTATTGCTAGAAGAAGCGCTTTTCACCTTTCTGATATTTTGAAGAACAGGCTTGTTAAATCAGAAAATATTATGATCGGCAGAAACGCTTTTAAGAGCATACCACTACCAGCTGGAAGTAAATTCAAGCCGCTAACGGGTAAGAAAACCTCTCCTGCCTATTTTTTAAGGCCATTCCGGCGGGTTTCTACTCAACCGGTTTCTCCGATGTTGAATACAGTGGACAGCGCCTTTAGAATGGCGTCTCAGACACAAACTGTGTTTGATCTGGGGCAGGCTCCGGCTGTTCCCGGCTTTCAGTCTCAGCAGACCTGGTACGATGTAGCTGTAGTGTTTGGAGATGCTTCTCAGGCTTTGTCAGGAAAGACTGGCCAATCAGCTATTTATGATTCGGGTGGAAATATCCTGATGACATTTTATACGGACGATCAGGGAGAATTATATATGACATGGATGCACGATTAATTGTTTAGTGGGTTGCAGTTAAATATCTAATACTTTAGGCGCGGTTAATTAACCGCGCCTGTAATTTTTAGCCATATAGGGTTTGCTGAACAAGTCGATTATTTTTTGACCTTCTCGTTGAAATAGGTTATAATATTGCCTCGTATTTAAACGGGAGCTTTTTGCCCCTATCGTCTAGTGGTTAGGACACAGGGTTTTCATCCCTGCAGCGGGGGTTCGATTCCCCCTAGGGGTAGTTTTTAAAAGTGGAGGATTTTATGTCCAGAAGATGTGATTTTTGCGGAAAGGGTCCAATGTATGGGAATAATGTTTCTCATTCTCATAGAAAAACAAGAACCAGATGGGAGCCCAATCTCAAGAGAATGAAATTGAAAGTGGATGGAGAATCTAAAAACGTAAAAGTCTGTATGAGCTGTCTCCATGCTGGGAAAGTGCCCATAGTTTAAAAGAAAATGAAATAGAATAAAAAAAACGGCGGTGAAAACCGCCGTTTTTTTTATTTTCTCTTCAAAAACCGAAACACCATTTCTCCGAGGCCAAATCCGCCGCCTTTGGCAATATTTTTTGAATATTCATTATAAAGCATATCTTCAAAAACATCCTGCTTTAAACCGCCATTTAACCATTCGTTTTTGGGAACGGTGTTCCTCATAGATTTAAAAAGCTGATTAATGAAAAGGGATTCAAATTCTTGTGATACATCTTTTAGCTTTGAGTCGCTCATCGATTTATAATTTCTGTTCTGAAGGGAAGAAATCCTGTCTGAGCTGATTTTTTCCCGATTGATAAAAAGTTGTTCGCTTCCGATCTGCATAAGCCCCTCCTAATTATCACGGCAATCATTTTCGTTGCTAAAATTATCGGAAGATTTAAAATTTTCTCTACTTATTTGTTATAGTATTTGTGCTGCCAATACGCTCGCTCAGATCGACAGATTGAAGAGTGACAAAGCTTCTGGGTTTGCTACTGTTTTTATCATCCGGGTCAGACCACGAAAAACGAATCCCTAAAAAATTTTTTTTCCGAACAAATTGGAAACTGTTGGTCTCCAATTCTATTGGAATAGAGAGAAAAAGTTGTTTTCCTGCGGCTATATTGTTTAAAGAGACGCTTTTCTGCGAATTTTTCCCGGAAATGGGAAGAAAATCAATCTTTAAGTTTTCAATAGTTTTAGATGAATAATTCCCTATGTCAATCTGTGCCAGGAAGGATTCCCCTGCATGGACAATGTGGGGGACTGAAAAACGGACATCCAGGGGCGCCGCGTTATTCATTTCTTTGAACCGGTAAACAGTTTCTCCGATTGCGAGCATCCAATCATAGGGAGAATAGGGCCCTCTTTTGCCGAACATAGCCTTATATAAATCATTGATCAAAATACCATTTGCGTTTAGTATATCAGATCCCTGTTTAGCCAGTTCCAGATTGGCCTTCACATAATTTTCGATAGCGCTTAATTCAAAACCATTGACATCCATGTTTTTATAATCGATGTAACAGGAAACAACAATTCTATTAAAGAAAGGAGCTATCTTACTATCCTTTGAAAAGAGATCTATGACTTCCTTGATTCTATCATAGCTGATGTTGAAATCCAGCACAATAAAATCAACCCCGGAATTTATAATCGCGCTGACAGAAGAAGGATTTTCCAATAAATAAAGGTAATCCATCATATAAAAAAAAGGCTTTTTATGCCCGGATTCTTCAATAATATCTCTTAAATATTCCGCGACAGCGTAATTTTTCCAGGCTAGAAATTGGCTGAATAAATTTTTATCTTTAAGTAAATTGGAGATGAAAACGAATTTCGCGTCAAAATTCAGGCCTTCCCAGTTTTGAGGAATATTTATTTCAAATTCTTTTACAAATTGGTCAATGAGCTCTAGATTTTGTTCGGGAGACAAGAATATATCAGATAGACCAACATAAGAAAAAGAATTGTTTTCTATGAAACTGGAAGCGAGTTTGATTATATTTTTCTTTCTGTTTTCATCCAGAATTGAAATTACGGAATTGTTTTCAGAATACTTGTCTCCGTTTAGCGCAAGGCCAGTCTTAAAACCTATTTTTTTTGTATTAATGCCTTCAACCTTTAAGCAATTAATCCATGCGCCAAAGCTTTTGCCTTTTTGTTTCAAGCGCTCGGCGAGCATAATAGTTTCATTGATTTTATCATTGTCCCACGGGGAATCAAGGGTGGTTTCTTCCTGGAATGTTTTTGTGATTCCTCCCAGCATCAGTATGCCGTCAGCAGATATGAAATTAAGCCATTCCGGGATATAACTCCAATCTACTTCCTTTCCTTCTACGGAAATAATATTACGTTTGGATATTCTTTCCAAAGAATCAATTCCAATAAAGGCGCTTCCCTTTTTTAAAGAGAATTTTGGCTTTAAATCGTCAATATAAATTTGATTTTCAGCGGTTACAGGCCCTTCCGGCATGTCCGGAAATCCGGCGGCTTTTAATTCGATGTTCCCGGCAATAGACATGTTATAAGGGTACCAGTATCCCGCCCAGCATTTTTCACTGGCATTGTAAATCAGTTTGATTTTTTCGTTTCCGGACAGGCTTTTTAATCTTTCACCGTTTAAGTAGAATTCGACTTCAATAACAGAATTTTCCTGTATTTTTCTGTCTTTATTTCTGATAATCCGGGCAAAAACCTTTATTTTCTCGTATTTATGATAAGCGTTTTTGTCTGTATACAATTCCATTTTATAATCCGGGTTGTTGTTTTGATTTATCTTAGAAAGTTCTTTCTGAGCCATTTCTAAAGGAGAGTAGTTTGGATCAGCGATTTTTCTAATGGATGAATAAAATAGATTGCCTAATATGAGGGCAATCAGAATCAAACCCAATAAAATATATGAAGTAATTCTGAGGGGCTTCATTTTTCTTTCTCCTTATTTTTTTCTAAAAAATACTTTGTAGGAATGTAGAAAAGAGCGCCAACTAATATTCCCAGAATAAAAGCGGCTGGAAACACAAAAGAAAACAGATTCGGGTAGATCCGGAAATAAAAAATTACAAAAAGCGCGGCGATTATAAAAGAAACCCCTGTCTGGAGTATGATTGCCAGAAATAATCGGATATTTGCTTTCATGGTTTTTCTCCTTAGGTTTTATAGTTTAACATAAAGAGGCGAAAAGGTAAAATAAATCTTATTTTTTTTCAAAAAGTGTAGATAATATAAAGAGCGATGTATGAAAAATTGCGCAGCAATTTTTCTCATAGGAGTGTGGAATGCAAAGGGTTATTATTTTTTTAATTCTTTCCTTGTTTTTATCTGGCACAGTCTTTTCTATTGAAATTGATGAAGCGAAATTCCGGTTTGCACAAAAACTCTACGAACAGAAAAATTACAAGCAGAGCTTTTCCGAATTTTCCGAATTTACTTCAAAATACCATGTTTCCCTGTTTTTTAATAAAGCGCTTTATTATCTTGGCAAATCAGCTTTTGCTCTGGGAAATCACAAAAAGGCACTGGAAAGCTTTCTGGAATTGGAAGAAAGAAACGGGAATGATTTGGAAAAACGGCAGTTGCTCTTTGGAATAGGAGAGAGCTATTATCATCTGAAAGATTATACCCATTCTGCCGCCTCTTTTTTAGATTTTGCGCTCCGCTTCACGAATTCGCCCGCGCGGCCAGCATCTTTTTATTACGCGGCGCATTCTTATGAGGCTTTAAATATGCCTAAAGAAGCCGGGAAGCTTTATGAGTATATTGTGCTTCATTTTAAAGAAAGCCGTTATTATCAAGAGGCGGCGGAAAAAATTAAGATCACAAATCTCAATATAGTTGTTTTAGAAGAGCTGGAAACTGGAGCTTTGACCAATATGATTTCTAATCAAGGTGTTCAAACGGACACAAATGCCCTGGCAGGGGAAGAAGAAATGCAGGAAAGTAAAAAACGGCTTGCGGAGGTAGAGCGCTATCAGGAATTGATAGAACTGAAAGCAAAGCTTCTGGAATTGAAAGAAAAGGCTATTCAAGAGAAAAACAAATGGATTCAAGAAACAAACGAGGAACCATCTATAGATGTTGAGGAGAAAAAATGAAGCGCTTGATATTTCTTTTATTAACATTTTTTATCCTGGGGCATTCATTTTTATTTGGTGATTTTCTTTCCCTTTATGGAAAAAAAATTGCTTTCTATTTAGATGAGAAGAGTTCTCATTTTTATCTGGAAAACCCCAATCCTTCAAAGAGGTTAAAAAACCTTTTGTTTTACGATGCTCCTCCGGCTTCTTATGTCAGCATTTTATTGGAAGGGAAGTCTTTTCGTTTAGACGAAGTGCCTTTTGACAAGCCTTTGCAAGTAGAAAACAATAGAATTTCTGGGGAATTTAGAAAAGGAAATACCGGTTTTAAAATTTCCTTTATCCTCACCAATCTTTCGCAGAAT
Organism: Brevinematales bacterium; assembly: GCA_020052515.1. Classification (GTDB taxonomy): domain Bacteria; phylum Spirochaetota; class Brevinematia; order Brevinematales; family JAOACQ01; genus JAGVOW01. Next base: position 16,635 of record JAGVOW010000007.1, on the reverse strand, counting down.
GATTATGATTCTATTGTTTGCGTGGTATCCATTAATAATAAAGACGTCCGTCCTATCCGGGCTGGAGTGCGGTTTCTTTTTGATACCGTTTACGACGAAGCCAATAAAAAAGTTTATCTTTATACGATGGGTGGTGAAAAAATAGAGTATGACCGGATTTTCAAAGATCAGCTGATTCCCGGTTTCCTGTTCAGCGGGATGATGGATGCCGAAAATCTGTCTTTTGGAGAGGGGCTTTATATTTATCCGGCCTGCAACGAGCTCAGGCCAGATATGGTAATTTTAGGAAATTGGAAAAAATTGGATGAAAAAGATTTTTCTTATTCTGTTGAGCCGCTCGCAAAATTTCGCTATAACCAGTTTTCTAATCCTGATGGTTCTGTAGCGGTGTGCTATAATGAGATAACCATTAAAACCATGGAACAAATTGCTCTGGGGACGGTTCTTTCAAGCTCTAAACTTTCTCTGCCGCTGAAGCTTTTTGAACCCGTTTCTGTTTTGCCGAAAAGTTTAGAGACCAATCCGTCGTCTGTCAGCGCTGTACAGTTGAGCGGAGCGCCTTATGGATTAGTACAAGCGGAGGTAGGCTTATTTGAAAAAATGAATCAACTTCTCGATAAAATGGATGTCCTGATTAATGGTTCCCGTTTTTCTACAAACGAAAAAGGACAAAAAAGCGGTTTTGCGGAAGGCCTGGAAGAGGCTGTAGACCGGCTTTTAGCGGCACGAAATTATCCGCCTTCTGTGAGCCGCCCGGCCACAAATACTAATAATTTCATAAGTAATGCGACAGTAGCCAGAGAAGTAGAAACCAATTTTTATAAACCAGAAATTAATGTGGCCATTGTCCAAACAAACAAAGATACAGAAGAGCTGAAAAAAAAGCTGGAAGAAAATCAGAAGGAATACAATCAAAAATTGGACTTACTGAAAGGATATTACGAGAATCTTCTGCAACAGAAGGAGAAAGAAGTAACTAACATTATAGAAAAACCTCGTTTCAGTCAGAAAGGAAAGAACCCAAAAGTTCAGGAGATGGATAAAGCTATAGCTGACCTGGATAAAAAGATTATGCTCATTGAGACTTTAATGGGCTTTTCTGCGGATTTTGGACAGCTTCCCCCGGATAAACTTGAGGAAATTCGAAAAGCGGCGGAAAATTTAGAAAATAAATTGAAATGAATTATAGATATTTTTATTAATTCTTTTTAATATAATCAATAGAGTTTTAGGAATGTTATGAGACGATTAATAGTGTTTTTTTTTATACTGGTTCCTTTTGCATTGTTTTGTCAAACTGGGGAAGGAGAGAGTTTTTATAAGAAAGGCAGGGAATATTATCTGGAAAAAAAATTTCTTCTGGCTATAGGAAGCTTCCGGAAAGCCCTGGAGCTTGGTTATCAGGATGCGAATTTGTTTTTTTACCTGGGTAATTCTTATGTGGCAAATGAAAACTACGATAAAGCACTTGAGCAATATAAATATGCGGAGGAAGCTTCCTCTTCTGCTGACTTTCAGGGAATGGTGCAGTTTAACCGGGCTTATGTCAGTTATTTAAAAAAAGAGTATTTGAAATCTATTGATTTTTTTAATCAGGCTTATGAAGTCAATAATAAATTAAATGAAGTGTACTGGCTGAAAGGCAATGCCTTTTATCTCTTGCGCAACAAAGACAGTACGATTAAAGAGTGGGAAACCTATTTAACTCTGGCACCTAACGGAAGAGAAAGCGGCAATATTCGGAAGGCACTGGATATACTTAAATCCTCAAATTTTAATTTTGACCGTTACCAGCTGGTTCCGGATGGAAGTGCGCCAAAAACCAATACGGAAAAGCCTCCTTTGCCGAATGTTCAACCGCTTATTGATATAGAAGGCGTTTTGAGTGATGTAAAACCTTCCGATAAAGGAAAATTGTCGGATCAAGCTCTGGAAGACATCGAAAAATAAGGAGGGGATCATGGTAAAGAAAAAGCCGCAAAAGAAGCCGAATAAACTGGGTTTGCTCTGGCTTTTAATTGGCCTATTAGCAGTGTCTGTCCCCGCTGGATTTATTCTTTATAACCAGACGCGTCAGGGAAATATTGAAAAGTACCTGGCTTTAGCTGATGAATACACTCAGAATGGATCTTACGATAGGGCTCTGGATTATCTGGATAAAGCCTATCTCGAGAACCCGAAAGATTTACGGATTGATGAACTCCGCCAGAAGATTATGCGGCTCAAGAACGCAAAAGAAGAAAGGGACAAATTGGCTCAGAAAAAGCCGCTAGAGGAACCAACTCTGGAAACTCCCGAAAAAACACAAAAAAACAAGCCAAAGACTAAGGTAGAGCCTGTAAAAATTCAGCCGGGATTGAGCAAAGAAGATCAAGCGAAGCAGCACATAGAAAAAGGCAAAAAGTATCTGGATAACAGTGGGAATAAAGAAGCGATGGGAGAGTTTACCACGGCTGAAAAGTTGGACAATGCCAATGCCGACGCGGATGGGTATCAGGGTTTGACTCATTATAAAATGAATAATATTCAAAACGCGATTGAAAAAAGCAGAGAGGCATTGAAGAAAGACCCGAATAACGGTGTCGCGCATTATACGACGGGAAAAATTTTGTTTGATAAAAAGATGTATGATGAATCGCTTTCGGAGTTGAAAGACGCTACGAGTGGAAGCTATGATAATGCGGATGCTCATTTTTTAATGGGTGTGATCTATTATATGAAAAAATTGTACAAGGAAGCCAAGCAGGAATTCCAGAAATGCATATCGCTGGATGCTGAATATGTTAAAGCATACTACAACCTTGGGCTTACTTATTCCGCGCTTAGTGATGATAACAATGCTCTGAAAAGCTTTCAGGACACTATCAAAAAAGACCCTTCTAACGCAAAAGCCCTTGTGAATATTGGGCAGATTTATTATAATAACAGGCTTTTTGAAAAAGCGGAAAAGTTCTTTGAAAAAAGCGTGGAGATAGATCCTTCGAATGACAAGGCTTATGTGAAACTGGGAAGCGCCTATGAGGAAAATGGCAAAAAGAAGGACGCGCTTGCTGCTTATAAAAAGGCATACTTATTGAATAAAGATAATTATTTTGCTTCTTATAATTACGCGCGGATGCTCTCTGCGAATGATAATAACGCTGAGGCCGTAAAGTACTATCAAGAATCGATTGACACCAAGCCCGATTTTTACGATGCCTACGCCAATATGGGCAATAGTTACCTTGAGATGAAGAAATTTTCTCAGGCTGAGGAATCTTACAACAAAGCTTTGCAGATCAACAAAAACGATTCCGATGTTTACAATGGGCTGGGGTACCTTTACTTGAAGCAGGAAAATTATGATAAGGCTTTAAAAAGCTTTAAAAAGGCGCTGGATTTGAGCCCAAATTCTGAAGTTGCTTATAAAGGTATGGGAGACGCGTATGTAAAAACTGAGATTTTTGATGACGCCATTTCCTCCTACAAAAAGGCGCTTGATATCAATCCTACCGATATTGAGACAATGACGGCTTTAGCCGATATATATTTTAAGAACAAGGATTTTAATAACGCGGCTGCCCAGTATGAAAAGGCAAAAAAATTAGAAGGGAAGAATCCGGATGTATATCTTCGTCTGGCGGAGAGCTATATAAAAATGGGCCAGAATGACAATGCCAAAGAAATTTTGAGTGAATTGAAAAGGAAATTTTCTGACTATAAAAATATGTCGACGGTGGATAGTTATCTTTCCGGGTTGTAAGGAAAATAAGCAAGGGAGAAAGAGATGATAGAAATGATAATCATGAGCGGTCTGGTGCTGTTGGTAGTTTCTTTGGGATTTCTTTATCTTATGCAGAATTTTGTCAATCCGCACCGTCTGGATTCGATTAAAGGCTTGCTGGAATCCGGAAAGTATGAACAAGCTATCAGCGCTTTAAATGCGCTGATGAAGAAAGATGATAAAAACCCATTAGCGCATCTCTATTTAGCCGAGGCTTATTTTTTTAATAATAATTTTGATATTGCTATGGTTGAATACAAACAGGTTTTGAGTTCAGGCAGATTTTCCAACAACGCTACCGAGAGAGTCATTCGCAAGCGTTTAGCTGAAATCTATCAGAAATTCGGCCAGTTGGAGGAAGCTCAGAAAGAATATGTGGTTCTGTCAAAGCTTGAACCGCATAACTCGGATTATCTTTTTCAAATTGGAAGTATTTTTTATCAGCGCGGGATGCGCGAGCAGGCTCTGGCTTATTTAGATAAAGCCTTGAAAGCTGGGAAAAGCAACGCGGAGATTTTCTTCCTGATGGGAAAAATTTATTATGAGCTTTCCAAAAGCAACGAGGCCCTGGCTGCTTTCAGCAACTGCGTAAAACTGGATCCGCGCAATACCGAGTCGCATTATTATATCGGCCTGATATTGAAAGCTTCAAACAGCTTTGGTAAAGCGGTGCAGGAGTTTGAAATCGCGGAGCAGACAACCGATAACCAGTTGAAGATCAGAACCATCTTTCAGAAGGGGCTTTGTAAATTGGAGGTAGGGGAGCTGGAAGGGGCAAAATCCGATTTTGAAAGGGCTCTTAAATATTCTTCTGAGGAGAACAATACCACTATTGCCATTCGTTATACGCTGGGTTTGACGTATGAACGGGAAAGACGTTTGGTGGAGGCGGTAGAGCAGTGGGAAAAAGTGGCGCAAATTCGCCCGAATTATCAGGATATACAGGCGAAGCTGGCTCAATACGAAGATTTGCGTGTGGATGATAAACTAAAAGATTTGCTGACTTCTACACCAACTACTTTTGAAATCATCAGCCAGAATCTTTTGAGAACGCTCGGTTATGAAACGCTGGAAAGCCAGATGATTGATGATGATAATATTGAGGTCATCGGCATGGAAAGGAGCGTAAAGCGGAGAAATGTCAGGGGCGGAAAAGTCCTCATTAAAATTTCACGTGACAATGAAGATGTAAATGAAGACCAGGTCGCTAAACTGGTCGAAAATTTGAAGCTTATCCATGGTATACGGGCAATTTATGTTTGTACTGGTAAATTTACTCCCCAGGCTATACGTTATTCGGAAAATAGGCCGGTTGATTTATATGATAGGCAGAGGCTTACCAATGTTTTCAAACAGAAAGGGCCGCAGGAATGAAAATAAGCGTAAAAGTAGTTTTGATTCTTTTTACACTCATTATGCTTTTTTTTACCATCTATCAAGCTGTTCTGGGGAATCCCTTCGCGGATGAGGTGCATCCTGTTTTGGTTTTATTTCTGCTGTTTTTGATGGGCGCCGGAAGCGTTGTTTTTGCTTTTATTCACCGCAAATCTTGAGTCTTTAATTTCAAAAGGGTGTTTTTTGGATTGATTTTATATCCGGCAAGATAATATCTCTCCGCCTCTTCTTTCTTTCCTGTTTTCTCATAAGTCATACCGATGTGATAATAAATTTCATCCATTTCTTCTAAAGAGTTTAGCCGCTCTAATAAAGCAATTACCTTTTCAAATACTTCCATCGCTTTTTTATACTCTGATTTTTGAAAATAAATCCAGCCGAGTGTATCCAGGTAAGCTGTATTATCGGGACTGTAGATAATGGCTTGCTGGATTAATTCTAAGGCTTTGTTCAAATGGATTTTTTCTAATGAATAAAGATAAGCCAGCAGGTTGTTTATTTCAGGCATGTTTTTTTCGGATTTTCTGGCGCTTTCCAGGTAATACATGGCTTTTTTATTGTTTTTTGTTTCGTAATTCGCGACAGCCAGAAAGTAATAAATCCTGGGGGTTTCTTTTTTTGTTTTTAACGCTTCTTGAAAATCCTTAATTGCCTTTTTGTGATTTTTTATTTCCAGATTCGCGAGGCCAGAATAAAAATAGACTTGAAAGAGGTCGTTTTTGGTTAAGGCAGATTTTTTGGCACTTTGTATGGCCGCTTCCGATTTCTTCAGATATCCCATTTTATAGTAGACATAAGAAAGCCGGACAAGGGCAGAAAGCCTGTATTCTCTACTTTCCAGAAAGCTAATGTACAATTCATAATACGCGGCGGCGTCTTTATAATTACTTTTATCGTCGTAAAGGGAACCGATCAGCCAATAAATATCTGGCTGGGAGTTGCTGTTGTTTTGAACCTGCATGTAATATTCAATAGCCAGCTCTGTTTTTCCGGACTCTTTTGCCGCGTTGCCCAGCAAAAACGCTTGCTGAAGCATTTTGTTTGAGTCTCCTAGAGCCTGGTAGTTTAAGTAGAGCAAGTAATAGGTGTAAAAGTCTCCGAATTTATTTGTTTCGATATGCTCTAAAGTTTTTTCGATAGAATTGCTGTAATGATGATCTTCGTATAGTTCCAGCGCTTGAAGGAAAACAGATTCTTCACCGTAGTTTTTTACCAAAATTTTCCAATCCGAAAGGCCTTTGTAAAATAAAACTCCGGCATAGCCATTTACAACATCTAAATTGTAAGCCATTTCAGGAATTGATTTGAAACTTTCAATCGATTTTTCCGCATCGATCAGCTTTGCGTAAGTGAAGGCGAGCGCTTTAATAAGCTCGTAGTCCTGACGGTAAATATTTTTAGCCTTTTCATAATAGAAAGCGGCAAGAGAATAATTTTGCTGATAAAGGGCGATATTTCCCAATTCAAAATAAGAGCGGTAAATAGCTTTCATCTCAAAATCTTTCTGGGAAGTTTGAGTTAAAATCACTTTCTGGAAATAGGGAATGGCTTTATTGAATTCCTTGTAATAAAGATAATAGGCCCCAAAAAAATAATTGGCGTAAATGTCTTGAGGATCGATGTCTAATATTTTTTGAAGAACTTTATAAAAGTCTTGATACTCAGCTAAATCTCTTAAAAATTCAGCATAACGGTAGAGGATTTTCTTGTCTTCAGGGTAGAGCAGATTGGCTTCTTTTGCCCTCTCTTTTCCTTTTGTTAAATATTCCTTTACAAAGTTAGTTTCTGGATTTCCTGCTATCTGGAATGAAGCTATTTTTGACACTAAAGTATCTAAAAGAGAATAATAAAGGTACTTGTCCTTCACACCCTTTGATATTAAAAACTCAAAGCTTTCAATTGCCTGGTCATAATATCCGTCAAACGCCAGATTGACACTATCAAAGTAAATTTCCCTTGCCTGCTCTTCTTTTAGCTCTTTGATTGTCTTTGCGAAAACAGAGTTTGTGAGCAAGAAAAGCATCAATAAAAAAAGAAGTCTTTTCATATTGCCGTTCCAAATAACAATCCAATTATAGAATTGTGTAATAAATTAGCGGGCAGATAAATAAACCTTCCTATTGGAGAATTCATGAGCGCTAATAATATCATCAGAAATACTATTTCCCTTCCGGCAGTTATCTTTTGCATATTATATGAGGCCGATGACGGCAGAATATTGGCTAGAAAATGATAACCGTCTAGCGGCGGAATAGGCAATAAATTAAAATAGAAGAGGCCAAAATTAATTTGCGCTATTTTTAATAGAATTCTAACGCTTTGATCGTTTAATTCAGCGAATTTTATTACTAATAAAAGCAAAATAAATATAGAAAAATTTACAAAAACACCCGCTAAGGAAACAACAATTTCCCCTAGCTTTATATTTTTAAAATTATTGGGGTTAATAGGTACGGGTTTAGCCCAACCGAATACGAAACCACCCAAAAAATATCCGGCGATTGGGACAATTATGCTGCCCAGAATATCGATGTGCGGAAATGGATTAAGAGATATTCTTCCATTGCGCTTTGCTGTCTCATCCCCAAAAGAATACGCGGCTAAACCATGCGCGATTTCATGCAGGATGATGCTGTAAAACACACCGGCAATAATAACTACGATTGAAATAATATCTGGAAGCGAAAAATCAAACATCTTTTCCCCGTTTTTGCTGTTGATTCTTAATTATAGCATATGATTTCATTTATATCAATCGAAGAATTACTTAACATACCCCAAACGATGCGGCGAAATAAGCGATTATTTTTTGCCATTTTTCTCCCCCTTTTTTACAATATACACCTTAAATTTATAATATAGTACCGAGATAGGCTCAAAAAAAGAATTTTTAAAATCATTTTTGTGGAAGATATATAAAGTTATTAGAACTAGTTGACAATCTATTAGAATGAGATAGAATTATCTTATGAGGAAAAACATGAAATCCATTCCTTTTTCTTGTTTGACTTCTTTTTTTCCATCGTTGAAAAGAGTTTTTTGTCTAAAAACGGCTAAAATAGTTCTTTTGCTTGTCTGTGTCGCGATTCTGGTTATCATAAGAATTCACACGCATTCTTTCAATGTTGGGTTACGCTATATCTATATGCTCTTGATTAATATCGGAGCTTTCTGGTTCGGCCTGAAAGGCGGCATTGGTATGTCTGTTTTGTCGGTGCTGATATTTTTCATGGAGATTTCTCTATTTCCAGGCTATGGGTACACGGATGTCGCCAGTCAATTTGCTGTGGTTCGTTTTATTGCCTATTTTTCAGGCGGCATCATTATTGGATATCTTTCAGACAATGAGAAGAAAATTAAGGAACAGAGAGAAGAATATAAAAGCATCGCGTTTCGGGATGAATTGACAGGCTGTATGAATTACCGCTTTGTGATAGAACTTCTGGAAAGAAAAATCTTAGAAAGCAGGCGGTATGGACGGGAAATGACAATAGTGATGCTGGATATTGATTATTTCAAAGAAATCAATGATCAATATGGTCATATTGTGGGGAATAAATTCTTAAAATGGTTTACTTCTATTCTGTGTAATAGCGTTCGGGAGATTGATATGGTTGGCCGTTATGGCGGCGATGAATTCCTGGTCATTCTGCCCGATTTTCAAATTAAGCAGACTTTGATTGTTTTAGAACGGATCAAAAAAAAACTATCTTCTTTTGAAGCCGCTCCGGCAAACATCCTGAAATACATGCATTCGCCTATGCGTTTTAGCGCCGGGGTTGTTTCTTTTCCTGATCATGGCCAGAGTGTAGACGAATTAATCAACGCGGTTGATGATTTGTTATACCAGGCAAAAAGAAGGGGAAGGAATACCGTCGTAGTCGAAAGAAGGAGCTCTATTCGTTTAAAAAAAATCGGGAACTTAAATATAGAAATCAAAGAAGAAAAAAACACAAAAGAAAGCAAAGGAGTTGAGCTGCAGGATATTTCGAGATTAGGGATGTCTTTTTTTGTTACTCGGGATATTCAATCTCATGGTTGCTTGTGCCGGATTTATTTGCCCGATGTTCGCGAGCCCCTTCAAGTGCCTTGCAAAATTGTTTACAAAGAAAAAAAGAAGCAGAATTCGTTTCGAATAGGTGTTATCTTTTTAAATATTCCCAAGAAACTGGAAAAATACCTCGACAATTATATTGGCGAGTAAATTCTTTTTACTATTCTTATGATGTAACTTTCGCAAAAACCCATTCCTTTTAAGAATATTTACAATTATGAAATAAAAATGGCCCCTCCGCGTCTATATCATCAGAAAAGCGAAGGAGAAATTCTTTTATGCTCAAAGAAAACGAAGAAGAAATAATTCGTTTTTTTCAGGAAGAAAGAGAAGTGTTGGAAGGCTTTATCCGGAAAAAACTTTATCGGGTATCGGGGATGGAGGCGGAAGATATTGTTCAGGATGTCGTGCTTCGGGTGCTTTCCGCGCCTTTAAATACCTCTATTGGAAATATGGCGGCTTATATCTATCGTACGGCGTGTAATTGGCTGGCGGATTATTTCCGCAAGAAGGAACGCAATCCGGAAATTCAATTGAAAGAAGGGCCGGATGATCTGATCGAGGGGTTTCTGGATGAAAATAGCGGTGTTGAAAAAATATTGGAGAATGAAAAATACCGGAAAGTTCTTTTTGAGGCATTGGATCATATTAAGCCGGGCCAAAAGAAAATATGGGAAGCTATTGAGCTGGATCAATGGAGCTACCAGGAACTTGCGGAGGAATGGGGAGTTCCAATAGGAACTCTTTTGTCCCGCAAAGCAAGGGCGGAGGAAGCTCTTAGGAAAATTTTAAAAGATCAATGGGAAGATAGGAGGTGAATTATGTTTATGAGGCGAGGGTACTGGAGAAATCCTTTGGTAATCTTCTTTTCGGTTGTTGCTGGAATAGCCTTTGTGATTATTGCTCTTTATGGGTTTACACTGGCGTTTCAAAATCTCTGGAATTGGCTGCTTCCCGGATTGTTTGGGATAAAAGCCCTTGAATTCTGGCAGGCGGCGGGAATGATGGCGTTCTTAATGATATTGGGAAGCCTTTTCAGGGTTTTCGGCGGCTGGCGGCATGCTGCTTCTGGAGGGCATTGGCATATGCAGAGACGTTTCAGGCAATGGAAACATGGGGAAGATTGGGCCGGTGATGAATGGAATATAAAAGGCGGCTGGCGAAACTGGAAGTATTTTGATGACTGGTGGGTAAAAGAAGGGAAGGCGCTTTTTGAAAAGCATATTGAAAATAACCAGGAAGCCAAAAAGTAGAGATTATCCTTGTGTTTTAAGGAAAAGGCGGGACATATTATTGTGTCCCGCCTTTTTTTATCCTACCAAAAGTAGGATAAAAACAGTACCTCAGGTAGCTTGTATGGATGATATGAAGTATGATAAAATATCTGTATTAGGGGGCAAAAAAAGTTAAGAAAGTATTATTCATGATAAAAAAAGGAGGGGGAAAAGTAGGATAAAAAGCGGGCAATTTTTGAGGAGGGAAGTATGTTTTTCAGGCTTTTTTTAGAAATTGTTTGTTTTATTTCTTTTGCCTTCTTTTATTTGAACCCAGGCAAGGTTTTTTGTGTGATGGAAAAGGCCAATATCGGGTTGATTCAATGGAAAATAGTCAATGGAACGGAAAAATTGGATAAAAAATATGCTCAAAAATCAGAGGCTCTTTTATTGGCTTGCCAGAATGGTGATCTGGAGATGGCTAAATTTGCCATAAAATCAGGGGCGGATGTTTATGTGACCAATGAGAACGGATGTACTCCGTTAGTACTAGCGGCTTTAAATGGTCATAGAGAATTGGTCGAGCTTCTGGTTGAAAGTAAAGACATACTTTCTCCTGAAAAAAACGGCGGGATTTCCCCTCTTTTGATTTACACAGCCTGCGGTATGGCAAAAGAAGCGGGGAAATTTGCTAAAATTTCCGCTTTTTTAAATAATCGTGATAGAGACGGCAATAGTGTGCTTATGTGGGCTATTAATAAAAAACAGGATAAAATTTTTAAACTTCTATTAAATCAGAGAGCCGATGTTAATGTTAAGAATAAAGATGGTTGGACGGCTTTAATGGTGGCGGTTTTGAGAAACGAAGAATTGGCAGTGAAGAATTTAATTAACAGAAAAGCGGAATTAAACGTCAAAAACAGCAAAGGCTGGACTCCTTTGATGATAGCTTCTTATAATAATGATTTGAGAATAGTAAAACTTTTACTTCAGAATGGTGCTGATCTGTCTTCCAGAGATCTAAACGGTAATACGGCACTTTTGTTGGCCTGCGATAATGGCAATTTCGAGGTAGCAAGTACATTGCTTAAAAATGGCGCGGATGTTAATACGGAAAATGAAAGCGGAAAAACGCCTCTCTTGAGCGTTTCAGAGAAGGGTTATCTGGATATTGCAGAGCTTTTGGTGAGAAAAAGCGCTGATGTCAATAAAAAGAATCACTTTGGCTGGACTTCTCTTATGAAAGCTTGTTATAAGGGCAATTCTAATATTGCAAAACTGCTTTTAGAAAAATGTGCTGATGCCAATGTGAAAGATGCTAATGGTAATACGGCATTAATTCTAGCGGCTAATAATTGCGATTTACAGTTGGTGAAGCTTGTTTTAGAGAAAGGGGCAGACCCCCATGTTAAAAATAATTATGGGAATACCGCGTTAATGGCGGCTTCTTATAATGGGAAACTGGAGCTTGTTAAACTTTTTTTGGATAAAGGAATGGATGTGAAAGCAAGAAACGATGAGGGTTATACCGCGTTAATGGCGGCTTCTTATAATGGAAATTTTGACATTGTAAAATTCTTGCTGGAAAAAGGTGCGGATGCCAATGAAAAAAATAAGGAAAATAATACTGCCCTGGATTTCGCAAAAGATGTTTCCATCAAAAATTTGTTGGAAAGGGCAATGACAATGAGATGAGTTTCTATAGAAGGATTAAATTTGATTTTTCGACCGATTTTGTTTATAGTATTACCGCTTTAAATTAGCAATGATGTATTGGATGAGAGGAAAAAATCTTTTGTTTGAGAAGCTTTTTGTAAATCGGTCTAGCCATGTCTTAGTTCAGTTTTTTCGTTATAGTCTGGTTGGGACTTTTGCTTTCTTGCTGGATGCGGGCTTGCTTTTTCTTTTGATTAATTTTGATTTTTTTCGGCAATATTATCTTTTAGCGGCCTCGCTTTCTTTTTTACTGGGCATAACGGTCAATTATATCTTGAGTATTAGATGGGTTTTCGCAGATCGCTCGGTAAAAAATCCTCTGATCGAATTTGGCGTTTTTGCCTTGATTGGGCTTTCTGGCCTTATGCTTAACCTTTTTTTTATATGGTTTTTTACAGAACATGTTTTTACTTCTTTGTTCTGGATAGAAGAAAAACGCCTTCGTATTATGATCGCGAAGCTTTTTGCTACAGCTATAGTCTATTTATGGAATTTTACGGCAAAAAAAGTTTTACTTTTCCGGAAGCCTGAAAAAGTTAAAGAATAAAAGGGGAACAATCGGTGAAAGAAGAGACCGCCATTATCATAGGGGCTGGACCTGCCGGCCTTACAGCCGCGCTGGAACTTCTTGAAAAGACAAAAATCCGGCCGGTGATTTTGGAAATGACAGGAGATATAGGTGGAATTTCTAAAACGGTAAATTACAAAGGCAACCGCATAGACATTGGGGGGCATCGCTTTTTTTCAAAATCCGCCAAAGTCAGGGAGTGGTGGAACAAAATACTTCCTCTGCAGGGTGCGCCTTCCAGGGACGATGAGCTTCTGAATAGGCAGATCCCCCTTTCGAAAACGCCGAATGCGCCGGATCCAGAAAAGAAAGATGAAGTTATGCTGATCAGAAGCCGCCTATCACGAATTTATTATCTTAAGCGGTTTTTTGATTATCCGGTCGCTTTCAACTGGAATACTTTTCGAAATCTGGGTTTTTTCCGTATTTTATTCATTGGGTTTAGTTACCTGAAAACAAAAATTTTTCCTATCCGCAATGAGAATTCATTGGAGGATTTTTTTATCAACCGTTTTGGAAAAAGGCTTTATCAGACATTTTTTAAGGATTATACCGAAAAAGTATGGGGCATTCCATGCGGCGAAATCAGCAAAGACTGGGGAGCTCAAAGAATAAAAGGGCTTTCTCTCACAAAGGCGCTTTTTCATGCTTTGAAAAGCCTTTTTATAAAAGATGCTTCTTTGTCGCAGAAAAATACGGAGACCAGCCTGATTGAACAATTTCTCTACCCGAAATACGGTCCAGGCCAATTGTGGGAAGAAGCGGCTAAGATGATCCTGGCAAAAGGCGGGGAAATCCGCTTCTTTCAGAAAGTAGTGGGGTTAGAGGCAAAGGGAAACCGGGTTGAAGAAGTGATTGTGAAAAATGAGAAAAATGGAGAAACAGAAAAGCTAAAAGGGGATTATTTCTTTTCTACTATGGCGGTAAAGGATCTTATCCATGCTTTTAATATCAAAATTCCACAAAGCGTTTTAAAGATAGCAGATGGTTTGAAATACCGTGATTTCATTACGGTAGGGCTTCTCTTAAAGAAACTCAAAATAAAAAATCAAACGAACATAAAGACGCTTTATGATTTCATTCCGGACAATTGGATTTATATTCAGGAAAGAGAAGTGAAAGTAGGCAGACTTCAGTTTTTCAATAACTGGAGCCCCTATATGGCTTCAGATCAGAAAAAGGCCTGGCTTGGTCTCGAATACTTCTGTAATGAAGGGGATGAGCTCTGGAATCAGAGCGACCCGGATTTTACAAAGTTTGCGGTGCGGGAACTTGCTTCTATCGGTATAATAGAAGAGGAAGATGTCCTGGACAGTGTAGTGATTCGGGTGCCCAAGACCTATCCGGCTTATTTTGGGACGTATCAGCATTTTGACCTGGTCAAAACTTTTTTTAATTCCTTTGAGAATTTATTCCTGATAGGCCGAAATGGGATGCATCGCTATAATAATATGGATCATTCTATGCTTTCAGCGATGGCCGCGGTCGAAAATATAAAAAGCGGTATTTTGTCAAAAGACAATATTTGGGCAGTAAATGCGGAAGAGGATTACCATGAGGAGAAAAAATGCTGAAGCGTGTTGTAAATAAACTTCTGGAATCCGGTAAGAAGCTTATCTGCGCTGAGTCCTGCACTGGCGGGCTTTTGACAAAAGAAATAACGGATATCCCGGGGGCCTCTCTTGCTTTTTATGGAGGCCTTGTAGTCTATAGCAATCTTCTAAAGACCAGGCTTTTGGATGTTGGGGAGCAAACATTAGATCAGTACGGCGCGGTGAGTTTTGAAACAGCGCAGGCGATGGTAGAAGGCCTGCGTAAAATAATATCAGCGGATCTGTTTTTATCTATTACCGGCATTGCCGGGCCTGGCGGGGGAAGCCAGCAGAAGCCTGTCGGGACTGTTTATATCGGCTTTGGGGATAGAAATGAAACGGTGGTTCTGCATTTTCAGTTCAAAGGCTCGAGAAAAAGTATCAGGACCCAAACGGCCAAAAGAAGTTTAGAACTGATAGAGAAATTTTTAGAAAACAAGAACTTTATTTTTGCTGATTTAAAGAACCTAATAGAGATCCAGATTGTACCGAAAATCGATAGGGGAAATGCATGAAAACCATTCAATATTTTTTTCTAATGATTTTAGTAGTTCTTTTAGAACTGGGCCTGGTTTACAGCTTGTTTGCCTTTGCGAGCTTTTCTAAAATGGGCTATTTTGCCTTTGTTGTTATACTTGTGTTGTTGCTGATCTTTATCTCTATCGCAAGCCGTTTTCGTGAAAAGATAAAAATCAAGCCAAAGAGCGAGGTTTTTTCGCAATATCGCCGGGGTTTTCTGAACACTCTATTGTTTGTAGCAATAACTTTGGTTGGAATTATTGTCGTGCGAATGATCTTTTTTGTCGCTGCAGCTCGATTTCATTAAGGATTTTCTTCCTTCTCATTTTGAATAGACAGCTCTAATTTTAAGGCCCCCAGCGATTGGGACAGGCTCAACACCTTTGCTACTATGCCGTAGTAAGCATTCTGGTCCGCGTTTACCGTAACTATCTTTTCTTGAATGGAAGCGCTTTTAAGCTTGTTTTCCAGATCCAGCAGATCCCGTACTGGATGATCATTCAAAAATATTTTCCCTTCCTGCGTAATGGCGATAATCAGCTTGTTCTGTTCTTTTTCAAGAACAGAAGGAGAGTTCAGCTTATACTTTGGAAGCTTTACCTTGATTGAGGATTGAATTAAAAGCGGAGTTGTTACCATAAAAGCTACCAGAATCACCAGCAGAATGTCGGTAAATGGTATAATGTTTATTTCCCACAAAGGGCCCTTTTTATCTTTTTGAAAAGAAATCATCTCTTACCCCGCTGTTATTTCGACTATTTCAGAGGTCTTTGTCTCGATCTCTTTGATGAAAGCTTGGAGCCGGTTAATAAAAATATTGTAGGCAATCACAGCCGGAACAGCCACAAAAAGCCCTGCCGCTGTGTTCAAAAGAGCTTCCGCTATGCCGTTTGCCACCAGACTGGGTGAAAAAGCTTCGGCAAAAGAAATGCTTTTAAAAGCGTTGATAATGCCCAGTACCGTGCCGAAAAGCCCTATAAATGGGGCCACGCTTCCCGTAGTAGCAAGCCATACCAGCTTTTTTTCCAGTTCCAGAGAAAGCTTAATTCCTTCCCTCTGGACAGCCTCTTCTATTTTCTCTTTGGGCTTACCCTTTCTTTCCAGGGCGGAAAGAAGAATTTTACCCGCGAGTGAAGGGCTTCTCATACAAATTTCCAGAGCCTCTGAGAAGTTTCCTTTCTTCAGCTTCCAGAGGACATCGTCAAAAACTTTACGGGATTCTTTGAAAATTGCAAAAAACGCAGACGCGCGCTCGATAATCAAAGCGATCGAGAAAATCGAACAGGCTATCAGCAGGATAAAAATGAATCCGCCTTTTAATAAAAATTCAAACAAATTGAGATTCTGAAACATGTTTTTCCCCTACGATTTAATCTTTTTCTTAAACAAAACACTTTTTATCCAATTCCAGTTTAAAACCAGATGAGTTATAATCAAAGCAATAAACACGTAACCGTTTATTTCATGCAACTCACCTATTGCTTCTGACCCACCGATGGTTTTAAAAATGACCACTGTGGTTACCTGAGTGAGAACCGAAAGAAATAGCAGCACGTTGACTATTTTTAATAATTTTGCCTGATTCATTTGTCTCTCCTTTAAGGCTATTATAGATGTTAACAAAAAAAGGGAATAATTTCAAGAAAACGACAGAACCAAAATTTCCTTGCGGATTTAAGGGATTGTGGTAGAATATAAGCGCCGCCTCACCCCCCGATATTGCTGAAAATCTGGCTGATTTATAAGCGTTTAAATTAGCACAATTTTTAAAAACGGCCTATAACCAGATAAATATTCAAAATCAGCCACAAATT
>JAGVOW010000025.1 GCA_020052515.1 Brevinematales bacterium | reverse complement strand
GGGCATAGGCGCGGTTAATTAACCGCGCCTATGCCCGGGAAATGAGTTAACAGGAGGAAAAAATGGAAATAATAAAAGAAGAAATCCTGGAAGCCATTATGAACGCAAAAGAAGAGTGCAAAGACACGATTAACAGCATAAAAGTAGGAATTCCCGAAGAAAAACCGGATATGGACAATCTTAAATCCATGGAGGAAGACGGATTGATCCGCCTGGAAGGAGATAAGATATTATTGACCCGTAAGGGCGAGGAAAAGGGGCTGCAGGTCATCCGGCGGCACCGCCTGGCGGAATGCCTGATGGGATATGTACTGCACATCCCTCCGGAAACAATGGAAAAAATCGCCTGCGAAATGGAGCACACCCTTCTGCCGGAAGTAGAAGAGTCTATCTGCACTCTATTAGGGCATCCTGACACGGCGCCGGATGGCAAATGGATCCCGCCCGGAAAATGCTGCCTTCAAAAAAGCAGGAAAATACAAAAAACTTTGGTCAGCGTTGCGGAATTAGAAGCCGGAGACAAAGGCAAAATCGCTTACATCCGCCCAAAAAGCCATTCCCGCTTGCAGAAATTGACCTCTTTTGGTTTAATCCCCGGTCAATCCATCAAACTCATACAAAAAAAACCCGCGTTTTGTGTTTTATTTGAGCAGACAGAGCTCGCGATTGAAAAAGAGATAGCGGAAGAAATATTTGTCTGGAAAACAGAAGAGGGGCATTAATATGAATGATCAGCAGGAAGAACTGGCAAAATACATAAAAAAGATGGGCGGAAGGCTGACCCCTTCCAGATTGCTCATTTTGAAGGAAATTTATAGAAGGCATGACCATTTTGACGCCGAAGCCCTTTGTTCTGAGCTGCAAAAAACTCATAAGAGTGTCTCTCTGGCCTCTATTTACAGAACCCTTCCACTGTTATTAGACGCCGGGCTGATCCGTGAAATAAAAACAAACAACAAGAAAAAGCTCTATGAGCACGTTCTGGGGCACCATCACCATGAACACATGATTTGCGAAGAGTGCGGAAAAATTATAGAATTTGGGGACAATCCGCTGGAAAGAAATATCCATCAAATCTGCGAGCGGAAAAGATTCCTGCCTAAATCCCACCAGATAATCATCACAGGAATATGCAAGGAATGTGGTTAGAGTAGACCGAGTTTCCGGATAGTGTGGTTACAACGCCGGCCAGTGCAATTTTCTGACTATATGATTGCCGCTATCCGTTTATCAATAGTTAAACCGTTGCAATTAGTCAGAGCCGGATTTTTGTCTTTTTTTGGGTAGATCTTGTTTTCCCTTGCTTTTCCAACCATGGCATTTTATAATGTATCTGTTCGGTTTATTCTTTATCACAGGAGTTTAGTCATGGCATTTCAGCTCTTTCCAAAAGAAGACAAATTTTTTGAGCTCTTTGACAAACAGGCTGAAAGTATATTAAAAACCTCTCTTTTTTTTAAAGAACTAGCGCTAAGTGGGAAATTTGATGACGTTAATGTTTTGAAAATGCATGACTTTGAGCATGAATGTGACGTCAATACGCACGACATTATTGAATTATTAAACAAAAGTTTTATTACGCCTTTCGACCGGGAAGACATACACCAGTTGGCCCATGAATTAGACGATATTGTCGACATGCTTTACTCTATCACAAAAAGGATCAATCTCTACAAGATACAGGAAATAAACGCCGATTTGATCCAATTTTCCGACTATATTGAACAGGCGGTTACCTCTTTAGCAAAAGCGCTCAGATGTTTACGCAAGCTGAAGAATGTCAGGCCCATTATTGATTCCTGCATTGAGGTCAATAAACTGGAAAATCTGGGCGATCAGTTGAAAGACGCTATTATCGGCAAGCTTCTGGAAGGAAATCCAGAGCCGATTTTGTTTATTAAATGGAAAGAAATATTTGAGGGCACAGAAACTGTCCTCGACATCTGCGAAGATGTTGCCAATGTGATAGAATCTATTCTGGTAAAGCAGGGATAACTAATGGAATTTTACATTATATTTCTCGTCTTTTTAGCCCTCACTTTTGACTTCATAAACGGCTTTCATGATTCCGCCAATTCTATCGCGACAATTGTTTCTACAAGAGTTCTTCCTCCCAGATATGCACTTATTTGGGCTTCTTTTTTTAACACTGTGGCTGTCCTTTTTTTCGGCCTGCATGTCGCTGGAACGGTCGGAAAAGGCATTGTTGATATCTCTATTGTTGACGCGAATGTTATTTTTGCTACTCTTCTGGGCGCGATCATCTGGAATCTAATCACCTGGTACTTCGGCATTCCTTCCAGTTCATCCCATGCTCTGATGGGAGGATTGATCGGTTCCGCTCTCGTTAAAGCAGGCGGTCCTCATGTCTTGATCTGGTCAGGAATAATAAAAACTGTCATTTTTATTTTCTTATCCCCCATACTGGGGCTTTTTTTAGGGGTATTCATCGGCTGGATTGTTTATTGGGTTTTCAGGAGATTTTCGCCCCTTCAGGTAGACCATATTTTCAGGAAAGGCCAGCTTCTCTCAGCCGCGCTTTACAGCATTGGGCATGGCGGAAATGACGCACAGAAAACAATGGGCATCATCGCGGGCCTTCTTTTCAGCGCAGGAATGTTGGGCAAAGAATTTCACATCCCCCTCTGGGTTATTATCGCCTGCTACTTATCCATGGGGCTGGGCACCATGTTTGGAGGGTGGCGTATTGTTAAAACAATGGGCCAGAAAGTAACAAAACTAAGGCCTGTAGACGGCTTCTGCGCGGAATCGGGCGCCGCTATCACTCTGTTTCTTTCCACCATAATGGGCATACCTGTCAGCACAACCCAGACTATTACCGGATCCATTATGGGGATCGGCACACTGCGCCGTTTTACTGCCGTAAAGTGGGGCATAGCGGGACAAATCGCCTGGGCCTGGGTGCTTACCATTCCCTGCGCGACTCTTCTTTCTGCGCTCTCGTATTTATTGGTAAGAAACATCCGCCCTTAATAAATCCCCGGCTCAATCAATTTTTCTTCCCGAATTTCTTCCGCCTCGAGCAACAAAGGAACAACTGTTTTCTTCTTCCAGTCGCCCTTTAAATAAAAGGCCACAGAGAAGATACAGCCGGCCAGCCACCCGATCGGCAGGGCCATCCAGATACCGTTCACGCCCATTTTTCCGGAAAGGAAAATAGCCAATGGAATACGTACCAGCCACATAGAAAGGAAAGACGAGATCATCGGAATCGCAGTCAAGCCCGCGCCTATTAAAACCCCATTGGCGGATAATAATATAGAAAACAAAATGTAGGAAGTGCCTGTGATCCACAAATAATCGTAACCGATACGGACCACATTCGCGTCGGAATTAAAACAGGCAATCAGAAGCTTTCCGAAAAGAATAACCAGAATGGACACAAAAAGGGATACGCTCGAAGCAATTACGACAGTAGTACGAAAGCCTTTTTTGACGCGTTCTACCTTCCTGGCCCCTAGATTCTGGCCGGTAAAAGCGGAAAGCGCCATAGAAAAATTCATCGCCGGCATGATAGCGAAAGTTTCTATCCGGCTCGCCGCTGTAACCGCCGCCGTTGTATCCGCGCCAAATTGATTGATAATGCGGAAAACAAACGCGAATCCTGAAGCGACTATCATCTGCTGAGCCCCGGAGGGAAGCCCTAATTTCAGGCTTGCCCGGAAAATTTTCCAGTCAATCGACAGAGCCTTGATGTCTAAATGGAACATTTTATGAGTCCGGTTCAAGTAAATCATGCCGGAAATAAAAGCTACCCCTTGAGCGATAAAAGTAGCCCAGGCTGAGCCGGCTATTCCCCATTTAAAAACCAGCACAAACAGGGAAACCAGAACAATATTGAGCAATGTAGACAGGATTAGAAAATAAAGCGGCGTCTTTGAATCCCCCAGGCCTCTTAAGATGGCGCTGATTAAATTGTACCCAAAGACAAAGGGCATACTGAGGAAAGCGATGGTTAAAAAAATCTTCGCTTGGGGAAAAATCTCCGCCGGAGTTTTCATTATTCGCAAAAATGCTTCCGAAAAAATCAGCCCCGCTGTAAGGATAACAATCGAGGCTAGAAAAAGGCAAAAATAGCCGGTATCAATTGCCTTTTTCAGGCTTTTAAAATCCTGGGCGCCGTAATATTGGGAAATCAAAATAGTAATTCCCACCGTCAAACCAATGGCCAGCGCAATAAAAAGAAAGATAATAGGAATACAGGCCCCAATCGCCCCCAAAGCCTCTTTTCCCAACGCGTTGCCGACAATGACGCTGTCCACAATGTTATATAGCTGCTGAAAAACATTGCCGATAAGCATAGGAATCGTAAACTGAAAAATAAGCCGCCCTTCGCTGCCTTCCGTTAAATTTTTCACAAAACCCCTTAAATAAAATAACAAATGACAGGCCTAACAAAATCTGCTGTAATTATAACATGATATTGATAATAAATAAAGAAAAGCCGCCTCCCCCGCCGTTATAGGTTATTAGGCGCGGTTAATTAACCGCGCCTAATAACGAACATTCTCACTTCCCTTTTGAGAGCTCCTTTGACTGCTTCACCAACTGGATAAATTCAGCGCGATAACCTTCCAGATCCGCTCCCTTTGCTCCATTAGCCAGATCCAGCACTTGCTGATAATTCGCGCTGCCTTTGTTTTCAGAATTCCTGAGTAAAAGGCCCCATTCAGCCACAGCCGCCGCGAAACGGAAATTCTCCGATGTATTGTTCAATTCCAACTGCTTAAATTCAATCGGATAAACCAGAAGCCTGCTTTTATCCTCATTGGGTTTCTTGTAGCGGAACTTAACCGTTAATATTTCCTGGCTTGCGTAAGCGCCTGTTTTTACGACAGTCTGCTGGTACTTCAGCTCATTGGTTGAAGGGGTGCTGTTTTTTCTATCCGCGAGGGCCAGCTCATAAAGCACGGTTACAGAGTGCCCCGCGCCCAGTTCGCCCGCGTCTTTCTTATCATTATCAAAGTCCTGCGCTTCCATCACTCTTTTCTCGTAACCGATCAGCCGGTATTCTTCCACAACCGCCGGATTAAACTCAATCTGAATTTTAACATCCTTGGCGATAGTAAAGAGCGTGCCCTGCATTTGATTTACCAGTACTTTTTTTGCTTCAAAAAGAGAATCAATGTAGGCATAATTTCCATTGCCTTTATCCGCTAACTTCTGCATTTTAGAATCCTTGTAATTGCCCATTCCAAATCCCAGAACGGTCAGAAAAACCCCTTCTTTCCTTTTTTCTTCAATCAAGCGCTCCAATTCCGCGTCGCTGGATGGCCCAACATTGAAGTCGCCGTCCGTAGCCAGAATCACGCGGTTGTTGCCCTTAGCTTGAAAATATTTTTTAGCTGTTTCATAAGCCAGCACAATCCCTTCACTTCCGGCGGTCGAACCGCCTGCTTCCAGATTGTCCAGCGCCTGAAGTATTTTCTTCTGCTCCCTGCCTGAAGTAGAAGGCAAAACAACGCCTGCCGCTCCCGCGTAAACCGTAATAGCGATTCTATCTTCCGGCCGCATCTGGCGGATGAGAAGTTTCAAGGCTTCTTTAATCAACGGAAGTTTGTTGGCATCCTGCATAGAACCGGAAACATCAATGAGGAAAACAAGATTGTTGGGCGGCAGATTGTCCATTTTGATCCTTTTACCCTGAACACCGAAACGCAGAAGCTGGTGCTTTTTATTCCAGGGACAGGCCGAAAGCTCAGTATTGAAAGCCAATGGCGCGTCATTGGCCGGTTCGGTGTAATCATAATGGAAATAATTAATCATTTCCTCAATGCGCACAGCGTCCAGTACCGGCATGCTTCCTTCATTAATGAAGCGGCGGACATTGGCATAAGAGGCCGTGTCCACATCGATAGAAAGCGTGGAAAGAGGTTCCCGGATTGTTTTTTTGTAGGAATTTTCCACAACCCGGTCATAACCCTCGGTATTAAAATCCCTTGTCTGCATCTGCTGCATTTGAGGAGCCGCGGCCACGGATTTGGAAAGGGCCCTTACCGAAATTTCTTCGTCACGAGCAGGTCCTGCTGGAATTTCCTTCGGAGATTCATTACCCGCAAATAGATCTTTTTTCTCCGCCATAGAATAATTATTTGGGCTTTGTTCCGATTTTGTTTTTCGGCCCTCTATCGAAGGAGTTTTCTGCGGCAAAATTTCAACCTCTTTATTTTCAACCCGGTCAATCGGTTCTACAATAGATTTTGTAGGCAGAAAACGCTGGTAATTCCATACGCTTACGACCAGGAGAGCCGCCACACAAACTCCGCCGGCAGCCCGAATCATCATTCCCCTGGAAAACCAATTCCAGAAAACAAAAGCTTTCTTTTTTTGTTTGTCCGCAAATCTTTCCAGTAGCTCGGCTTTGAGTTTTTTCTCAAAAGCAGTATCCATTTCCGCGGAAGGTTTGGAAGCCAGAAGTTCCCGGATTACCTTTTTCAATTCTTCCTCCTTGTCCCGCAGTTCCGGGGCTGCTTTGTACAAATCCTTTAAAATACCATCCATACTCAATTTCATACATTCCTCCTATAACATACGCTCTTTGAAGAATAAAAGCCAGATAAAAAGAGGAAGAGGCAATGCTTCCCTGAGGAAAGAAAGCGCCCGGGAAAAGGCCATTTTGCAGGAGCCTTCGGTCTTATTCACGATCTGGGCAATCTCCCGGTAGGACAGTTCATCCCAGATCCGCAGAAGGACAATGTTTCTCTCATCTGAAGAAAGTTGCTTTAAAAAGGGTTGGATCTTCTTCCAATTGTCTTTGTTTTCGGCATCCAATTCCAGATTGACCGAAGAAGGCATTTCCCAGATGTCCTCCAGTTCCACTGAATTGGTCTTCTGACGAAAATGGTCCATGAGGCAATTTCTGGCTATTCCGTAGATCCAGGCGGAAAACGGCCCTCTTTCCGGCCGGAATGTAGAGAGCCTTTCCAGCGCTTTTAAAAAAGTCTGGCTGGTTAAATCTTCCGCTGTTTCCCGGTGATAGCAGCGATAATAGTGAAAGCGGTAAATTTTTTTAGAAAATAAATCGTACAATTTTCCAAACGCTTTCCTATCGCCTGATAGGCTTGCTTTTACCAGCGCCTCAATGCCGTGCATAAAAACCTTCCCTTGCTTTCATTTCTCTCTGCCGCATCTTTTCCCTCCTCCTGGTTTATTCTTCATTTGCGCTTATGTGTACTACGGAGGAATAGTAAAAAGGTAACATTATTTTAACTCTAATTTCAAAATCTTTCGAACAACTAATCTTTTCCATTCTATAATTTTTGTATTTTTTGCCGTTTTATTGTAAAATAGTATTAAGGAGTTTATCGTGCTGAAAATTGGAGTGGCCGGGACAGGCCATATGGGTAAATACCATATTAACACATTGTCCACTATCGGAAACGTTGATTTTTGTTCTATCTGCGACGCGGACGAAGCAATGGTGAAAAAGCTTTCGAAACAATATGGCGTAAAGGGTTACACAGACTACAAAAAGTTTCTGGCGAGTGTGGACGCCGTTATTATCGCTGTACCGACATTCCTGCATTATAAATTCGCCTCGCAGGCATTGGAAGCGGGAAAGCATGTTTTGCTGGAAAAGCCAATGACAAAGACCGTTTACTTTGCCGAAAAGCTGGTTTCTCTTGCTGAGAAAAAAAATATTTTCCTGCAGGTCGGCCATATTGAGCGGTTTAACGCGGCCGTGCAGGAACTGCAGAATGTAGTAAAAAAACCTTACCTCATACAGGCCCAGCGAATGGGCCCCAGAAGCCGTATCCGCGATGTGGGCGTAGTTCTGGACCTCATGATCCACGATATCGACATCGTACTGGCTATTGCAAA
Source organism: Brevinematales bacterium (assembly GCA_020052515.1). Lineage (GTDB taxonomy): Bacteria > Spirochaetota > Brevinematia > Brevinematales > JAOACQ01 > JAGVOW01. Next base: position 17,905 of record JAGVOW010000025.1, on the reverse strand, counting down.
ATCTAAGGTTGCGGACATTGCGGCGCATGGCGAAAGGATTTATTCCAACTTTGAAGACATCGCGAACGCTTCGATTTATTTTGAGAATGGTGTAGTGGCCAATATCACAGCCAGCCGCGTGTCGGAAGCAAAGTCCCGTACTCTGGCTATTTCGCAAGAAGGTTCTTATGTATTCCTGAATTATGAGACGCAAGAAATAACGATCACTCGACAGCCTCAATCGGAATACATTGTTATGAAAGAGGAAATTAAATACAAACAGGAAAATCTTGTGGAGCGTGTCTTTATTCATAAAGACAACGCGCTTCGGTTAGAACAGCTTCACTTTATTGAGTGCATCCTCGATGAATGCAAACCCATCCACAAACCGGAGGCAGATGTCACGGCGCACCGGATTGCTAAAGAAATTATGGGTAAAATTTACAAGGGCAGGAAAGCTATCCATGGATAGATATTTTGGCGAATTCGGAGGCTCCTTTATTCCAGAATCATTTTTCCCCATCTTGAATGATCTGGAAAAGGCTTATGAGCGCTATAAGAATGACCCGGACTTTAATGCCGAATTTTCTGACTTGATGAAAAATTATGTCGGACGGCCTTCTCCGCTCTATTTCGCAAAAAACTTCTCTTCTGACATCGGCTGCAAGATTTACCTCAAACGTGAAGACTTGAACCACACCGGTGCCCATAAAATCAACAACACTATTGGGCAAATTTTATTAGCCAGGCGGATGGGGAAAAAGCGCATTATCGCCGAAACCGGCGCCGGCCAGCATGGCGTAGCGACCGCGACCGCCGCTACATTGATGAAAATGCAGTGCGAAATTTACATGGGAAGCGTAGATGTTAAAAGACAGGCCCTGAATGTTTTTCGTATGGAGCTCATGGGAGCGAAAGTACATTCTATTTCCGACGGCAGCGCCACTTTGAAAGACGCTATGAATCAAGCTTTCCGGGATTGGCTCGCCCATGTCGAAAACACCTACTACCTCATCGGCACAGTATCCGGACCACACCCCTATCCCACTATTGTCAGGGATTTTCAATCGATCATCGGGAAAGAGGCAAGAGAGCAAATCTTAGAAAAAGAAGGAAGATTGCCGGATTACGCGGTTGCATGCGTCGGCGGCGGTTCAAACGCGATGGGGCTTTTTTATTCTTTCTTAAATGACCCGGTACGCCTGATCGGCGTGGAAGCCGGCGGAAGAGGTAATAAAACCGGCGACCATGCTTCCACATTGATGTACGGCAAAAAAGGCGTCCTGCATGGAACAAAAAGCAAGGTACTTCTGGATGACTACGGGCAGGTACTGGATGTCCACTCTATCTCCGCCGGGCTTGATTATCCAGGTGTTGGGCCAGAACTTGCTTTTCTTCAGTCTCAGAATAAATTAGAAGCGGTAAGCGTAACGGACACGGAAGCGCTGGAAGGCTTTCAATACCTTTCCAGAGCAGAAGGCATTATCCCGGCGCTGGAATCCAGCCATGCCGTTGCCTATGTGATAAAACAAGCCAGCCGCTTCAAGAAAGACGATGCCCTCATAATTAATATTTCCGGCCGGGGTGACAAGGACGTTAATACGGTGTACGAGATGTTCAAGGACAAAAAATGAGATCGTTGCTTCAAAAAATCAAATTGGCTCCCAAAGATTTTTTATTCTTTCTGACGGCGGTTGCTTTTATTGGATTTACCCAGAATATAATGGATTCGACTTTCAACAATTTCTTAAATGAAACCTTCGCCCTGTCCAACATTCAGAGGGCCATCATTGAGCTTCCCCGCGAGCTGCCCGGCGTATTAGTCGCTTTTGTTTCCGCTGTTTTTTTCTTTCTTGGAAGCAGAAGACTCGGCCTTTTTGCCAATTTATTGGGCGGAATTGGACTCATCTTGATTGGTTTCTTTTCCACGAACTTTTCCACCATGCTTTTGTGGCTTTTTATCTACAGCCTGGGACAACATATATTTCTGCCTCTTACTTCCAGTATTGGAATGAGCCTGGCAAAAGAGGGCCAAACCGGGAAAAGGCTGGGGGAGATCAATGGCGCTATGAACGCGGCAATGATAGCCGGAAGCCTTTTTGTGTTTCTGGGTTTTAAGTACCTCCATTTTGAATTCAAAACGACATTTATCATCAGCGCGGTCAGTCTCCTGGCCGCGGCATTATTATTGTCTTTTATGAAGGCCGACAAGCCTGTTCCATCTCATTTAAGATTAAAGTATCGAAAAGAATACCGCCTTTATTACTGGCTCTCTATTTTATTCGGCACTAGAAAACAGATATTTCTGACTTTCGCGCCCTGGGTTTTAGTCTCCGTCTTCCATCAAAAAACTGAGATAGTCGCGGCGCTCCTTTTTATAGGAGGAATTATCGGGATTTTTTTCAAGCCGCTTCTGGGCAAAGCTATTGATAAATTGGGAGAACGTTTTATATTAAGCGGCGAAGCAGTGGTATTGGTTTTTGTTTGTCTCGGATATGGTTTTGCGAGAGTTATTTTCCCGGAAGGATTGGCCTTGGTAATTACGGCTATCTGTTACATTCTAGACCAGCTTTTGATGGCTGTCGGTATGGCTCGGGCCACTTACTTAAAAAAAATTGCAGTACACCCTGACGAGGTGGCACCGACGCTTGGGCTGGCTACTTCCATTGATCATATTTTTTCTATTTCGATTGCTGTGGCAGGCGGTTTACTCTGGCAAATCCTGGGGTACCAGTATGTCTTCCTCGCCGGCGCGTTGATTGCCGTGGTTAATTTTTTCTCCGCCAGAAGAATAGCTATTGTTCCTGTACGATGAGAATATCTACACGGCGATTGTACGCTCTTTCTTCAGGTGTGTTATTGCTTTCAAGCGGGTGCGTATCGCTCCTGGCAACCGCGGACAGCCGCTTTGATTCCACGCCGAAAGATTCCATAAACTTCAGTACATTGATCGCCCTTTGAGCCGACAATTCCCAATTAGACAAAAGGGGAATACCCGCGGAATTGGCAATTTCATTCGTACTATTGATATTTCGATTATCCGTATGCCCTTCTATTCTGATATCATTAGAAATGCTTTTTAAAACTGAGCTGATACGCTGCAAAGTGGGGACATTCTCCCGCAGAATGCTGGCCGCCCCCGGTTCAAAATAGAGATCAGACGCCAGATTGATAACCACACCCATCTGATTCATCACTACCCTTGCCCTGCGGGATTGAATATCCGGCTGAAGCGCGGAAATGGCCTGTTTGAGAACATCTTCCATCTTCCCGCCCCGGCTTTTACGGACAGGAAATTGTCCCGGATTCGCCATAATACCCATCCCGGCAGCCATAGAATCGGAAGAAAATATTTCCGGCCTTCCCCCGGCAAATATCGTTTCTAACGCCTGCGCCAGGTCTTTATATTTCGCCGGATTAACCGTACTCATAGAATAAAGCACAATAAAGAAAAGCATCAGAAGCGTAATCATATCCGCGTAGGTCAAAAGCCAGCGTTCTAGATTTTCATGGGGTTCCTCTATTTTCTTAGGGCGCCCCGAACCTTTGGTCCCCGCCATAAAACACTCCCGTCAATTTTTACTTAGCCGGCCCTTGCTCTTGAAAAGCCTTTAATTCTTTTCCTTCCAGGAATCCTTCCAGCTTATCCCGAAGAATAGATGGATTCTCACCCGCTAACATAGAAAGCACCGAAACAATGATAAGCTCCTTTTGTAGCTTCTCCTTTTTCAGCTTCAATTTCAGTTTATTGCCAACAGGTAGCCAGAAAAGATTTGCCAGACCAATACCATAGAGAGTGGCGATAAACGCGACAGCAATCGAATGGCCAAGCTCTTCTCCACTTCCGCCCAGGTGAGACAACACCAGTACAAGCCCCATCACGGTACCGATAATACCCATTGTAGGTGAAAACCCGCCTGCTGTATCAAAAATAGCGGCTTCTTCCTTTTTACGAAGCTCAAACAGATAAATATCGTTTTCAAGAACGCTACGAATAATTTCCGGGTCTGTTCCATCTACGGCGAGTTTCAATCCCTTCTGTAGAAAACGGTCATTCAAATCCTGAATATCGCTCTCCAGGCTCAAAAGGCCTTCTCTTCTCGCTTTCTCAGAAAACGTAATCAAAACTTCGAGGTTATCTTTTGTTACATCCGGAGAAAGTTTGTTTGCTTCCATAATCAGGTTTGGAATATTAAGAACGTCTTTAATAGTAAAGGAGGTCATCAAGGCCCCTATAGTCCCTCCGGCAATAATAATGATCGGGCTTATTCCAACGAGCGCCGCGGGGTTACCCCCTTCAATGACAAAGCCAAAAATTAAAGTACCAAAACCCATCGTGATCCCAAGCCAGGTAGCTATATCCATCCCGCCTTTATTCATAGCAGAATCTCCTCCTTTGGACTTTTCCTACTGATAATAATATCGGCAGAAAGTTAAAAAACAAAAAAATAATTTCTTTTTTATCACCATAAATTATAAATTCTTTTTGGAGAGGCAGAATCTGCGCCATCAAAAAATTTCGCCTTTTTCAACGGTACAAAAATTGAAATTTCCTGATTTTTTCTTATTTCATACTCCAGGGGTAATTCTACACCAAAAAGTTCGTTACTATATTCAATAAAAACAATCTTTTTGTCTTCCTGAATCAAATTTTCGATAAAACTGACTTTCCCCTTTAAAACAATAGAATTTTCTTCCAGCGCAAGAGCGCACTCACCCGGACGGATCGTAAGCATATAGTTAATCTTTCCATTGGTCAATCTGTTCACTTCCTTTGCCGGAAGAAAATTTGTCAACCTTTCGCCAATGAAAAGCGAAACAAAAAGAGTTTGAGGATTTTCATAAAGTTCCTGATAAGCGCCTATTTGTTCTATTTCACCATTCTGCAAAACAGCAACATTGTCGGCGATTTCCCCTATTTCCAGCTGGTTGTGGGAAACATAAATAGCGGTAATGCCGTTCTTTCTGATAAAATTTTTAAGATTATGACGGATTTCATTTCTTAAGTTGTCCTCCACATTTGAAAGAGGCTCATCCAGAAGGAGCACCTCTGGTGTAACCGCAATCGCCTTGCCAATCGCTATGCGCTGGCGTTCACCAATAGAAACAAACTGCGGTTTTCTATCCAGAATTTTTGCGCTATCTAAATGCAAAAGCGCCGCTATTTCAGAAACCCTCTTATCGGTTTCTCTCCTGAGGTGCGAAACTTTCTTTATTTCCTTTTCTCTGTGCATTTGAATTGGAAAAGCTATATTTTTCCTGCCGCTGAAATGTGGATAAAGATCAAAGTCCTGAAAAACAAACGCCGCATTCCGCTCAAATATTTTTTTATGAACAATATTTTCCCCATTCGCTATGATTTCACCTTCCGAAGGCCGTACCAAACCGGCAATGGTTTTTAAAAGAGTCGTCTTCCCACTTCCATTGGGGCCAACGACTCCAAATATTTCTCCTTTTTCGACATTGAATTGAACACCAGAAAGAACTTCTTTAGAATCGCGCTTGAAATTCCATGTTTTTTCCAGATTGGATTCTTTTACAGTCAGGCCCCGGATTTTCAGAAAGAACATAAAAGAGGCCTATTTTTTCTTCTTTGAAAAAACATAAATGATGAAAAAAACCCCGGAAATAAGCGAGCAAATGAAAAGTAAACGTTTAGAATTGAAAACCACTCCATAACCGATTAACGCGCTCATGACCGTTAAAAACGACCACACCAGGGACCCCTTGCTTTTACGCGCCAGATAAAAAGCAAAAAGCCCGAGTCCCGGTGCCAGAATAAAGTTCGGCCAGCTGATAGAGATGTAATTCCATCCCGCATAGTTCAAAAGAATAAAATAGAGTGATAAAAAAATGAGAGTTACGGAAGGGATCCAGAGAAGCGCAAATTTTTTGTTATCCTTAAGAAAAAGCGGGATAAAAAAAACAATAGGCGCAATCATTAAAAGGGGCCACAAAAAGCGGAAAGAAAGAATTCCGAACACCTGCGCCGCCATCATAAACACAGCCAACAAAACAACCACAATACCCAAAATAGCCGCCAGCTCTCTTTTAGAAGAATTTTGATTTTCCATTATTTATACTCCTATAACCCCCTAACCCCCTTTAAGGGGGTTAGGGGGTTTATCATCTTATTTAAGCATTTCCCGTGCATGCGTCAAGGCCGCAGAGCTTTCTCCGCCCAGCATCCGCGCGATTTCTTCTACCCGACGCTCCCCTTCCATCTTTTCAATTTTCGTATATGTCTTGTTATTCTCCACTATTTTCGAAATAGCGAAATGGCTTTCCGCTTTCGAGGCAATCTGCGCCAGGTGCGTAATTACAACGATCTGCTTCGAAGCAGAAAGCTCTTTCATTTTAACCGCCACATTGTTGGCAGTAAGGCCGCCTATGCCGACATCTATTTCATCAAAAATAAGGGTGTCAACGGCATCATTTTCCGCGAAGATCGATTTAAGCGCAAGCATAACCCTGGATATTTCCCCTCCTGAAGCCACTTTCTTCAAAGGCCTTGGCTCTTCGCCGACATTGCTGGAAATAAAAAATTCCGCTCTATCCATACCGGTTTCATTGAGTTTAATAGGGATCTCATTAATCACAAATGGACTATTATCCTCTTTTACGTATTTAATATCCACAATAAACTCAGATTTTTCCATCCCCAGAAAAGAAAGCTCATCCTTGATTTTTTGTGCCAATTCCTTCGCTATTTCCTGCCTCTTTTTCGACAAGCGCTTGGATTTTTCGATTAAATCCACCTTGATTTCTTCTATTTGTTTTGCTATTTTTTCCAGCTCCTGCGCCCGATTCTCAAAACGGGATAATTTTGTGCTGCAATCCTGCGCGTAGCCTTTCAGCTCCGTTATAGAATTCTTTTTATACTTCCTTTTTAAATCCTTAATCAGTTCCAGGCGGTCCAGCCATTCTTCCATAGTTTTTTCATCATAATCCATCTCTCTCTGGTAATCTCCAATCAAATGTACGCTTTCGCCAATTTGGGCAGATGCCCCTTCCAGAATCTCCAGCAATTCCTGATAACGGGAATCTAAACCTTCCAATTCCCGAATAGCCCCCAGCGCCCTGGAAAGACGGCCTGTGACTGAAAGCTCCTCTTCGTATAAAACACTGTAAGCGCTGGATAAAGCCGCGCTTATTTTCTCAGCATTTTCCATCTTCTTAATTGTCTCAGTGAGCTGCTCTTCCTCTCCTTCTTCCATTTTAGCGTTCGCAATATCACTGACAGCAGTTTCCCAATAGAACTTCTCAGCGGCCAATTTTTGTTCATCCTGCTCCAGTTCTTTTTTTTCTTCCACTTTTTTTAAAAATTCCTGATAAAAAGACTTTATATCTTCTTTTTCTGCTGAAAGCTTGCCATAGCTATCCAGAATATCGAGGTGCACTTTTTGATTCAAGATCAGCTGGTGGTCATGCTGGCCATGGATATCCACCAGCCACTCTCCTATTTCTTCGAGTTTTGAAAGCATATCCTGCTGGCCGTTAATAAAAACACGGCTCTTCCCATTCTGTAGAACTTCGCGGCGAATAATCAAACTTTCTGGGTTTTCTATACCCATGGCTTTCATTTTCTCAGCGATGAAAGGATTCTTCACAGAAAATTCCGCTTCCACTATGGCTTTTTCCTCATTTGTGCGAATCAGACTCACGTCGCCTTTCTCCCCCAGCAAAAGTCCCAGGGCCCCTACTATAATGGATTTGCCCGCTCCTGTTTCTCCGCTGAAAACAGAAAATCCTTTTCCCGGTTCAAATTCCAGAGAATCAATGATCGCGTAATTTTTAATAAAAAAACGTTCTATCATAACAGCCACCCCAATTTTTCCCGAAGGACGCTGAAAAATTTCCGCTCACCATAATCAAAAATACGGACTGATTTTTTGGACTTTTTCACTAGAACCACATCGTTTGGCTTCAGATAAAAATTTTCCTGCCCGTCAATCGTCAAGGTCGTATCCGCTTCACCCCCTATAAGTTTCACCTTCAACACCTTAGTACTATTCAGTACAATCGGCCTCAGGCCAATGGTATGAGGGCAGATCGGTGTGATGACCATCGCTTCCATATCATGCGAAAGGATAGGCCCTCCCGCTGAAAGATTGTAAGCGGTTGAACCGGTAGGAGTAGAGACAATGAGGCCATCCGCACGGTACTGAGAGAGCGACTCATCGTCAATCAAAATAGAAATTTCGACCATACGGGAAAGCGCCCCTTTTGAAACAACAGCATCGTTTAAAAAATAAGAACGATAGGCTCTTTTACCCTGACGGTAAATCTCCGCTTTTAAAAGCATTCTTTTTTTCAATTCAAGATCTTTGTTTAAAACTTTTTCTAAAGCCTCGCTTAAATCATCGGGAGAAACTTCCATCAAGAAGCCTACTCTTCCTGCATTGATACCGATAATCGGAATATCAAAGTCCGCAAAAGTCCTGGCGGTGTAAAGAAAAGTGCCGTCTCCGCCTATAGCGATAATTAAATCATAATTAAAGTGCTGATATTGGTCGTCAAAATCTGTTAAAAGCTCATTATTATTCAGCTTAAAATAAGCCGGAGTAGAAAAATAGAAATCAATGTTTCTCTTTCTCAGCTCTTTTTCTACTGCATCTGAAACTTTTTCTACATTCGGTTTTTTTCTATTAGCAACTACTAGCACTGTTTTAACCGGCATCATACTAAACCGCCTTTTTATTTTTCCCGGCAAATAAATTCAGCAACCTGGACAAAAAAAGCCCGATAGGACCTTTCCCAAACCTGGAAGAATAATCATCCAACGCTTCTTCAATGCCTACATTTCCGGATTTCTCCTTCAAGAAGTGCCAATGATCCATGATCCAGATGTACAAATCCCCCACTTCTCTGCCAGGAAACTTTTTCAAAACCCTGCGCTTTTTTATCAGTTTTACCAAAGGAAGATAGAGTTCCATATACCATTTTTTAACCGATTCTTTCCAGGTCACATCTTTATGCTGTTTCTCGCTCAAAAGGTATTTATAAGTATTTATATGCTCCACCAGGCGGTAATATCCCCATGGATTTGTCAATTTAATTTCCACATTAGGAAACAAGGCATCAAACTGCGTTTTCTCCAGAAAATAGCGATAACTTTCCGCTAAAAGAAGCTCTTTCTCGCCTATTTCTTCCAGTTTTACCTTGGTGAAAAGCTCTACCACTTCCGCGTCGATATAATCCTGCTTCAGTTCCCTGGCCACCGAAACCCGGTGATTGCCGTCCCGGACAAAGTAAAAATCCCCAATTTTATAAACCAATATGGGAGGCAGGCTAATATCCTTCTGTTTTGCTATATCGACATTCTCCCACCTTTCGCGATTGTGGTTTTTCAATGGCATAAAATTGATGTCAAAATCCCGGTATCTCCCTTCACTTCCCACTATCTGATCCAGCTGAATGGATTGAATTCCGCGATAGGACATGCCGTAAGGAGATAATAAATACTTTACTTCATCAAATTGAAAAAGGTAGTTGTTTTTTCTAAAAAACTTACTCGCTAAATCGTTGAAAAAAGCCCTGTTTCTTGCTTTTTCAAAGCGAAAATGGGCCCTGCTTTTCATAAAGATATTGTTTTCTAACATATTCCTCCCAAAATCTACTTTTTATCCTGCTTCAATATCCAGAATCTGATAATCATAACAATTGATCACTTTCGTCCCAAGGTATTCCAGCTTCCTTTTCTCATTCATATCATAGAGATGGGTATGCCCATGAATAAGATAAGCCGGACGAAATACTTTAATGAAAGACAAAAAAGCCTCAAAACCCATATGAGCCCTATCATCTTTATCATGAATCCCCCGCGGAGGGGCATGCGTTACCAGAACATCGATAAAACGGCCTTTTAGTATTTTATTTCTCATAAGAGACGGCGCCATCCCCAATATCTTTAACCGCATCTGGGTTTCCGTATATTGATGATCTCCATAATTATAAAGAATCGACCCTTCCAATCCGCCAAAAATCAAATTCTTAACTACATCTGTCCTTCCATCCAGATTCCTCCCCCCGAAACTAGGCTCTTTGTCCCCTAATCCCATTTCCGAAAAAACAGAGTTTTTCCCGGAGTGATAGGCAGAATGCCGCGTCTTGCCGTAAGAATCATGATTTCCACATACGTACAGGAGAGGTTTTCCCAGATTGGAAACTAAATAATCTAAATAATATACCGGTAAATCACCGCAGGAAACAATTATTTCCGCTTTACCGGCCAATTCTTTTAAATAGGGACTATAGAGCAACCGATTCACGACATCGCTTATCACTAATACTTTCAAGCTTAATCCTTACACTTCCTCAATATGCTCGCTAATAAATTTGTCAAAGTCCGCTTTCTGCATAGAATCTTTGTAAAATTCCCACATCGCTTCAATAGCTTCTTCTTTGGTCGAAAATTTTATCCCTTTCATCGCTCCTTCGATAGTAACCTTATAAGGCATAACTTCCTCCATTCTTACTTAATTGAAATGCCCCCAAATCTAATCAAATCTATGTCTTCATTTGAAGCATATTGTCAATCGCCTTTCGGGCCCGCTCTGAGGTTTCAGAATCTACCTTCACCAGAAAATCTTCTTTTTCAAGGCAATGAAGTACTTTCTCCAGCGTAATTTTTTTCATGTTCCTGCAAAGCAAATTCGTTTTTGGCTCGATAAAATTTTTATCAGGAAACATATTTTTCAACGCATAATTCACGCCGCTTTCCGTCACAACGATAAACCTTTTCGTTTCCGGATGATTCCTGACAAAATCAAACATTTGCCCGGTACTGCACACGCCATCCGCTCTGTCCAGGACTTCCAATCCGCATTCAGGATGAGCGACAATCAAAGCATCTGGATACCTCTCCTTTTCAGCCAGAACCGCTTCTAACTTCACAAACTCATGGACAACACAATAACCCGGCCATAACACTATGTCTTTTTCCGGGACGTTTCTAGCGACCCAGGCCCCCAGGTTTTTATCCGGCAAAAAAACAATCTTATCATTCGGCAACGCCCTTACTAAACTCACAGCATTGGAGGAAGTACAGCAAATATCCACTTCCGCCTTCACTTCAGCCGTTGTGTTTACATAAGCAACAAATGTATGTTCCGGATAATTCCTTCTCCACTCGCGCACCATTTGAGCACTTGCGAAATCAGACAAAGGGCACCCTGCTGTCCTATCAGGGATCAGTATTTTTTTCTCCGGATTTAAAATTGCCGCTGTTTCCGCCATAAAATAAACACCGCAAAAAACCACTATCTCATTTTGCAAAGAAACTGCTTGCTTCGCCAGGCCCAATGAGTCACCCACAAAATCCGCCACAGCCTGAACTTCAGGACGCTGATAATTATGGGCTAATATAAAGGCTTTCTTTTTCAGTTCTACAACCTGCTCCAGCAACTTTTTCTGATTTCCCATCCCCGCTCCCAACCATAATATTACATTCACTGTCGCCAAAAGTCAAGCAGATCAAACCAAGTTTGCCTCAGACATCTTGATAAGCCCATCTAACTTCTGTAATATTTCATTATTCTCCAGGGAAATACTCCTTATTTTTTCAATCATCCCTGAAATTTCCTGGCTCCCTATCTCCTGTTCGCCGGAAGACTTTGCTATGCTTTCCGCTACACTTTTGAGTTCTGAAAGCGATGTTCTCATTCTTTCGCTGTCTTCTTTTTGTTTTTGGGCATGCGTCTTAAGTTCCTTTGTCGCTTTTACCAGAGAATCCATAGAAGCCGTAATTTGGCTCGCGCTGGAATATTGGCGCTGTGTAACCGCAGAAATATCGACAATAAGTTCATTTGTTTTTTTTGCCTCATCCAATATTTTTTCGAGACTTACTCTGAGCTGATCAAATAGGTTCACCCCTTTATTGATTTTGGCTGTCATTAAACCAATATAACGAGAGGCCTCATTTGTGTTTTCGCTGGAATTCTCAGAAAGCTTCCTGACTTCGCTCGCCACGACCGCGAAACCCTTGCCGAATTGGCCCGCATGCGCAGACTGAATCGCCGCGTTCATAGCCAGTATATTGGTCTGTTCGGCAATTTCCTTTATTCCGGTTACAATTTCTTTCACATTCTCAGATGACTCCTCTATTTCACCTACTGCCTGAACGGATTCCCCGACCAGTTCTTTCCCGTTTTCAGCCAGGCGAGACAAATTTTCGGCTATTTTTTTCGCTTCATCAGTTACACGGTACATAGAAGAAATCGAGTCAACAATCTGCTTAATTGCAGAAAAACTTCCTTCCACAAATTTGGCTTGAGAAGATACCTGGTCAAATATTTTAGTGAAGGATTCTAATATTGTTCCCAGCGCCGCTCCATTTTTTTCAATAGAATTGACCTGTCCTTTCACATTTTCGGCAATCATCTGATTGGAGAGGATCATTTGCTGGATGGACGAAGTAGTTTCACTGATATCCGTTTCCAGCAATTTACTGGACAGGGAAAATTTATCCCAGATTTCCTTAATATTCTGAAGTATTTCCCTGAGCGTATCGGATTTTTCTTCCAGCTTTTTTGACTTTTCCTGCGCCATTTTATTCACATCCGCTGTTTTGCCGGCCGCAGAAAAGAAGATGGAAAGAACAAAAACGAGCATCCCCCATGAGGCAATCCAGAAATCCGGCTGTATTGAAAGAACGCTATAAGCAATATCCCGAATCGCGCAAAAAATTGCCGCTAAAACCCCGACAAACAAAAGAAACGCGTAACGATTCTTTTTTATCATGGCCAGAATAGTAAGCGCCAAAATATAAAGAAGCAAAGGCGCTACTAAAACCAGATAGAAAATCCTACCATTCAGAAACTCCAGCTCCGCCATATTCTTTGTATTGAGAAGAAAAGTGAAACAAACAGCCGCGGCCAGAAAAATAAAAACCTGTATCCACCAGCGATTGTGCAGCTGATAAAAACCCTGAAAATAAAACACAAAAAAAGCCACTCCGATATACAGGCAAGCAAATTGGAGCTGAGTCGTTAAAAGATAAGAAAGAGGGAAATCTTCCAGATAAATCGTGCTAAAATAAAAAGCCAAAAGGATAAATCCTATTGCGATATAACTATAATAAGGCGTTTCCCGTTCACGTAAAAAAAGAAAAATGAAATAAAAACCTAATAAAAGCGACATCACAGAAGCTACGATACTAACACTGCAGTTCAAATTATAACCTATCCAATAATCGGCCTGACGGCGAGCATTATCGGTAAAGTATATTTGATTAAAAGAGCCTTGCTCCCTTATGGTATAAACACGAATGGCGACAACATTGGTACGGCCAATGTTTAAAAGCTTTCCTGGAATCAAAAAACTCCTGGGTATATTTGGATTGCCAAATATCTTATCAGGGGGCATAGAACCCGAGGTACCAACAAGAGAACCATTACAGTAAATTTCACAAATATCTGGAAGCTTACCCAGGAATAGCCCCAGGGAAAATCCTTCCAGCTCTTTAGAAACAACAAACTGATATCTAAACCAGCAATAATTTCCTTTACTTAAATCAAAATTAAAGACGGCAGCCGGAAAAGAAACCGTTTTCCAGGCAGAATCATCAAAGTCTGCTTCGGAAAAAACTCTTCTGTCATCAAAAGCATACTTCCAGCCTTCAGTTAAAAATATCTTTTCAGCCAGGGTATTAATCGGCTTTAAATCCTCAACAGCATTTCTTTTTTCAGCTTGAGAGCAACCCAAAAAAAACAAAATAAAAAGAAAAAAAAAGAGGGGATTTTCCAGTTTTTTCAGCATTTTTTCTCCCGTTTCAAGCAGGACTATATTAACATAAAATTCGAAAAAGTAAAGAAGAAACCAATTTTAGGTAGACTTTTTTTTTGATCTTGTTATAATTTGAATCGTGGTTGAAAGTTATTATTATAAACCCCCTAACCCCCTTAAACAGGGAAACGCTTTCCCCTTTAAGGGGGTTAGGGGGTCATTGGAGGATAAACTATGAAACAAAACTTGTCGATTATCCCGCAAGTATTGAAAACACAGCCAGGTTTAGCCATCGATCTGGCGAAAGCTTTTTCAAAACTGGAGAAAGCCAGATTTTTTGATTACAATTTTTACGGCGGTAAAAGTCATGAAATGCCCCTGATTACTTTTAAAATTACACCGCTTTGCAACCTCCGCTGTGTTATGTGCGGCCAGAACGGCATTCACGGAACATTAAAGGATAGAATGAAAGAAGAAGCAGACAAAATTATTCCCCTGGAAAGATACAAAGAACTCACAGACGAAGTCGCTGGAAAGACAAAAGTCTTTTATGTCTGGGGAGGAGAGCCGTTTTTATATCCCCATTTTATGGACTTTGCCGCTTATGCGGCTAAAAAGGTCCTGTTTACTGTCAATACCAACGGGACCTATCTGGCTCAAAATGCCGAAAGAATTGTCAAAGACCAATGGACGGGCATTTTCATTTCACTGGACGGTTTTGAAGATGTTAATGATACCATCCGGGGAAAAGGAACTTATAAAAGAGTTATGGAAGGAATAGAAGCTGTTAATCGGGAAAAAGAAAAGCAGGGGTCCAATCTCCCCTATATGGGCATTGTTTCCACAATCAGCAATATGAACTACAAATACCTGGATAAATTGGTAGAAGCTTTAGGCGAAAAAGGCCTGGCCTGGCACATCATCAATCTGGGGACTTATATGGATGAGTCTATCGGGAAAGACCAGACTGAATGGCTGAAGAGCAAGCTCGGCATTGAACCTCAATACTGGAAAGGGTTCACAAGCGGCTTTAACAAAGACATTGACGGAAACCTGTTCTCGCAGATACTGGGAAAAGTCCACAGCATTGCTAATGGTTATCCGGTCATTACCGTACCAGTCATTAAACCGGAAAAAATCGGCCGCTATTATTCCGACTTAAGAATGCTCGTAGAAGATCATTGCGCGGCTCCATGGTTTTCCGTAAATATCAATTACAACGGTGATGTGCACTTCTGCGCGGATTACCCGGACTACATCATCGGCAATATTAAAGAGGAAAAACTCTGGAATATCTATAATAATGAAAGGGCGATAAAATTCCGGAAAGCCCTGAAGAAAAGCCCCCATGGCCTATTTCCCGCATGCAACCGCTGTTATCAGCTTATGCTCTGCGGAAGGCATTTGAAAGGGTATCAATAGAAACCTATAGCGCGGTTAATGAACCGCGCTTATTTCTTTACCAATCCAGAAACCACACTATAGATCACATCCGACAGCCATGATTTCGGCAAAAACCGAATGAAAAAAGCGCCGATTTTATTGGAAAATCCAGCTACAACTGATTTTCTTCTATTAAAAAGCGCTTTCAAGCCTATTTTAGCAACCTGCAAAGCGGTCATCCCCATTCCTTCAGAAAAAGCCTGGTATCCCCCCGGTAAAACACCGGCATTTTGATCAAAATTGGTTCGGGTAAAACCCGGCAGCAGACAGGTAACGCTCACCCCGCTTTTTTTAAGTTCGCTTCGTAAAGCCAATGAATACTGCACTACATAATGTTTACTGGCGGAATAGGCCGTAAAATAAGGTATCGGTAAAAGCCCTGCCATAGAAGCCACATTGAGAATAAAACCGGCCCCTTTTTCTTTCATATCACTGCCGAAAAGACGGCAAAGCGCCGTTAAGGAAACAATATTGAGCAAAAGCATGTTTTGTACTTCGTTAATATTTTGAGCCACAGCTTCTCCCATCATTCCTACGCCCGCGTTATTGATCAGTATGTCGGGAGAAAGGCCTTGCTTTTTACATTCCTGATAAAGTGCTTCCGCCGAACCCAAGGAAGAAAGATCAGAAATCAGGACAAAAGCCTTTACAGTAAAATTCTTCTCTATCTCATTTTTTATTTCTTCCAATTTTGCCTTGCTTCGGCTGGCTAATATCACTGAGCATCCCTTTTGGGCAAGCTGTTTCGTCATTTCATAGCCGATCCCGGAAGACGCCCCGGTCACCAGTGCCCACTTACCTGAAAGAGTCATAAATCCCTCCGTCTCATATTCAATGTATCTCCGATCTCCGCTGATGATCGCAGAAAAATAATATTAGAGTCAACAATGATATGCATGGTTAAATTAAGCCTTCTTTAATATTCATCCCAGGCTTCCTGACGAATTTGTTCCAGAATTTTTTGATAATCATCAAGCTGCTCTGTAAGGCTGTCTCTGCCATATTCCGTGATAACATCATCAGGAATTTGCAATTGAATGGTTTGCATAAGTTCCTTCGTTTTATAAAGGATAAAGAAAGTTTTGTTAGAAATCAAGTTTTATGATATTAATTCCCCCTTTGAAAAGGGGGCCGGGGGAATTTATAACTTATGAGGCTTAAAATTCTATGCTTAACAGCGTCACATCATCGTTAAAGGCCTTTTCCCCGCCCCACTTTGCCGCTTTCTCGAAAATTGCTCTGGATAAATTCGGGACAGCGCTGGCGGCGGATTCCAGAAAATCCTTGTCAAAAGCATCGATGTACTGCTCGCCTTTTTCATTCTTCGCCTCATACAGGCCGTCTGTATAAAGCAAGAGCCGGCCGCCTTCTTTCATTTGAATGGACTTGCTTTTGTATTCTGCCTCAAACATTCCCAGAATGGGGTCTTCCGTGAAGAGTTTTTCCACTGCGTTTTCCGCTTTCTTGTAAAAACAAGGCTCTGTATGCCCGGCATTTGTATATTCTATTGTTTTACTTTCCGGATCGATTTTCAGCACAATGCCGGTCAGGTAATAATTGCTGTCCAAAAGCTCGCCGGCGAGCTTTTTATTAAAAGTAGTGCAGATTTCGGCAGTAGAAAGATTTTCAGAAACAATGCTGTTAAAGAGGCTTTTGGCCATGGTCGTAATAAGTGCGGCTGAAACGCCATGTCCGGAGACATCGCCCATAAAGAGGTAATACTGACGGTTATTTATTTTCACCAGGTCATAAAAATCCCCGCTGACTTCGCTGAAGGGATGCCGCTCCAGGAAAAGGGACAGATTGCCTAATCTTTGCGGCAAACTGCCCATCAGGCTTTCCTGGACTGCCTGGCCGATTTTGAGCTCGCCTGTCATTTGCTGGTTTTGGGCGTCAAGAAGATGGTTCTGTTCATCTAATTTGATATTTTTTTCATCCAGGAGTCGCCGGTTGATAAAATCACTTTTCTTCAATTGGTAAGTTACATAATGCATTGCCGCACCCAGAAGCATAAAAATTGCACTGTTAATCAGCATACCCAGGGGCATCGTTCCTTTAGCCAGATTGTCAACAAGTGAGTAACCAAAATTTAAATTTAGAATGATATAAAATGGAAAAGCGACAAGCATTAATGAAGTTGTGATGAGAGTGTTTGAGTTTGAAAAGAAATATAGAACGAGGATTGTGGGCAATGCTGTACTGACCATTGGGGCAATATTTCCAACCGCAGCGACATTGAACATTCCCTGATATACCACTAACGCTAAAGAAATAGTGAAAAATAAAGTATGAAGATTCTTTAATGCTTTTATTCTTGTCAAAATAAAAAACAGTAACACTATTATAAAAGACCCAATTCTATTAAAAATTAGAATTTTCCAATATTCGGTGAAAATCCGAATATCGCTTGTTATCAGGCTAAGAGATATCGGCCCCCCAATAAAGAATAAGAGCGCCATTCCAAAAGCGCTCTTATTATTTATCTCCTCATGAAAGGCCGCTTTGTACTTCTGAAATAGCTCCTTTTCCCGCTGTTTCTTCGCTTTCTTTTCTTCTCTACTCACTCCTCGATTTGATTCGATTTGATTCATAAAAGCCCCCGTTTTTCTAACCGCCTCACCCCCCGTCCCCCTCTCCAAATTTGGAGAGGGGGACGGGGGGATATTGCTGAAAAATAGAGGCCTAATCGCCTCGATAAATTTGATATAATTCATTGTATGATATATAATTAATATGTATAAAAAGCCGAGAGGTGAAT
>JAGVOW010000055.1 GCA_020052515.1 Brevinematales bacterium | reverse complement strand
TTTCCTGACTGAAGCTCTTCATTCATGGATTTCAGTTCTTCGATGGAGTTCTCCATATCGGTGCGCATTTTACGAAGCTGGCCTTTGGCAAATTCCAATTCTTTTTCAACCTCGCTCACGGCATGATTTTTCTTGCTTGAGAAAGATGATTTCATCTTGCGGATATTTGTTTCTATATCTTCAAATATCACTATAAATAAGCCACTGGAGTATCCCGGCTCTTTCACCGGTTCAACAGTAAGATTGATAGGTTTGTACCCTTCGTCAAGTTTTATCAGCAAATCTTTACAAAAGACTTTTTTGTTTACCAATTCCGCCTTGTATACCGCGCTGCTTAATTCATGCCGAAGCCCTTCCCTCGCCATATCAAAAACATTCATCACCGGCTGGCCCGGAGAAGGCTCCAGATATTTGCCGGTATGTCCGTTGATATAGAGAATGTCCCCTTTTGAATTGATTACGGCCGAAGCCGGACAGTATTTATCCAGCAGGAGCCGCCGAACGACTTCAGGCAGAGTAGCTTTCCTTTCGGCTTTATCTTCTTCAGCACCCTCTGCTTTACGAGGGAGCGAAGAAAGCGACTCAAGTAAATTATTAGTAATCCGTGGAACAGCGTAGACCACATCTTTGCGTTTAAAAAGCCTCCATTTAGCGTCAAGCGAAGTAAAAATATCGACATACTCTCCGATATTCTCGGCAGGCCCCAGAAAGAGGACGCCGCCCGCATTAAGCGAATAATGAAAAAGTGGGATGAGTTTTTTTTGCAGTTCGGCGGTCAAATAAATAAGAAGATTTCTGCATGAAAGCAAATCAATTTTTGTAAAAGGAGGATCTTTAACCGCATTCTGCAAAGCAAAAGCCACTGTTTCCCTGATTTCCTTTTTAACATGAATCAACTCATCTTTTTTGGTAAAAAACCGGCCCAAACGTTCTTTTGAAATATTAACTGCACGTAAGGCAGCAGAATAACTTCCCGAGCGCGCCTTTTCAATTGCTTTCTGATCTATGTCCGTCGCGAAAATCTGAACTTTACAATTGCGGCCGATCGTCTTCAAACATTCATTGATGACGATAGCAATAGAGTACGCTTCCTCTCCCGTTGAACACCCCGGAACCCAGACACGAAAAGTATCCCCTTCCGATTTCGTTTTCAGAATTGGAATGATCGCTTTCTGTAAAGCCTTGAAAGCCAGAGGATCCCTGAAAAAATGGGTAACCCCTATCAGGAATTCCTTAAAAAGCAAATCCATCTCTCCGGGATTTGCCTGCAGATAACGAGTATAGTCCGCGATATTTTTCATTTCTTTAAATGCCATGCGTTTTTCAAGCATTCGATAAATGGTATTTTTTTTATAAAAAGAAAAATCATGGCCCGTATAGGACCGGATCATTTCGAGTATTTTTTGCAATTCGTTCAAGGGTTCATTACTCAACTTCAATACTTCCTGATCCTTTTTTACCAGGGGATTTTTCTCAAATTCTATAAGCTTAGGCGCCATTTCTTCTATCGGTATAATATAGTCGGCAAGGCCGGTATAAACAGCGTTCAAAGGCATACTGTCATATTTCGCGGTTTTAGGTTCCTGTACAATGACCATACCCTGTTTTTCTTTTATCTTCCGAAGGCCCAGAGAGCCGTCGGCCCCCATGCCTGAAAATATAATGCACACGGCCCTGTCTTTACGGTCTATTGCCAGACTGTGTAAAAAAAAGTCGATAGGCAGACGCAAACCGCGCTCCGCTGAAGGAACGAGCAATTGAAAAGCTCCATGGAGTATCGCGATGTCTTTGTTTGAGGGAATAACATACACGGTGTTTGGGAGCGCTTTTTCTCCGTCTTCAATTTGTAAAACATCCATTTTAGTGGCGCGTTGAATGAGTTCGGGCAACATCCCCCTCTGAGATGGGTCTAAATGAGCGATAACGACAAATGCCATACCGCTATCGGACGGCATGTTTTTAAAAAATTGTTCAAAAGCTTCTAACCCGCCCGCGGAGCCGCCTATTCCAACTATAGGAAAAGCCCCATAATTATTTTTCAATGGCACGATCGCTTTTTTAGCTGAAACGCGGGAAAAGGATTTCCGTTTTTCGTTCATTCGAGCGCCTCTCATTATTTCATTCAGGGTAATAGGATAGCATAATTCAGAAAAAACTTCAAATATCGCCTCATCCCCCCGCAGGCTGTCGCTAAATTGAAAAATGTAGCCGCAAGCTTTAGCTTGCGCTTAATTTACGCGGGCTAAAGCCCGCGGCACATTAGAATTATTAATTTAGCGACAGCCTGCCCGGCCCCCCTCTCCAAGCCTGGAGAAGGGGGCCGGGGGGGTGAAGCGTCACCCGGCCGTAAACATCCTCGATGCGTTCAATATCGTCCTCGCCGACATATTCGCCGCTTTGAACTTCAATTAACTCAAGGGGAATCTTTCCGGGATTGGCCAGCCTGTGTGCCATGGACTTCGGAATATAAGTGCTTTCATTCTCGTGGACAAAAATCTCGGCGTCACCTACCTGGACCAACGCCGTTCCGCTGACAACTATCCAGTGCTCGCTTCGATGGATATGGCGCTGGAGTGAAAGCTTCTGGCCTACCTTGACTATGATCTTTTTGATCTTATAATGACCGGATTCATTAAGAATAGTGTAGCTTCCCCAGGGCCGGTAGTTTGTCGTATGTTCGTTTAATTCGGGACGGTTCTTCTCTTTCAGGATAGAGACCATCTCTTTCACATACTGGGTCTGTGAGCGGTCACTGATCAAAATCGCGTCGTCAGTTTCAACCACAACAATATTTTTCAGGCCGATCAGGGTGGTCAGTTTTTTACTGCTGATCACCAGGCTGTCCTGTACGTTCAGGAGTTCAACATCTCCCATGACCGCGTTGTTGCTCTCATCTTTTGGGCTTATATCATAAACAGCGTCCCAGGAGCCTACGTCATTCCAGTCAACTGCGATCTTTTTGCAGATAATATTCTCCGCTTTTTCCATCACGGCATTGTCAATGGAAATACTCTGGATTTTATTATAATTTTTAATGGCTTCGTCATAGGTCCATTCCGTGATCATTTGATATAATTCAGGGGAAAATTTCCGGAAAGCTTCCAAGATTACCTTGACTGAGAAAAGAAACATTCCGGAATTCCAGAGATAATTGCCGGAAGCGAGGTATTTTTCCGCTATGAGCTTGTCCGGTTTCTCAACGAAACTCTTAACAGAGTGAGCGCCGCTGTGAGCTTCTTCGCCCAGTTCAATATACCCATAGCCTGTTTCCGGTCTGGACGGCACAATGCCGAATGTGACAATAGATTCTTTGCCCAGCTCGAAGCAGTCTTTCACATTATTCGCGAACAGGCTATCCGGACGGATGATGTGATCGGACGGCGAAAAGAATAGGATTTCATCCTCATTTGAATTTGCCTTATCCAGCATGTATTTCACTGTCAGCGCGACGGCCGGAGCAGTGTTCCTGCCTGTCGGTTCCAGTACCAGATTGGAATAGGGTTTCTGGAAAAGCCGGGATAGCTGTTCCTGGATCGCCAGCTGATGGCCTTCACCGGCGACAACAAAGATGTCATCCACATCCGTAAAACGAGATAAACGCTCGGCGGAAAGCTGAATTAAACTCTTGCTGCCCATCAAAGAAAGAAATTGTTTTGGAAAATTCTTGCGGGAAAGCGGCCACAATCTGGTTCCGCTACCTCCCGCCATAATAATGGATTTCATAATTACCCCTTAATAAATTATTAATTAACTATTCGGCCGCCTCATCCCCCCAACCCCCTCTCCGCGCGCGGAGAGGGGGTTGGGGCTGAAGTTACCAGGTTAATATTTCATATAGACAGAATTCATTCCTTGTGATTTTACAAATTTCTTTTGCAGTCTTCCCAATGATTCCACTTCTTTTCCTTCTCTGAAAAGTAGCTCATTGTCTGTCATATAGGCATATTTTTTTTTAATTTTACCTATCATTTCATTCCAGCATCCTTTAATATTAATCAAATTCATAGAACGGCTCCTTTTATTTATTATGTTTTATTATTCTGTCATAATGAATGCTTTTAGCGGTGTCAATAAAATCAACTGGTTTATACTGTTTGTCTTTGCTCAGCATCCACTCTTTCGACATGTGCATGACGAGCATACGAGACTCTTCGCTTTTTTTAAATCGATTCCACATAATACGCTCTCCTTTATTATTAGCACCAAATTACTGATCCTATCTACGGCCGGAAACTAACCAGACAACAATCAAAATGATCGCGACAACCAGTAAAACATGAATGCCGCCGCCCAGAGTATAAGACGTAATAAAACCTAACAGCCACAACACAAAAATAACGAGCCCGATTACCAACAATAAATTTGTCATTTTTTCCTCCTACCATTAGAAAATCTTGAAAAGCACCGAAAGTCCCAATTGCCCGCTGATGTCGTGAAAAGCTGAATGAACGCCTGAAGGTGTCAAGTTGGCTTCAATCAAGTACACCGCGCTTACAGCAATATCACCCAGCATTACATCAAAAGCAAACCGGATGTTTCCGTTTACCTGCGGGCTGATTGCATCGGTATTGAAGTTAAAAATAAAGTTTGGTCCAATACCCACGCCCAGTCTGAAGATGGCAATGTCAACACATATTCCCCCATCTAAATAGAGCTTAGCCGAAGCAGGCCGGTTTATAGTTGAGTCACCGGGTGTAAAGAGCCCATACCCCGCGGCTTGAAAAAGGCTCAAGTTAAGCCGCGCGTCAGCGCCAAAACTAAAATCGTTGATCGAAATGCTGTTTTTTCCCGGAATCTGGGAATCGGGTGAAATTGGGGTCTTGTACTGAATGGTGGGCCCAATTTGAAAATCCGCGAATGACAGTAATGGCAACAGCAAAATTGCGACGCTCATTAATAATTTTCTCATATTGTCCTCCTTAAAATTTTAATCATTGTTCTACGGCTCTTTCTCTTTCTACAACTTTTCAATCAAAATGTATATTTCTTCCTTTGACTTCCCAAGTTTATTCTGCAATCTGCCCAGCAATTCCTCTTCTTTTCCTTCTTTGAAAAGCAGATCATTGTCTGTCAGATTAGCGTATTTTTGTTTGAGTTTACCTGCCACTTCATTCCAGGTGCCGTTAATATTGAATTTATTCATATAAATCCTCCTTTGTTATTTTTACACTTTACATCAGAGGCGGCCTACACCGCCTCTTTTTGTAACCAGTCCTGATTTTATGTTTTAAAAACCAAGGCTTAAACCTACACCGATATTAAACCCGCTGAAATCAAACACAAGTGCATTATTATCGGAATCCTTCAAAACATCGCCTTTTTTCCCAACAGGAACAGTGATGCCAGATATGACGGTATAGCTTACATCTTCTGTCTGTACCATCTGAGGTATGTTTGCCAACCTATATCCCCCATTGATGTTTAATGATAAAGTGGAAGCCAATTTGTAGCTTACCACGGCAAGAGCTTCTCCGACAAAACCGCCGCCGTTAAAAGGCTGGGTAAAAGTTGCCGTCTGGCCTAACGCGCTGATATCATTTTTAACTGACGCGAACGCAAAACCGTATCCGCCGAAAACACCCGCCATAATGGCAACGGGTGAAGCGGGTATTTCGAAATTCGCGATCAGCCCGGCTTCAAGCGGTATGAGTGAAGCGTTAAATGTTGTCGTCTGGTTAAATAACACATAATTATAGCTTGCGCTGGCCGGGAAGCAGTAAAGGTATCCGGCTCTCGCTCCCACCATGAGAAAGGGAAGCAGAATTACGTCGAAGTCCGCCATGCCGGTGATACCGGAAACTAATTTTGTTATATTGCCGCCTTTATTCAAATCCTTATTAACCTGGTCCATAGCGACCGTGGTGTAATCCACACTAACACCTAATCGCACCGTTTGATAAGGCGCGTCTCCAGCTCCAGCCTCTGCCGCGAAAGCTGTTGAAGCAAACGCGCAGGCTAATAAACCTATTGTAATAAATTTTTTCATAATCCACTCCTTCAATTTTTACTTAAAAAACACTAAACCCTCTTATCTGCGCCGCACTACCGCTGAAATCAGCCAGATTACAAACATGATTATGGCAACAACCAGCACTATGTACAAATACCCGCCCAGAGTAAAAGACGTAATCAAACCTAACAGCCACAAGATAAAGAGAATCAATCCGATAATCAAAAGTAAATTCATCATAATTTTCTCCTTTTCCTTACTTATTTGAACATAGCCTGGACATTTGAAATAGACTTCTGCAGTTTAATTCTGGACTTTTCAAGGTCTTCTTTGATATTTTCCCATGAATTGTCCGCCGATTTTTGAATCTGCTCCAGCTTTAGCCTGATATCATCGCGCTGGCCGCGCAGTGTTGACAATTCCTTTTCATAATCGGCCTTGACCTTTCCTTTAAATTTATCAGCTCTGCCCTCTAAAGTGACAATATCGGTATTCCACTCATCCAGCTTTGTTTTCAGGTCCTCAACATAAGAATTGCTCGTGCTACTTTTGTTCAGATTGTTTGAACTAGTACCGCTATTTTTAGAAGAACCGCAACTGCTGACAATAAACGTGAAAGCAACCAGAATCGATAGGATACAAATCTTTTTCATTTTTTACCTCCATAAAAAATTTTTACTTTTTAGCGGATTTTCTGTTGGTAAAGGCTATTGTGCCCCAGATAAATCCGATAACTACTATCAGTAAAGCTACTATCCACCACTGCACAGTCAGAACATAAAACACGAGATAAAATACGGCAAAAAGCGTTGCCGTCAGCAGAATATAACCTGCCCACCAAAACCAGATAGGTTTTCCTGACAAAAAAGTATCCGCTTTATCCGCGATGACCTTCCCTGTTTGTTCAATCTTACTCATATAAACCTCCTTTAGATTAATATTCTGAACCCAAGCCGGACAGATACTGTCCAGTCTATTGTTGGAACAAATATGATCATCGGAGATACTTCGAGAAATATCTCCAACGGATCTATCGGAAACAGTTGCAGGCCTATTGGGACCCTTCCGCCGAAATTGAATGTGTTAGCGGAATTTACTGTTGTCACAGCGACATATCCGCCGATACCTACATAATAAGCGAATATACCTACCAAGGGCTGGTTAACTATCCACCAATCCACACTTCCACCGAATATGGATGAATGCGGCAGAAAATTCCATTCCAGGCCGATAACCGGAAATGAATCCAATTTCAATGTCAATCCGATGCCTCCGCCGGCCCCTGTCCCATTACCCACAAGGTTTCCATACAAACCGATCCCGCTCATACCTTTCGCCGCCGCCGTTCCGACTAGTAACATTAAAAACACACCACTTATAATTAAAATCTTCTTCATAATTTTATCTCCAATACTAATCAAATTATCTTAGTTGTTCCAGGACATCAAGCGGCAGCAGCTGGACGACGATCCTTCTGTTCCGCGCTCTCCCCTCTTCGGTCTTATTAGAGGCCTCAGGATTGTATCTACCATAACCAATTGCTTTTAATATTTTTGGGCTGATGTCCTTATCCTGCAGGTACCAGATTATTGAAGTAGCCCTGGCTGTTGAAAGCTCCCAGTTTGAAGGGTATTTCCACTTGTAGGAATCGGCTATCGGTACGTCATCGGTATAACCTTCGACTCTGATCATTTTGTTTTTAACCGTTTTAAGCACTTTTACCAGCTTATCCAGAGTGGCTTTTCCAGCGCTTTTAATTTCCTCGCTCCCGCTGTCAAAAAACACTTTGTCCAGAAATTCAATGTTAATGAAATTTTTCGACAGGCTGACCTTGAGAATTCCGGCGGCTTTTTCCGCGGACAGCTCTACCAGAACATTACTATAGGTATCATTTAAATCAGCGATCTGTTTGTTCTTTTCTTGCATCGCCAGATTTTCGTCAACTGTCATGATGGTCAATTTCTCGTTCAAAGTGTCAATCTGATCCATCAGGTTTTTGTTTTCGGCTTTCAGCATGCTGACCTCGCTTTGCGAAGCGCAACCCAAACCGGCAAGCATCCCAATGATGATTAGCCCTGTTTGAAATATGTTTTTCATATAAACCTCCTGTTTTTTATTAATACACCTCATTTTTAAACAACTCATGCTTATTTTTATGAAGTATCCATACCACCTCCTGCCTTTCATAAATATCATAAGTACCGTTATCATTTCTGATCAGTCTATAACTCAAGCCTTAATGAACCTGCCAGCCATATAACAAAACCTCTGATTCAGCACATAATAAAATTCTGGCGGTTCAGATGGTTTTCAAAGCTCAATCATCATGTAAAGTAGATGCATGATCGTTTTAAGAAAGCTATTTGAAGGGTGACAAAAAGTAAGAGATGTAAAGAAATCAAACGACCTTATTTATTTAACGCAAAACAAATTATTAATGTAATATTATATTAGTCACTATTTGATAATTCGTCAATAGAAAAATCATTAATATTTCGAGCCGATGAAAGAATATTATCACACCTGCCTATGCTTCACCACTTTTCCTTCTTTAATATAAATCACTTCCTCACAGATATTCGAAGTAATGTCGGCAATCTTCTCCAGATTGCGCGCGATTCTTAAGAGATGAAGCGCTCTTTGAATAGTAGATGTATCCGCAATCATATAGGTAATGAGTTCCCGCAAAATTTGATCGCGCAAATCATCCACAATATCGTCACGCCTTAAAACATCATAGGCCAGCTCAATATCCTCGTCAATAAAAGCTTTGATGCTGTCATCGAGCATTTTAATGGTTTCTTCTTTCATACGGGGAATGTCTATAAACGGCTTCACCAATGGCTGGCCGATTAAACTCTCGGAACTTTCCGCTATATTCACCGCCTTGTCCCCCATTCTTTCCAGGTCGCTTACCATTTTTGAAATCATCATCACAATGCGAAGCTGTTTTCCCTCTGGCTGGAACCTCGCGATGAGGCTGATGCACTCCTCATCCAGAACAAGCTCCTCCTCATTCACCCTGGGTTCATAAACATTTATAACTTCATCAGAAAGGGCCTTGTTTTTTTCAACAATCGCGTTAACAGACTTTTCGATCATTTCTCTGACCAGGCCTGAATAGTGAATGATTTTTTCTTTGAGCTCCATTATTTTACTTTCCTGCATTTTTCTTCTCCTATGAGAAAAAAATCGCCGCGCGATTTTTTTCGGCTATTTTTAGACCTTTTACTGGTATAATAATCCAATTCCGTGAAGCAGTTTACTGCGCAGGAATTGCGATCGGTTTATCATATCAACTTTTATCCAAATTTTCCGCTTAAATATTCTTCCGTCCGCTTATCCTGAGGTACAGTAAAGAGCTTTTCGGTAGTGCCGTATTCAATCAATTCTCCCAGATACATAAAAGCCGTAAAATCAGAAACTCTGCCGGCCTGCGCAATATTATGCGTCACTAAGATTATCGACACATTTTTTTTCAGCTCCACTATCAGCTCCTCAATGTGAGACGTGGCTTTCGGATCCAGCGCCGAAGTCGGTTCATCCAGAAGCAGAACAGCGGGATAAAGCGCCAGAGCCCTTGCGATACAAAGCCTTTGCTGTTGTCCTCCGGACAAAAATGTGCCCCGCCTGTGCAGCTTATCTTTCACCTCGCCCCATAAGGCCGCTTTGTTCAATGATTCTTCCACAATTTTGTCCGATTCGCTTTTCGACAAACGAATGCCGTTCAATTTATAACCGGCAATCACATTGTCATAAATGCTCATAGTCGGAAAAGGGTTAGGCCTTTGAAAAACCATGCCTGTGTTTCTTCTGACCAGTATGGGATCCATTTCCAGAATGTTTTCACCATTCAAAAGGATCTGCCCCTCCGCCCTATTTCCCGGTGTAAGCTCGTGCATTCTATTAAAACACCGTATCAAGGTCGATTTGCCGCAGCCGGAAGGGCCCATGATAGCATGCACCCTATCCTTATAAAAGGTTATAGAAACAGCTTTTAACGCCTGAAAATCCTTGTAATATACGTTTAAGCCCTTTACTTCCAATAGATTCTCTAAAATTTGACTTTCCATTTTGTTGTTACCACCTTTGCTATAATATTTATGAGTAATATAAACGCAACCAGAATAAAGGATGCCCCCCAGGCAATGTTCTGCCAATCTTCATAAGGGCTGGTCGCGTATTTAAAGATAACATGCGGGATCGTTTCCATAGGCCCTAAAATATTTAAATTCATGAAAGGGCTGCCAAAAGCCGTGAATAAAAGGGGCGCTGTCTCGCCCAGAACCCTCGCTGTCCCGATCAATACGCCCGTTACAATCCCGCTCAAGCCCGCCGGCAAAATCACTTTCAATATCACCCGGCTATAGGGCACTCCCAGCGCGAAAGCCGCTTCTTTCAGGGCGGAAGGGATCAGCTTCAAAGTTTCTTCCGTGTTTTTAATAATCACGGGAAGCATCATAATCGCCAGCGCCGCGCTTCCTGAAAAGGCGGAAAAGCTCCTGGTTGGAACCACTATCCAGACATAGGCGATGATGCCGATCACTATAGAAGGCGCTCCCTGAAGCACATCCACCGCGACGCGCACTACATGAGCGGAAGTCTGCTTTTTATGCTCAGATAAATAAATGCCCGCGAAGATACCAATAGGAACCGCAATCAGACTGGCCAGAGCAACGACAATCAAGCTTCCTATGATAGCGTTCGCGATACCTCCCCCCAGCTCGCCCGCAGGAGCCGGCAGCTTAGTAAAAAGATCCCAATTGACAAAAGCGATCCCTTTCACAATAATGTGATAGAGTATCAATACCAGAGGCACAAAAATAAAGAATGAAAGGAGAATCACAATTCCCAGAAAAATTTTATCTTTCAAGACGTTCCAGAAGACGAATCGATCACGGCTTTTCATACCACCTCCTCCATCCACGTCGCTGAGTCTTCCATCCACGTCGCTGAGTCTTCCATCCACGTCGCTGAGTCTTCCATCCACGTCGCTGAGTCTTCCATCCACGTCGCT
>JAGVOW010000015.1 GCA_020052515.1 Brevinematales bacterium | reverse complement strand
GTTTCAATCCACGCGCCCACGCGGGGCGCGACTGTATAAACATTGTTTCTTTATAAAGCAATAAATTATACCCGTGTTTCCGCGAACCGGGGATTTATTGGCAAAAAAAGCGACGGCTGAATTTTCTGACAATGCAATTGATTATGCCGTAATAAATTGCGCTATCGTTACTTTTGCCGATTTTTATGTCTCCCTCCGGTTCGCGGGGAGTACTTCGACTCCGCTCAGCGCCCGATAAAGTTTTTCTTCAAACCCAAAGTTCGGCGGGGACTAAAGTTTTTCGAGGAGTTCGATACCCGACGGTAAGTTAGACTTATTAATGGATACCATATAATCAGCCCAACCTCTTGGTAAATCAGCCTTCTTTTCAATCACAATCCTTTCAAACAACTCACCGGAACGGGCATTCCCAAGATGATTTGAATGTTTAAATACAATGAGTTTTCTTGGGTTCATCTCACCCCTAGCCGCTGCCCGGTCATGTTCAAACGCATTGAGAAGCGATTCCCAGAGAAGTTCAAGATCACCTTCGGAAAAGCCAGTTTTAACCGCATCAACTGCCGAAATAAAACCATGCATCCGGTAAAGAGCATAAGGAACAGTGGATTTGCGACCGAAAGTTGACGCATGTTCTCTTTTCTCCTGTGCCTTTGCTTCATTTTCAGTTGCAACAGCACAACGCGTAATAGAATGCTCCGCCTGATAGATTCTATCTTCCGAGCGGGAAAAAGTAAATTGTACCGGCCCGCGTAATGTTCCCGACGGTTTTTCTCCAATTGCTAAAACAGCTCCAAATGTTCGAATATCATAATATTTTTCACAAAGATTTTTCTGGCGATCTTTCATAATATCTTGTTTCTCTTTTTTATCTTCATTTTCAACTTTAGTATCAGATATATCTTTACCAAGTATATTTCCTTGCCTAATAAATATGTCGTAAGGTGATTTCTGTTCATATTTCAACATCACATAATTTCTGACCTTACGCTTAATACAAACATCCGTCACAAGACCTTCTTGATTCTCTGCATCCGCGCGCGGCAAGTTGGCCTGGTCTGGGTCTCCGTTTGGATTACCATCTTTCACATCATACAGATATACAAAATCGTACCGGTTTTTAATAGGTTCGTTCATACCATTCCTCCAATCATTTTTTACATTACTTACGGTCATTGAGCGAAGTCGAAATGACCATTTTTCACAGGACACCTCGGCTCCGCTCGGTGTCCAATTAATATTACTCCTCTTCCACAGCTTCCAGTAATTCAGGTTTGTCCTTTACTTTCGCAAATAGTGCCTGTTTCTGGTGATAATATCCGATAGCAAATTGCCCCTGTTCTTCCAGAGTAAATATAGCGGGATAAGATTTAATCTTATCCATCAATCCGCCAAGTTCTTTGTCCAGCACAACAAATAGGCCGGGCTTTTCCCCCTTGAGTTTTGTTAAATGCTGGTTTGAAAGTCTGGCAAGTCGTCCGAAAGCCGTTGCCGGTGTCAAAGATGCCGAACTGAAAAAGCGTTCACGAATGCCGGCATTCAGGTTCTTGCCAAGCGCCGCCCGCTGGATGCTTTCCATTTCCGCGAAAATCTGCCCGCAAACATAAGCTGTTGAGGTATTTTCGGGGTCTAACTTTTCCAAAACCATAAAGCCTCCTCTATTATTTCTATTCAAAATCAGTTTGATCAACGCCGCTCGTTCTGGCGTTATTCCTTTATCATCCACCCGCACACGCTTTATCACTTCAGACAATATCCAGAGTGGCGGCACAGTATTTTTCAACGCTGCATTCCAGAGGTGCGAAGCCGTCCGGGAAAGTGTTACATCATTTCCGACCTTATCATTCTGGCCGCTTTTTGCCATCTCATACAACCGTGAATAATAGACGGTGCTTTTCTTTAAATCCCAATCATATTTCTCAATTTCAATCCCTCTAAACCACTGCGCGATTGACTTTTGAAAATCCTTCAGGCTCGTCTCTATCCAGTCCCGGACGGCAACACGCGCCGCCGCACCGGAAAGGGTACAGGAATAAAACCGGTCGCTTTCCAGATATTTCCCTTTTTCAGCCTCACCGGATATCACGGAACCGAGCAGGTTGGCTACCTCGCCTGGATTCGGCCGATCCAGAATATCTATTTCGGCAAGATCAGCGTTTTCCCGCGTCCAGAAAACCATAACAGTATCAAATCCGAAACTTTTGCGATTAGTATAAGCTGTATATTCTTTCCCCTTTTCATTTTTTAATTTCGGACCATTAGATAATAACCAATTTAATCCTTCGGTATATTCGATTGCACATCTTGTACAAATTTGGCAATTTTCATTTCCAATCATATCATAAGATTCATATGGATTATGGTCGCCATTGTATGAAATTAACTTTCGACCTCCAGCAGGTTCTTTATCACCAGAAACACCTCTTATAGCATTATGCACAATATCACCTATCGGGAAGTCTGTTTTCCCACACACAGAACAAAAACTTAGTCTCGAAGATGTTGCCTTCTTTTGATTCTGTTCCGTCTCATATTTCTCGATGATTGCCTCATAAACCGAATCTTCTTCATGAATTCTTTTGTCTTTATCAATCAGTCGGAAAGCTATATTCCCACCACGCTCTTTTTCATCCACCTGTGCTTCAAAAACGGTTAATGCTTTATCCAAACCGTTCATACGGTTAACACCGTAGAATGCCAGTACCGGTTTAAGTTCAGGTAAACTTTGATATTCTTCCAGTTTTTTAATAAACAGTTCATGCTTTTTTGATTCATCACCGTAACACAAGACTTCTTCCGCTTTATCCAGTAAAAGCCGGGCTTTTCCTTTTTTCGCGGTAATCGCTTCAGCGGGCTTTAGTCTCTTTTCAATAACAGCGAACCTTTCAAAAGTACCGTCCGGGCGAATAATTAAATCAATTGAAAAAGGCTCATCTTTGATCGCGTCGTGCACCAGCTTCTTACCTGCGTTTTCAGTCCTGATTTTCTTTCCCAGTTCGCTCAATTCTCTAATCATAATACAGCTCCCTGTTCCTCGATTTGATTGAAGCCGTAAATCACGGATGATATTTCTGAATCCTCCGGCGGCCGGATATGACTGGCCAGCATCATCTTATCGTTTTCCGGTACTTCACAGTTCAATATGCCGTTGTCAACCTTGACATCATAAAAAAAGAGCGGAGAAGGCTTCCCGGATTCATCGTAGTAAATATCAAAAAGTATACTTCCGATAGGTATCACTCCATCAATCGGCTTTTCAGTTCCATCTGTTTCCATAAACTCCGCTGAAAATTCCCTGGTGCCCAGATACGGCCTCCGCCAGCACTGCCCTTTTTTCACGCGCCGCCGGAACATTTCGACATATTTTTTAGGTGGATTTTTTGTGTCAAATTCTTTCTGAAAAACAGATGCTTCAACAATATAAGCTACATTTTTCAGAATTATACTATTTCTTTGAGTGCGATACATTGGTTTCCCACGAGCATCAACTTCATCTATAACAATAGGATTCCTACTTTGCTTTGAATTAATCTCGTTCCGCTTCACAGAAAAAAAGCGAACCGGCTCTAACACAATAATTCGCCGTACATACCACTGAAATTCGGGCTTCCAGAGAATCGAGTCGAGGACTCCCCGTGCGGCGGAAGGAGTCATACAGGGATAGGTCATCCGTTCTACTTTCAGATCGGGTCGTGTAAAACAGGCAAAATCACCTGTCACCTTCACTCTCACGATTTCTTTATCCAACATACCGCCTCCTATAAATTCAATTCTTAACAATGCTCCCTTCGGCTCCGCTCAGGGAGCGGACATTATTGGAGTCGCGGTTGGTGAGCGGAGCCGAACCAACCACACGAACGGAATCAAACTGGATACTATACAATCAATTCATCCACCGCCATCGGTTCCACTGATATACCGGTCTCTCGATCATAATTACCATACCAGATTTTAAACCCATGTTTTGTTTCCTGATGCAAGCCTTTGTTTTTAAACAGAAAATCTGGATAGACATTCACCATATATGGCTGAAGCTTTTTCCAGTCATCACGGCTCATGTATTCTTTCATTTGTAATTTTTCAGCAATCTGCCTGCTTTCCTCGCTGTAATTAAACACAAAAAGTGCCTCCGTCGTTTTTTCGATCAATCGGTAAGAGTTTGCTACTGTTTCAAAGTTCAATTCTTTCCGGGCCGGATTGATATTTTTTTTATCAGTATCCACAAAAAGGCTAACTACTTTTCGGTAGTATTCGTCAAAAAAGTTATGTTCATACAATCGGTCAATATTATCTTTTATTATTTCTACAACAAAATCAGCAATGGTTTTATAGAGTTTATCCGGCATTCCTCCATCCTTCAACCTGAAAAGATAAACCTGTCCTCTTTCCGGCATCTTTCCTTCCCTATTACAGCGTCCCGCAGACTGGATAATAGACTCAAGCGGCGCAATTTCCCGAAAGACACAGGGGAAATCGAAATCCACTCCGGCTTCAATTAACTGCGTGGAAGAAACAAAGATTTTTCTACCCCTGTTCAAATCATCCCGGATCGATTGGATAGCTTTCTTTCGATGGTCCGGACACATTCCAGTGGATAAATGGTAATGTTTTTCAAAATCTTCCCTATTCTTAAACAGATCGAAAAACAACCGTGAAGATTTTTTAGTATTGAAAACGCAAAGACAAGACCCTTTATTTTTAGTTTCCATAGACAATTCTTCCAATAAAATTTCATCAAACCCTCGAATAATCTGATAGTTAACTCTGCGAGTCTTTTGAAATAAAATCCCAGGGTTTTCAACCAGAGGCTGAATGTTTTCAATGCCGTCAAACCGTTCACGCTTTTCAAACGCTGGTAAAGTTGCAGTACAGAACAAAAAAGATGTTTTCATCATCTTCTGGACGTTCTTTAGCATTGTCAGAGTTGGCTGTATCATTTCTTTCGGTAAACTCTGGACTTCGTCAAAAATAACAACAGACTTTGCAATATTGTGGATTTTCCGGCACCGTGAAGGCTTGTTGCTGAAAAGCGACTCAAAAAACTGGATAGTAGTAGTTACTATAACCGGATAATCCCAATTTTCACAGGCAAGCCTCTTGGAATATTCGATTTCCTGGGTATCTTCGCCCGTATTGATGCCTTCATTATAATTAGAATGATGCTCCAACACTAAATTGTCCCCAAAGATTCCTTTGAGAATCTGCGCCGTCTGGTCAATAATATTGATAAAGGGCAAAACAATAATGATCCGTTTCAGACCATTGACTTTTGCATGATGAAGCGCCCAGGATAAAGAAGTCAAAGTTTTTCCTAATCCTGTCGGCAGATTCATGGAATAAAAACCCACAGGTAAAGAAGCTTTTGAAATCGAATAATCCCTCACTAAGTTACGCAATTGATTTAATTCGCCGGCTTTTGATTTTTCCAGCAAATGAGCTTCCAATAAACTAATCATAATATCTGCTTCCAGTTCCTTTTTACCCCTTTTCTCACCAACTTCCG
This sequence comes from Brevinematales bacterium, assembly GCA_020052515.1. Lineage (GTDB taxonomy): Bacteria > Spirochaetota > Brevinematia > Brevinematales > JAOACQ01 > JAGVOW01. Next base: position 5,023 of record JAGVOW010000015.1, on the reverse strand, counting down.
GATGGAAGTGCGCTTCCGTATCCAGCCAGTCCGCGTCCGCCAAGGCACTGAAAAGATAGCGGACAAATAATTCCCGTTCAAAAGAATAGCCCTGTTCATCTTTGTCAGAAAATTTTGGGCTTACCTTTTTCAAATCTTCTTCAGATAAATGTAAATCGTTTAAAAATGTTTTATAATGCTCTGGATGATTTCCCATTTCAACAGAATACTTTTTCATATCAACTTGCCAATCCGCCGTATCTATTAGTCCTTTATGATGTCCGTTGACCGCGAGGGAAATTTCCCGAAGGTTCATCTTTTTGGCTAGAGCAGCTCCCCAAGAAGCGTGAGGAACACTGCCCCTCTTGCCTCCGTTTTTTAAATATTCTTGAAATTCTTGTTGATATTTGCCAAAATCATGCATCAATCCCGCCATTCTAAAATATTGGCCTTCTTCCTCATCTGTAGCAAACGATTCTGCAATTTCAGCTGTTTGTTTCAAATGTTTTGACAATAGCTGCCATTTCGATTCTGGCTCATTTTCTTTTGTATGCGCGTAAAAAGTCATATTAGTTTCCCCCTACTCAATCTCCCCGTCCAGCCACCTGATCAATGTCAGAGCCTGACATATAAAAACTTGCCGGAATTTATCACCGATTTCTTCATCTTCATAGGCTTCCAGCATTTCCGAAAAGATAAACATAATCATAAAACTTTGAGGTTGACTGCTTAATAAAGAATTCTTTCCGGCTTGTTTTAACGAGCTGGTATCGGATATTTTTTTCATGAGTTCAAGGGCTTTATCTTGATATTTATGTATTTTTTCGCCAGATATGGAATGGATTTTCTTATCTTTAGGAAGCATGGCATAAAGAATAAAAAACAGAAAATCCGAGGCAAATTCCACTTCATCCCCGGTAAATAAACAATCCTCCCCTTTTTCTAAAGCCGCCTTCTATTTCCATCGGCCAGGCTAAAAAAGACACCCGCTTTCTTTTCAATCTCTTCATAAGTTATAGTTTTCATTTGCTTTGCTTCCCCTCCCTTCGCGCGCTCCGCGTCTTTGCGTACCATCCTTCGCGTTCCTTAGCGGATCGTCATATCCCCCTCAATTCATCCGGAAAAGCGGGCCTGCGGGCATTGATCTGCCTGATTTCTTCCAGAAATTCTTGAAATTCCTTCTCCTGCCCTTTCAGTTTTTTCATGGATTTCAGCCCGCCCGCCACATTTTGATAATGCCCTCTGCTGGAAGCGTCCCTTATTTGTGGCAGAATCGCTTTTTTAAACGCTTCGAAATACGCCTGAGGATTTACATCGCCCAATTCCTTCAGATACCTCGCCAGAGGTTCCGCCCAGGCATTCTTCAGCAGGACTTCCAGAGCTTCGGTTTTTCTATTCTCCCGGATAAATAACTGAATCAAATCGGGAAGCTTAACTTCCCATATTTCCGGCGGCAATACCTTTTTCATCTCATCGTAATACCGGATTTCCTTGATACTCAGGCTGTTTTCGGCTTTTTCTTCTGTTTTTTTTATTTCAAGTCCTTCGGTATTTTATAAATATTTCTCTTGATTGAATCCGCCAGGATGCTTTCCGAAGTCCCTTCCTCCTTTGGCCATGCCAGTTGAGTCAAGCCTTTCCCTGTTTTCTGCCAATTCAGGAAACTCGAAACCAGTTCCATTCTATGCTGCTTAATGGGGCTGGTTTTTAAGCAATAAGCGAAAATATTAAAACCAACGGCAAATACCAATCCTGCGGCCAGAACAACCCGCTTCCATTGCTCTTTTGTAATAATCTCGATTAATGAAAGATAAGAGAGTATGAGAAAAAGAACAGTCACAACACGGTAACGGGAAGTGACCGGCTGGCCCCCATCTGTGTCAATACGCATAACAGCGGCTGAAGCGGCCGTCAGAAAAAGGAACAAAAACAGCCCGTAAATATATGGATTTTTCTCATAATAGCGGATAAAAGTAAGAAATAAAAAATATCCGGTTATAATAACACCGGCAATCAGTGGCAATATTTGAAAAATCGTTTTCAACAATGAAGCAGAGGAATTGAAATATGAACTGCCTTCGTTTAAACCAAAATTATTTCCAATGAAAGTAAAGAAATAGGTAATATATTCAGGGATTCTTTGAAAATTAAAAGATATGCCTGCGCCGGTTTGCGGCTCAAAACTAAAATACAATATAATTGAAATAATTGTAAACAGAGCCCATATGATACCATCCTGGATCCTTTTTTGAAAAAACAATATCGGCATCGCGACTATGACAAAAATAAAACCATTCACCTGGGTCAGAAAAGATAATGCGCCTGAAACCAAAGCAAGTATTAAAAAGAGCCATGAATTTCTATAATTTACTATAAATAATAAAGACAAAACGCCAAAAGCAACAATATTAAAATTACCCATGCTCGCGTTAGCCTGAAATATGCCTTCACTATACATCTGCTGGAATAAAAGAAAAACCGCGGGCAGGAAAAATAAAACTTTGTTTTTCTCAAATTTAAACCCTTTATAGATTGAAAAAATAATAGCAACCAAACCTAAATTCCCAATGAACATCAACCACTTAAAATTTACGAATCCAGCAACTTTATACATGATAAGAGAAACAATATGCGGGTAAAATAAAATTTGTCCATAATGTTTATGAAAGATTAAATTAATTTTTTCGCCAATAGAATGAGCGTCAACAAAGTGATTTAAAAAAAGCAATGTTATCGTATAGTCATCCCTGTAGGGAAGATTTAAAGAATAAACTAAAAGATAAAGAAAAAAGACCAGTATAGGCAAAATAAAAATCAGCCAATAAGCGCTGGACTGAAGGGAGAATTTTTTATTAACCATACAAAAGCCTCCGCTGAAATAACAGCGGTTATTTTAAAAGAATGATTTTGAAATCGCAAATTATATTAAAACCTTGTTTTTTGACGATTTCCCCTAACTATTTTATAATCTTACGCTGATTTAAGGTTGTCTGATAGCAAGACGCGGAGGCGGTGCGTAAAGTGAAAAATTTCTTGAGTTCTCTATTAAAAGTTGATCCCTCTAAAAACCTCGAGAGCGTCTTAAAAAGAGGCAATAATAATTTTGATTTTATCCGTCTCATAGCGGCTCTTCTCGTGATTTTTGGCCATTCTTTTGCCCTGCATCCTTCTAATGGCGCGATAGAGCCCTTCTATTTTATTATAGGTTTCGGTTCTATCGGAGGGTTCGCTGTTTATATTTTCTTTTTTATCAGCGGAATGTTGATTACATCCAGCTATTTTTATTCATCAAGCCCTGCCCGTTTTATTACGATGCGTTTTTTCCGGATCTGGCCGGCATTATTTATCTGCATAATATTAGCTGTGTTTTTGATCGGCCCTTTAGTAACGAGTTTAGGATCAACCGTGTACTTCCAATCACCCAAAACCTGGGCTTATCTTTTCTTCAATTCAATCCTGATAAAGTTAAAATATGAATTACCTGGCGTCTTTGATAACAATTTCCTTCCTCATACCGTAAACGGCTCCATCTGGACACTGCCTTTAGAAATCAAGTGCTACGTGGGAGTATTGCTGATGGGATTATTTGGATTTGTAAAGAATTTCAAATGGTTTATAGCTTTTATTCTCGCTTTGACATTGAGTTATTTTGTTTACCCTTCTTTATTACTGACTCTGGCAGGTTCAAATGGCATCCAATTCTGGGCTTTTTTTGGAGTTGGAGTGATCGCTTTCTATTTGAGAAAATACATTATACTGGATTACAAAATATTGCTTTTTTTATTGGTATTGTGGGGAATTTTCAGATTCTCCCCGTTTAACCCATTTGCCTTTAATATTTTGCTGGTTTATCTGGTTTTAATGACCTCATCTTCCGGCATTCTTAAGAAAATCAATTTGCGCGGGGATTATTCTTATGGGGTTTACATTTACGGCTATCTGGTCCAGCAGGTCATAGCGCATTATTTCCCAAAAATCGCTTCTCTTCCCAGTCTTTTGATCTCTATACCGGTTTCTTTTATGCTAGGTTTTATTTCCTGGCATTTGCTGGAAAAGCATGCCTTGAATCTGGGCAAATTTTTAAGTAAGATAATAGAAAATAAACTCGCGGTTATGTTAAAAAAACAAAAGGAAGCGGCTATCAACGCCGATTGAACAATGTTTACGGAGACTTACGGATGAAAATAGCCATAATCTCCCGGTTTAAAGGCTCAGACGCTACCGGTGCGGGCGGAGTCGAGACAGTCAGCCGTCAGCTCGCGGCGCTTTTTATGGAAGCCGGGCATACTGTAGAGTTGATCGGGGCCGAAAATAATTCAGGAGTAAGATTAAATCCTTTATTGAAATTAATAATCGGCAAACCCTATATTACTTCTACTCTCTTTCGATCACACGCCAAAACGTTTGACGCAGTTATCTGCAATGGAGAGTTTGGTTTTGGGATCAAACATCCCCGAAGTATAAATCTATTTCACATTTCATACGATAGTTATCGCAAGTATTTAGGGAAAGGCCTGACCCTAAAGAATTATTTAGGGTTATTGCGAGGTGGATTTTTACAAAAAGCAAGCGCTAAAGGTAAAACAGTAGTCGCGGTTTCCGATTTTTTGAGGGAAAATCTTCAAAATCAGGGCATAAAAGTAGATCATATAATCCCCAATGCCGTGGACACCTCTTTTTTCAAACCAAATCCGCAGATAGAAAAAAACGGCCGATGCCTTTTTGTAGGACGCTATGATCCTTATGCAAAAGGCTTTGATATTTTAGAAAAGCTGGTGGAAAAAGGAATACAGATAGACTGCGCGGCTCCGCAGAAGCCCTCAGCAAAATTGCGCTGGCTGGGAAAAGTAGATTACAAGGATTTGCCTCTGCTTTACAGCCGCTACCAATGCGTAATCTTCCCTTCCCGGTACGAATCATTCGGGCTTGTGCCTATTGAGGCTATGGCCTGCGGTATTCCTGTTATGATGAGCCATGTCGGAATCGGCCGGGAACTAAAAAAGGAACTCCCGGAATTTGTGATAGAAGGCTGGGATGAAAAAGC
>JAGVOW010000112.1 GCA_020052515.1 Brevinematales bacterium | reverse complement strand
GTGCCTTTGCGCAGGGCTGTCTTAAAACGCATAGCGCCGTTAAACTGGCCCCGTATGGTGGAATGAGACATAAAGACGCCCAGGCCTGTGCCCTCATAGCCTTTTGTGGTGATCATTTCCTGAAAGAGTTTTTCACGAATAGAGGTGGGTATGCCTGAACCGTAGTCTTTCACGCTGAAAACAACCATGTTTTTCTCTTTCTCCACTTTCAGCTCGATCTTTCCTTTTTGCCCTTTAGGGTAGGCCTCCATCGCGTTGAAGAGGAGATTGTTCATCACCTGCAGAAAAGCGTTTATTTCCCCCTTTATTTTAACCTCTTTTGAAATCTCTATTTTAATAGAGAACGGGTAACCCTGTATTCTCATTTCTTCCCCAAAGAGGATTTCCACCCTTTTGATGACGCCGCCGACGGTAAAGACGCTGTCCTCCCGGGGGTTCATCTTGATGGCCTGTTCCTTGATCGTGGAAATCACATCCGACATATAGTCGCACTGGGTCTGGATGGTTTTCAAAAGCTCGCGCATATCTTGAGCGATCTCTTTGTGGTCTTCCGGTGTTACCTGCTTCTGCCCGACGGACTGCTGGTACTCGTCTACCAGAAAGCCGATCCGCAGTACGTCTCCCGCGATAGTCATAATAGGCGTCTTCAGGTTGTGCGAAAGGCCTGAGATCATCTGGCCTAAAGACCAGAGCTTTTCTTTTTCTTTTATTACTTCGTGGTTTTTCTGGATTGTATCCAGGTGCTCTTTTTCCCGCTTTTGAATGCGGTTGAAAGCCATCGTCAGCTCGCCGATCTCGTCATTGGATGTAACCGCGATGCTCCGCAGGAGGGTGGTATCGTTTCCGTCCGCGATGGCGTTGAGGTTTTTGACTACAAGAGAAATATCATCGGAAAGCGACTTGGAAAAATAATAGAGCACAAAGAAATTTACGGCGAACAGAGCCAGAAAGCCCGCGAAAAAATAAATAACAGAGATGGGAGACATGACCTCAAACTTGACTCCTACTGTCCAGGTACCGCCTTTGCCTTTCAGTTTGATGACAGTTCCGTGAATTTCGGCGTCTTCTGTGTAGACATGACCGTCATACTTCTGGGCGAGGTCGTTCGCGTACATCAGAAAAACTTTGCTTAAAACAGGCTTCTGAGAACCTGCCTGTTTCAAATCCGGGTCGAGGATAAAAGTGGTGTCCCTCGGACTTTCCTTACGGGTATCTTTCAGGACAGCTTCTACTTCTCCCGCGTTATTGACAAAAGGAACATCCTGAAAAAGGCTGAGCAGCTGGTTTTTGTAGATGGATGAAATCAGTTTGCTTTTTTCGTCAATTAACCGGGAATAGCCGATGAGAGCGGTAAAGAGAATGGCGATAGTAACCATTGGCAAAATCTGGAGGAATATCTTCTGTCGAATCTGGAGCTTTTTTCCAAAACCTTCCGTTTTCCCTTCTATAAATGTTTTCAACAGGATATGAGTAAAAATCCTTTTGGAAAAGATAAGCGAAATGATGCCTACTAAGGAAAAAAAGGAAAATAAAAGGATAGCGATTTTAACTATGTAACCAAAAGAAGTAGTTTGATTAATAGTGGCTAATAAAGTTAATATAAGAACAACAGGGACAACAACAAATACTACCTGAGTGGCATAAATTTGATAGGGGAGGTTCAAACACTTTTCTCGAATTAAATTTATCTTTTCAAAAGCTCCCCTGTTTTTTTGTGCGAAGAAAAACTTCCATCTTTTGATTTTCTTTAGACTATGCATCAAAGCAATATTACTGACAACCAGAACAAAAGAGGTAATGACAATAAATTGAGTGGAATATTGTAAACCCCGAAGGCGTCTCATGACTTCACCCATATCAAAAGGATAGTTCAATAAAACAGGAAAAAGGTAATAAAAAGCTATAGACCCCAAAATTACAATCAGATCATAAATCAAAATAATCTTTAACCGGTAGCTTTCCGCCCACCATGCGTGGATTGAATTCGCCGCTTTTTTGAGCCATTCCGGGAAAAATCGCATGTTTGCCTCCTCCGCGAGCTGAAGCTCGCGCCTACATTTTAATTTTATTTACGGCGCCATTCTGTTTCGTTATGTAGCCGCAGGCTTTAGCCTGCGCTTGCTAAAACGCGCCTGCAAACAAATATTATAACAACTTTTCTCAAAAGTTCAATGGTCAATTGATTAATATACTTTTTTACAATTGTCAAAGGATGAAGACCTGCATTGAAAGTTATTAAGATTTCTCGCGGAGCCTGTCCTGAAAGTAGTGAAGGGCTCGAAATGACATTGTGTATGCTTAAATATTGATTAAACTCTCGACTTTTAGTAAGATTTGCCCATATTTTTAAATCCCCCTAACCCCCTTTAGAAAGGGGGAATCAATAGAAAAGTGTTGAAAAATTTGTAATAATAAACTATACTTTATTTATGCAAGGTAAAAACAAAGTATATATTCGTAATATTCAAAATGATCTCGCGAACGCGGTAAAAAAAAGGCAATCCGTCCTGATACTTGGGCCGCGCCAGGTCGGTAAAACAACACTGGTCAGCAGCCTTCTTTCCGGCGTTATTTGATGCGGTTCAACTTTTGATTGATCAGGAAAAAGCGTCCTTTTTTATTACCGGATCATCCACCCGGAAACTCCGGCGGAAAAGCGTCAACCTTCTTCCGGGAAGGGTGAAATCCTACCGCCTGGATCCATTCTGCTGGAACGAAATCGGCTGGATTGTTGAAAATCGGATTCAGGAACTTGGTATTACCAATCTGAATGAACAACCAGCCTACAGCTTTGAGGAATCCATGATTTTTGGGACGCTTCCGGGAATCGTCCTTCTGGACGATCCGAAAGACCGCGCGGAGTACCTTACCGCCTATTCTATTAGTTATCTTGAGGAGGAAATCCGGGCTGAAGCCCTCAGCCGGAATCGCGGCGGCAGAATCGGGGAGCAGTCCGAATTTTCATAAATTATCAATGGAATCAGGCGTCAGCGCTCCTTCAATCCGTGAATATTATAGAATTCTGGAAGATACGCTGGTTCTGGAACGGCTCGATCCCTATCTAAAAAACGCCCGGAAAAGGATTCTTTCCTCGCCGAAATATTACTTTTTCGATACAGGCGTCCGCAACGCTCTGGCGAGGCTTCCTCTGGATGAGAAACTTTTAAACGTACAGAAAGGCGTTCTTTTCGAGCATTTTGTCGTACTGGAAACTGTTCGCAGAATTAGAGCCTTACGGCCTTCATTCTTTTATGAAAGACTATGAAGATCTGGCGCCGACAGGCTATGTTATCACACCCGGAGGATTACCGGAGAAAATCAGCGAAAGGGTCATAAAACTACCCTGGAGTTATTTTTGACACGGTTGTTCAACTATGCACCATAAAAGTGCTTCCCTTTCCCGCTTCCGATTCAATCTTCAGCGTGAGCCCCAGCCGCGAGCTGAGCTCTCTCACAAAGTAGAGCCCAAAACCGCTTCCTTTGCCGAATACCTTCGTAGTAAAGTCGATATCAAATATCCGGCTCAAATACTTCGCTTCTATTCCCTTCCCTGTATCCGAAACGGCTATCGAATACCGGCCGCCTTCTCCCGCCGCGCTGATGGTGACCTTTCCCTTTTCAGGGATCGAGTCCACCGCGTTATGGATCAAATTCATCAAAATATGCGTAAACGCCATGACGTTCGTCTCTATCATAAATCCATCCGGAATCTCAAGGGCAAACTCAACGCGGCCTGTCACTTTCTGCCCGGCGAGCCGGACAATCGACTCTACCACTTCCTTCAGCTTCACTTTTTCTTTGAAAAGCGGCTTGTTGTAAATCAGCACCCGCAGGTCTTTTACGATCCTTTCTATCCGTCCGATGTTATTGTACACATGAAAAAAGGCTTCATCCATAGTCGGATTGTGGGCTTTTTCGTCCTTTTGATATACCCCATGCAGGTAGTCAATCGGCCCCTTTATTCCGCTTAATGGGTTCAATATCTCATGCGTAATGCCCGCGGAAAGCCGGCCCAGAGACGCCGCCTTGTCGCTCTCAAAGAGCGCTTTCTTCAGCTTCCGGTAATGAATGAGCGCCTCCACCTTTGCCGACAGCACATCCAGCGGAAACGGCTTGTAAATATAGTCGATCGCGCCGCTCGATAGGCCCTGAATGTTCTCTGAGACAGCCGTTTTCGCCGTCAAAAAGAGAAAGGGAATTTCCTTTAAATCTTCCTTTTCCTGAATTTTTTCCAATAGCTCATACCCATCCATCCCGTCCATCATAATGTCGGAAATGACCAGGTCCGGCCTGGCCTGTTTTTCCAGTATGTCCAGCGCTTCCAGCCCGTCCTTCGCGCAGAATACATTGTAAAGCGGCTCAAACCGCTCTCTCAATTGCCTCAAGAGGCTGATATTGTCTTCCACGATCAAAAGGGTATCTTTAAAAAGCTCGATCTTCTCCGGGTTTTTGATTTCCTCATAATCCGGGCCGAGGAGCGGAACAGAAACAGGAGCGTCTTCGGTGCCGGCTTTCCGGCCTTTTGAAGCGGCCGGCAGAGTGAGGGTAAAAGAACTGCCTTCGCCCTCGCGGCTTTCCACGTCGATCTTTCCCCCTAAGGATTTCAATATTCCGGAAACAATGAAAAGGCCCATCCCGATTCCCTGGATGTTGCGCTTCTTGCGCGATATCTGGTGATAGGGGTTGAAGATCGCTTTGAGATTTTCCTTTGTGATGCCGATTCCGGAATCCTTTACCTCCAGAATGAGGTTTTCGCCGCTTTTTTTCAGGCTTACATGAATAGATCCGCCCTCGCGGTTGTACTTTACCGCATTGTCTAATAAATTGTTCATCAGCCGGTCTACCGCGAAAGAATCCGCCTGAATGTACAGGGAAGGTAGAATCACAGAGGATAGAGTGAGTTTCTTCTTCCGGACGCTCGCTTCAAACAGGGCGCATTTTTTGGTCAGAAAATCCGAAAGGCAGAAGATTTCCTCGTGGTCATAAAAAACCTGCCCCCTCTGGAGCTTTTCCGCGTCTAAAAAGTGCGCCATATTCCTGAGCAGATGGCCGATATTGTACTGGATCTCTTCGAGCTCGCGGGAAAGGCCCATTTTTTTGATGTATTCATCCATGCTGTTCCCAATGACCGTGAGCGGTGTTTTTGTCTCATGCGCCAGATTGATGAAGAAGTTCGTTTTCTGTTCGCTTGCGGCTTCTATTTCATTTTTCGCTTTTTCTAACGCCCGCGTCCTTTCCGTCACTTTCTTTTCCAGATTCGCGTTCAGTTGATTCACTTCCTCATTGGCCTTCTGAAGCGTCGCGGCCAATGTCCTGTTCGTCACGCTGATACCGATAAACTCCGCTATGACCACTATGGTACCGATGATGCTGAAGGTGGATATGGTGATCGTAAAGACAGGAGATGTATGAATGATGCCTAAATCAACTAACGCGTCATTGATGGCTGTACAAATACCGATAAAAAGAGAAAAAATGACAACCAGACTATAGGGCGAGATAGTTTTGCGAAAGAGGAATTTTATCATGATAAAAAGTATATAGAAAATAAGTGTAAAAATGTATAGATGCATAAAAAAATATAAAACTGCCAAAAACTGGTCATCTTTTTGAATTAGAAAGACGGCAAAAAAAGAAACCATAAAAGCGATGCAAATCCAGCGGTTAATCTTTCTCAATAGATTTATTTTTTGCGTAAGATAATATTGAATAAATTCCATCATTGTAGCAAGAATAAATATTGCGAATGAAAAAACAAGAACTAATAATAAATCTGCCTGCATAAATTGATTAACAAATGCCCCCGAAGCAAATAAATTGTAAAGCAAGGAAGATAGGATCAATAAAGCGGCTGAAATGTATTTGTACAATCCTGGGCTTTTCCATTCGGTGGCGATGAGGATCAGTAAAATGATGAGCATAAAAAAGCTGAAAAAGATAACGCCGTAGGAAAAGAAATTGCTGAGGAATAAATTTTGATTATAATAGGGCCGCAGGTATTCATTTACGCCCATATAGAAACGCGAATCAAATATTCCGGCGATAAACGAATAATTATGGCGAAAATAAAGAATGATTGTATTCTCACCGGGGATAAAGATTCCCTTTTCGACAAAAAAACCTTCTATTCCAATCATGCTCCCTATTTTTTTATTGGCTTTAAATAAACCGATTTCATTTATGAAATGATTGTTGATGTAAACTTTACCGACACTATAACCTGTTCCACAGATCATCAAAAACAAATCTTCGTTTGCCATTTTTTCTTTTAATACGATCTTTTTTTCAAAAATAGTATACTCGGATCGAATGCCCTGCTGATCCAGACGGCCGGGCAATTTTACTTCCTTCCAGCCTTTGTCCGGCAGGGTTTCTCCGTTCCAGGAAGCGGGAATATTTGTCTGGACCTGCCATGTGCCGCATAAATTCAGAATATAGGGCTCATAAGACTTCGGCATCTGATAAAACAAAAGGAAAAGCGTGATAGGTACGAGGGGGAATAGACAGCCCAGGACGACTAATATTTTAATCCTGAAAGGCATTTTTTTCTTTTCCTGAGGTTCCAAAATTCGCTCCTATGCTCTGCGCAAGCTTGCGGCTCGCTCGCGGGCTAAAGCCCGCGCCTACATCGTGGTTACATCGTTGGCACATCGTTATGTAGCCGCAGGCTTTAGCCTGCGCTATTCCCAATCTTCTAAAAGATAAATCCCTGAACCTTTAAAAGGGTAATCTTTCCAGTTTTCGGTTATTCTTTTTCTTACAGGATTGTTTAAAATATATTTTATTACTTCCACTTCATCTTCACTCTTTCGCAATATATGATCGTAAAAACTTTTTTGCCACTCAAATTCAGGGGCGTGTTTGAAAATCCAATATCCGGTCTTCTGTTTAAAAAGAGTCATACACCTATAAACATCGGAATTTTCGGAATTTCCCCGAATTAAAATATGGCAATGATCCGGCATAAAAACATATACTAAAAGCGAACAATCACATTGAATCGCCGATTCTATCAACAAAGCTTCGAAGTCTTTAAATATCTGAAATTCTTTAAAAAAAGGCTGCTTATTTTTTAGATTACATGTAAAAAAGGCCTTTTTCAATCCGGTATAATTTTCCAATAAAAGACGATGTTTTTTCTCATTGATTTTGATAAAGACTCTCCTTTTTATTTAATGCTTCACTCGCAGGCTAAAGCCTGCGCCTACATATTATTTTTCAGTCACAATTTTGTGTCATTACGCCCGTCATGTAGCCGCAGGCTTTAGCCTGCGCTTGCTAAAGCACGGATATTATAAAGGCTTTTCTAAAAAATTCAATGACTAATTTATAATTGAGAAAAAATAGGAGAGGTCTAACATCTGGCCGTTTTACGAATTTGACTTATTCTAAGAATTAGATTAAACTTTTCAATAGAGGTGAAAATATGCAGGAAGTAAGATTTTCGGCAATTGTTCAGCCGGATGGAACTATTCATTTACCGGCCAGAATAAAAAAATATTATTCTAAAAGAGTTGATTTGATTCTGATAGACAATAAGAATAAAAACGTTGCTCAAAATGCTGTTCATTTGCTGGGAAAAATTACTCGGGAATATAACCATATTCATGAAAATGAAATCGACATAAAATCAATTTTCAAAAATAGGAATAAGGCCCATGAACGAAAAATCCTGTTTAATTGACACAGACATTCTCATTTCGATTTTAAGGCAAGAAGAACCCGTGTATCAGCAAAGCTTAGATTATCTGGAAAAGTTTGGAATGTTTAAGATCAGCAGTATTAGCTATTATGAATGCTTGCGAGGATATAAGTCAATTGGGGCGATCAGAAAATTGAAAATCTTTGAAAAGTTTTTGGAAATTGTAGATGTCATAAATCTTGATTTAAAAATAATGAATAAAGCAAGCGAAATTTATTCATTATTAAAACCAAAAGGACTATTAAAAGGGGAGTTTGACTTATTAATCGGCAGTACCGCGTTAGCGCATAATTTAAAAATTGTTACGAATAATGAAAAGCATTTTGAGCCATTAAAGAAATATTTTGATCTGGAAATAGAGAACTGGATGAAGTGAATTAAACCTATTCGTTTATAAACCCGCTCTTTACCCAGTACCGCGCTATTTTCTCCAGATATTCCCGGTTTATTTCCGGCCACTCAAAACCCAACTGCTTGAGATACCCTTCCGTTATGCGGTAGTCCATGTTGACGCGGTAGTCATCTGAGAATATCTGCTCAAAATTGAAGCCGCTTTTGAGAAGCTCAATTGCTTCGCCGGGGATGTTTTTCAGCGAGGCCGCGCGGATGTATTCCTCAAAAGTAGGATTGGATAGGGTTTCCATTCTCCCGCCCAGAATTTCCGAAAGGGTCCGGAGAAACTCTCCGATAGCGGGCTGGCGGTAATTGAAAAGGTGAAACACCTTGTTTTCCGATTCTTTTATCCGGGATAGGGAAACCACCGCGCGGGCGCATGCGTCCACGGGAGTAAACTCAAAACCCTCTTTTTCAAGCTGAGAGGGGAGAAGTCCGGCCGTCAGCACTGCCTTTATGAGGCTCCGGATGCGGTTTTCACCGATATTCTTCTGAAAATGCCCGTCGCTCTGCCGTTCGCTCAAATTCCCTACCCGGTAAATAGAGGCTTTTAATCCTTCTTCCATCAGGTGAAAAAGCAGATTCTCCGCTTCAAATTTTGTCCGCATATAAACGTGATCTAAATAGTTTTGTCCAATGTAAAAGTCATTTTCAGAAAAAACAGGCCTTTTTTCACGCTGTTTTGCCATATAGTCTCCCGCTACGCCGGTTGTAGAAATATAATGCATCCGTTTAGGGAAATCTATCGCGAACCGCGCTATCCTCCGGGTGCCCTCCACGTTGATCGAAGCGAATTCCGCGTAGTTTCCGATGTGCCGCACTATAGCGGCGCTGTGGAATACCGCGTCCGTTTCCCGGCCTATCGCTTCATAATCCGTGTCCGATAGCCCCAATCTCTCCAGCGAAACATCCCCCAGTAGGATTTTTATCCGCGCCGGCATTGCCGGGTATTTCCCCGGAAAATAGAATTCCAGGAGTGAAAGGAGGCGGGTCTGTGCTTCCTCCTGGCTTTCTCCGCGTATCAGGCATGCGATTTTCGCGTCCGTAGTCTGCAGTAGCTCTTCCAGAAGGTGGATTCCCAGGTAGCCGGTCACCCCGGTCAGGAGGATGGATTGATAAAGCGTTTTTTCTCCGCTTAACATTACCTCTCCCGGCTTTTCAAAGGCCTGCCGGGCAAAAATGGGTTCTTCTTTTTTATCCTTCTCTTCCCTCCGCGGTTTTCCCCGGGCGATATCTGAAAGCCCGCGGATAGTCGGCGCCTCATAAAAATCACTCGCGCGAAGGCCCAGTTTAAAAGGGAAAAGGGCGCCCAGAACTCGGATAATGAGGAGGGAATTTCCCCCCAGGTCAAAAAAATTGTCCTCTATTCCTATCTTTTCTATTCCCAGGACGTCTGTCCATATTTTACAGAGGGCTTCGTCCGTTTCATTGCGGGCCGGCGCGTATTCCTTTTTGATCATAGAATCGCCGGACGGTTCCGGCAGTGCCTTCCGGTCTATCTTTCCATTCCGGTTCAACGGCATTTTATCCAGCCGGACGAAATAAGCGGGAACCATGTATTCGGGCAGGCTTTTTAAAAGACGCTCACGGAGCTCCGGTATGGAAAAATCCCCTTCCGAAACCACATAGGCGCAGAGAGATTTGTTGCCATTCGCGTCTTCCCGCGCCGTGACAAGGGTTTCTTTGACAGCCGGGCAGGAAAGAAGCGCACTTTCTATCTCCCCCAGCTCGATCCGGAATCCCCTGATTTTTACCTGGTGGTCGATCCTTCCGAGAAATTCAATATTTCCGTCAGGAAGCCAGCGTGCCAGGTCGCCCGTTTTGTATAGCCGCTCGCCCGGAGCAAAAGGGTTGGGCACAAATTTTTCCGCTGTGAGTTCCGGTTGATTCAGGTAACCACGCCCTACATTCTCACCCGAAATAAACAATTCTCCGGCACATCCAACTGGCTGAATTAATTGATTTTTATTTAAAATTAATATTTTATTATTAGAGATTGGTTTGCCGATTGGGGGTATTTCGTTCATTTTTTCAGCAGAATCAATGACAAACGTAGTAACCACATGGGTTTCTGAAGGCCCATAATGATTATGCAAAATGACTTCATTTCTATGAATCAAATCAAGGCTTTTATTATTTAGGATAAGTTGTTCCCCCGCAGTAATAATATGCCGGACGCAAGCCGGCAAAGCATTTTGATATTCAGGCTCATTTAGAATAAATTTTAAATATGAGGTGGGGAAAAATATAACGCTGATTTTATTTTGCTCAATCAGGGCATATAATTTTTTAATATCTCTTTTTTCTTCTTTATTAGAGATAACTAATTGTCCTCCTGACAAAAGCGTCGAGAAAATTTCCTGATAACAAACGTCAAAACTAGAAGAAGCAAACTGCAATACTTTTTCATAAAAGGGAATCTGAGTTTTTTGATATTCAAAGTAAATTAAATTAACTATATTTCTGTGTTCCAGAAGAACGCCCTTCGGCTTTCCCGTGGAACCGGAGGTGTAGATCACGTAAACCAGGTCAGTGGGCCGGTTACCATTTTCTAAAGGGGAAGGGTCATTCCGGTAGAGGGAGGGGTCGTCGAGAGAGAGGGTTTCTCCATCGAAACCACCCCCGGCCCTATCTCGACAGGCTCGATACATCGCTCCTTGAAAAGGAGGGGAGTTAATAAATGATTGCGTCAGCAGAATCTTTGCGTGGCTGTCGGTAAGCATGTAGCTGATCCGTTCTTCCGGGTAGTCCGGGTCTATGGGCAGATAGGCGCCGCCCGCTTTCAGTATGGCAAGGATGCCCACTATCATCTCGAAAGAACGCTCCACCATGATCGCGATGATATCGTCCGGCTTTACTCCCTTATCTCTTAAAACCCGCGCGGCCTGGTTTGACTTTCGGTCCAGCTCGCGGTACGTCATTTTTTGATCCTCAAAAACGAGCGCGATAGCCGCGGGGGTTTTCGCCGCCTGTTCCATAAAGAGCTGATGGACTGTTTTGTCCCGGGGAAAGTCCGCTTTAGTATCATTAAAGCGGTAAAGGATTTCCTCTCTTTCTTCCGGCGAAAGGATATCAATATCGCTTGCTTTTATCTCCGGATTTTGAAGGACGCTTTTGATGATTTGCCGGATGTGGCCTTCTATTCTGTGGATAAATTTGGGATCCAATAAAAAAGCATTATAGGTAAACTTGATTTTCCATTCCCTGCCGGGAACTACCAGAATATTAAAAGAATAATTTGTTTGATCTGAAAGCTGGGCGCTTTCGACAGTAAAATCAAGCCCCTCTTTTCCTTCAATCCAGTTCCTCACCGCCTGATCTAAAGGATAGTTTTCAAAGGCAACCACATGGTCAATCAAAGCTTCCTTTGTATTAGCCGGACGGATTTTTGCCATGGGGTAAAAGTTAAACTTTTCAGAAGAAAGCCATTCCTTCTGCGTTTTTTGTATTAGATTAGAAAAAGAAGAGTTGCCCGTGAGAGAAACGCGGAAGGGAATGGTGTTGATGAAAAGGCCCACCATTTTTTCTATGCCGTTGATTTCCGGGTTTCTGCCGGACACCACAGAGCCGAAAACGGCGTCATCCGCGTTGTTGTACCGCGCGAGCAGGATTCCCCAGATGGTTTGAAAAACAGTGCCTGGGGTCGCGCTGTTTTCCCGTGCTATTTTTTGTATTCCCTCTACCAGAGGCTCTTCCAGGATAAAGAAATATTCCAGGGGCTCAAAGTTTCTATCCGCCGCGCGCTTCAGAATAGGTGTCCGGGAAAGGGTGTCAAAACCCTCCAGATACTTTTTCCAGTACGCGGAAGCCTCATCCATGTCCTGCCGGGAAAGCCAATCTATATAATTTTTATAGGGAACTGCCGGCGGAAGGCCGTCCGGCAGGTTGTTTTTTAAAGCCTGATAAATTTCCAGAAGGTCTGAAAAGACTACGCCCAGGCACCAGCCGTCCAGGATAATATGATGAAAGTTCCAGAATAGAAAAAAGGTGCTCTCTCCGGTTTTAAACAGAGATGCCCTTGACAGGCTGTCTTTAGAAAGCTCAAAGCCGTTTTCCCGTTCGCTTTTTTTAAAATCCTCCATAAAGCTTTTTTTCTCTTCCGGGGAGAGAGAAGAGATATCACGGAATTCAAAGGGAAAAATCCGCTCTTTCAAAACCACCTGACGGGGATTTTTGATCTTTTCGTAAACAAAAATAGAACGGAGGGTTTCATGCCTGTCGGAAAGGGATTGAAAACTTTGCCGGAGAGTTTCCGGGTTCAGATCGCCTTTGATATCCAGAGCGATCTGCTCAAAATAGGCCCCTGAATGTTTGTCTAAAAGCCAGTCAAAAAGCATTCCTTCCTGCATGGGAGAAAGGGGGTAAAGGGCCTGTATCTGATTTTTCGGGTCCATTATAAAATGTCCTTATTTGTTTTTATGTAGGCGCGGGCTTTAGCCCGCGTGAATCAAGCGCAAGCTAAAGCTTGCGGCTACATCGGCATCGAATTTATCTTAGGGGGTTCCCAAACTTCCGACAGTGTTCTGAATATCATCCCATTCTTCTAAAGAAAGTTCCTTTTCCCCCACATCGCTGGGGGTGAGAGACGGATTGGTTTGAGAAAGGCAATGCTCAAGAATCAACCGGAGGTGTTTTTCAAAATACCCCGCGAGCCTTTGCATAGTCGATTCCTGAAAATCCGCCCGGCTATACCGGAAAAGGAAAGTCATTCTGCCTTCTATCTCAACGCAGTCTAAAGAGAGCGCGTGAAGAGTCGGCATACTCTGGTGAAAAAAGCTTTCACCGGATAGGGAAAAAAGGCCGTCTGAACCGGGGTTTTCCATTTGGCCCAGGTAATTGAAAGAAATTTCGGGTTTTGAAGAAAAATTTATGCCTTTTAATTTTTCGCTTGAAGTGAGGTAGCGAAGGACTGGGTATCGAAAGCCTTTGTTCGGTATCTTTCGGACGCTTTCCTTTAAATGGCGGATCTGGTAAGAAAGGCCGTTGGAAGCCTCTATATCTAATAAAAAAGGAAATAAACTGGTGAACCAGCCGACTGTCCTGGAAATGTTCGTATTTTTGATTTCTTCCCTTCCATGCCCCTCCATCTGGATGAGAAAGCGTTTATTATTAGTCCAGTCTGATAAAGCGAGCCCCAGGGCCGTCAGAAGGATTTCAGGCGTCCGGGTCTGGTAGGCCCGGTGGGTGTCTTTTTGAAGCGTATTTGTTTCCTCTTTAGTCAATCCCCACTCGATCATCCCGTCTTCCGGCGCGCTGTTTGTTTTTAAAGCGTCCTTCGGCAGGGGCAAAACGGCGGCTTCTTCGCTTTCTTTCCAGTAGGGGACCTCTTTTAAAATCTCTTTTGTTTCCGCGAAAGCGTAGACTTTTTCCGCCCATTCCTGGTAAGAGTCTGTCTTCTCCGGCAGGCGGATTTTCTCTCCGTTTGTCAACTGGCGGCAGCCGTCGGCAAAGTCCTCCAGGATAATCCGCCATGAAACCCCGTCGACCACCAGATGATGAATGGCTATGAAAAGGCGGTCTTCGGACGGCGCCTGAAACAAAGCGATTTTGATGAGCGGCCCCATGCTGAGGTCCATGCTTTTCTGTATTTTAGAGGCATGCTCTTCCATTTTTTCTTTCCAGTTTACCGTGTCTTTCAGGTCAAAAATCTGTATCGCGTACTTCCCTTCATCGAGCCCGCGGTTGATCTGCCGAACTCCGTCTTCAAACCGGAAAGCCATGCGAAGCGCGTCATGGCGCTCCACGATTTTCCCCCATACCTTTCGGAGAAGAACTATATCAAAACGGTCCTTTCGACAGAGCGTCATCGACTGGCAGAAAGGGATATCTCTATTTCTACTATTTTCAAAAAACCACTTCTGAATGGGCGTGAGCTTTACCTCACCGGTTATCAAGCCTTGCGGCTGTTCTTTTTCCTCCCGCGCCAGGATGCCGGAGAGGCCTTCTATGGTAGGGCATTGAAAGATATCCTGTATTTGAAAGCTCATTCCATATTTCTGCAGTCGGGCCGCTATCTGGATCGCTTTAATCGAATCTCCGCCCAGCTCAAAAAAATTGTCGTGAATGCCTACTTTCTGGGCGCCCAATACTTCGCTCCAGACTTCGGAGAGCGCTTTTTGCGCATCGTTTGCGGGAGCCGTATATTCGCTTCCGGAAAGGGTGCTTTCATCCGGCGCCGGAAGGGCTTTGCGGTCTAATTTTCCATTTTGATTTAAAGGCAGTTTATCCAGCCGGACGAAGTAAGCGGGGATCATATAGTCCGGAAGACTTTTAGACAAATGGTCCCGAAAATCACCTGTCTTCAAGTCTTTATCTGATGTAAAATAAGCGCAGAGAGACCTGTTTCCCGCTTTGTCCTCATGTGCCGTTACAGCGGCTTCTTTTATATCCGGGTTTTCCATCAGCCGGCTTTCTATTTCTCCTAATTCTATTCGGAATCCCCGTATCTTCACCTGAAAGTCCTTTCTTCCCAGGAATTCGATGTTTCCGTCCGGAAGCCATCTTGCCAGGTCGCCGGTTTTATAGAGCCGTTCACCCAGGACAAATGGGTTCGGTACAAACTTTTCCGCCGTGAGCTCCGGCTGATTTAAATAGCCCCTGGCCACTCCCTCGCCTCCGACGCAGAGCTCGCCCAAAGAACCAGTTGGCAGTAATCGGAGATAAGAATCTAAAATATATATTTTGATGTTATTAACAGGTCTGCCAATGATGGGAAATTCAAAAAGAGCTTTAGAATTAATTAAAGCGAATGTTGACCATACAGTTGCCTCGGTGGGGCCATAAAGATTGTAAAACTTAAAAGGCAAATTGGATGAAGGATAACTTCGCAATCTATCTCCGGCTACACATAAAATTCTTAAGAAAGTATCTTTAGACCAGTTATGGGAAAGGAGAGCCTCCCCAATGGCAGTAGGTTGAAAACTAAAAGTGATTTTATTATTAGTAATATATCTTTTTAAAATTGAAGGATCCCGAATCACTTTGTTAGGTAAAATATAAAGAATTGCTCCTAATATTAAGCTTGGCCATATTTCGAAAGCAGAAGCATCAAAAGCCAAACTTGCTACTTGGCTTATTCTATCTTCATCACTTATCTCAAATACTTCTTTAAAGGCAAAAATGAGATTTGTTAAACCTGCGAGACTGATTAATACGCCCTTCGGCCTTCCCGTGGAGCCCGAAGTGTAAATGACATAAGCGAGGTCGTTGGGGCTATTGCTGTTTTCGATTTCACTATTTTCATTTTGGTAGAGGGAGGGGTCGTCGAGGAAGAGGGTTTCTCTGTTAGAACCACCCCCAGTCCCTCCTTGAAAAGGAGGGGAGCCAGGCGGCTGTTTTAAAAAAGAATGCGACAGCAGAAGCTTTGCCTGGCTGTCGGTAAGCATGTATTCGATACGCTCTTCCGGGTAGTCCGGATCAATGGGCAGATAGGCGCCGCCTGATTTCAGAATAGCGAGGATTCCGGTAATCATTTCAATGGAACGCCCAACCATGATCGCGATGATATCGTCGGGTTTTACCCCTTTATCCCTTAAAACCCGCGCCAATTGATTGGATTTTTGATCGAGCTCCCGGTAGGCCATTTCTTGTTCCTCGAAGACGACAGCGATCCGGTCCGGCGTTTTCTTTACCTGTTCGGCGAAAAGCGAATGAATCGTTTTATCCCGGGGGTATTCCGTTTTTGTGTTATTAAAATCGTAAAGGATCCGGTTTTTTTCCGCTTCCGAAAGCATTTCCATCTCATAGATTTTTTGGCTGGGATCAGCGATCGCGCTTTCCAGGAGATTTAAAATATGCCCCGCCATCCGCTCAATTTCGTCTTCCTGGAATATCTCCGTCAGGTAATCGAAATTTAAGACATAGTTCCCTTCCCCTTCCCGGTCGTTTAGAAAAATGGAAAGAGAGTTTGTTTGATGGCCGCACCCATGCCACCGGCCCTGGTATTCACCGACATAAGAATCGATGTCTAGTTCAGCGTTCTGGTAAGTAAAAGTGACATCAAAAAGGTCTCCGGAGAGATTGTGCTCTTCCCGGAAGTCCTTCATGATCAGAAGGTAGGGGTATTTCTGGTACTTTAATATCTGCTTCCATTGAGTACTGAAAGAACCCAGAAAATCCTGAAAGCGTGTTTCCGGATTGACGGAAACGCGGATAGGCAGCATATTCACGAACATCCCGACGGTTTCTTTCTCCTTCGCGTTCAGCCGGTTCAGGACGCTGGTGCCCAGGCAAAGGCCCTTTTTTGAAGTGATCCGGGAAATAGCGATAGCCAGAAGGCTAAAAAAAAGGGAGAATAACGATATTCCCCCTTTTTCGCAGAAACGATTTACTCTTTCAGATTGGTCTAAAGTTAAAGCGAAGCCCTTTCTCGCGGAGCGAGTAGAAAACCCGGTTTTTTTCCGGTCTTTCCAGTAGATAAACTCCGGGATTTCCTGGAGCTGGCCCTTCCAGAACTCACGGTACCGGGAAAGCCTCTCCGATTGGAAAAACACTTCCTCTCCCTCCAGGTATTCTAAATAGGATGCCCTGTTGCCCTTTGGGATAGATTCATTTTTTTTCAACAAATAATAAAGCTCAAACACCTGATGTGCTATCAAAATAACTGCCCAACCGTCTGTTACAGTGTGCTGAAGTTTCAGAAAAAACGCGCTTTCCCCTTCCGGAAGCGAAACCAGGGCGAAATAGAAAAGGTCGGAGTCGGTCAGCTGAAAAGGAAGCTCCGTGGCCCTCTTTTCCCAATCATAAAATTCTTTCAAATCTTTTAAGGAGCTAAAGTCAACAGAATCCAGCCCGAAAGGCTGATATTCCGATACATACTGCCTGACCTCACCGTTTTCCTCAGCCATCCGAATCCGGGCGGAGTCATTCTTCTGTAAAAAGAGATTTACCGCCTTCTCCATGAGATTAAAATCCAGCCCGGCCTTTACCCTTACCGTTCCGGCAATATTTCCCAAGCTGGTGTTTGGATAAAGCTTTTCGCTGTACCAGATGAGCTTTTGCGGGTAGGAGAGCGGGTAGTATTTGCCATAGCTTAAAAAGTTAGACAAAAGGAGCTTTCTATATTCCGCGAACCCTTTCAGGCTCATAATGACCCTGCCGATGATCTGCTGGTAAGAAACCCCCGGTATTCTCAAAGCTTTAGCGTCCTTTTCCGGAAGCTGGGTCAAAAGATGAAAATTCGGCTTTTTGCATTGTTTAAAGAAAAGAGAAGCGTCATAAAGCGCGGCTTTCAGGACAGGGGCAAGCTCGGTATTTTCCTCCGTCAGGTAAACCCGGCAGTTGTTAGCGATATTGTCTAAAGAAATATTTTCCGAATAAGCCTCCGCCACAACATAAGCGAGCGGATAGCCGTTTTCAGTTATTTTCCAGAGCTTTCTGGTAAGGTTAAAACCATAACATTCATAGAGGTGCGTGATTTCCACTTCCCGGAAACGGTCTTTTCTATAGTCATAACATTCCCGTTCCAGAGGCGGCAGGCGTTTCTCGGAAAACTCGACAAACTCAGCCGGGTCAAAAAGCCGCTCGCTCAGGGGGGAAGAACTCTGGGGGCCTGTGGAACAAGCCTCCGTGTCGCATAAAAAATGAGCCATCGAGTCATAGAGCATCTGTTCCGGGTCATTTAGAAAGGCCTTCATACTGCTGAATAAAGCCTCATGCCATTCCCGGTCGATTGTAATGTAAGAAAGATAATCTGAAAAATAGCGGTTTTCCAGGAGGTATTCCGACAGAGCGGAGTAAACATCTATTTTTGATTTTGATGTCAGAGGATAAGAAGACGCCGGGACCAGAGGGTTTCCCAGAAAAGTCCGGTTGTAAATCCGGGTGCATAAGCCCACAGTCAGAAGCTTTCCATTCTTTTCATAAACAATGCCCGCCGAAATCATAGCTTTGTTTTTCAAGCGCTCGAAATTCTCAAGCGCCTGCTTCAACAAGCTTTCGGAAGAGTTCAGCTCTTCGTACTTTGATTCTTCCGGAACCTTTCTGTTTTCATCCTCAAAAGAATAATAAGGAAATTTAAAATAAGGATAATTTTTCTCAAATAGATAATGAAGCAGTTTTTCACGGCTGAAAGCGTCCAGGCTCAGAAAGCTCATCCCGTAAGTATAGCTGTTGTCCTGATTCTGGCGGCAGTAGGCGACAACGCCGTCTAATGTAAATTTCAAGCCGTTCGGAATAGACAGAGAGACATGCCTGGCAGTCTGTCCTTCTTTTAAATGAGCCCTTTCAGACACAAAAGAAAAACCTTTTGAACTGATGTCCACTACAGAGTAAGCTTGATTTTCCTGATAAAACTGGAGAAAAGCCTGTTCCCCTTCCTGTAATTGGTAACGGTAGGACTGCCTGCCGGAGGAAGTGTAAACAAGCGAGGGTTTTAAAATCGCGTAAGCGTTTTCCATCTGGCGGGAAACCTTTGATTCAAAAGTAAAAAAAATCTCCTGATAAAAAAAAGATAGCTTGAACGGTTCGCCTTCTGTGAGGGATAGGGTAGGATCCGCAAAACGGAGCGTCGGCTCATCGCCTCTTTTGTAATGAAAGAACATCTCCGCGCTTAACTTTTTCTCCCGGCAGTATAAAGAAGCGGGAATAACTTTCTGCCGGGTCAAATTCCTGAAGAGATTTGAAATATGCTCTGGATTTCCTATCTTTTTCAGATCCGTCATTTTCTACCTTCCATGAAAAATAGCTGACAGCTCATTATTAAAATTTCTAATGATAGGGTAACTTTATTAAATCCAGACAAATTGTTAGCTTATTATAAACCCTAAATAGAACTCTGTCAATGGGTAAAATGAAATTTTGTTAAAAAACTTTCGCCCGGTACAAATAAGTTTTTTAACATTTTTGATTAAAATCTGTAAGGTGATAGCTGTGAATAAACAGGAGGACGTTGTGTTCAATCCGTAAATAGGAATTATGGCAAAACCCCATTCCCGCTAGCGAAAGAGGCGCCGGTCATAGCAGGGTTGTTGATATTGCCCCAGCTTGCATCACAACTAATTGTATTAGGCCCAGCGGTATCATAATAAAGATATCCTAAGTTATTAGTCAAAAAGATATTGTCCACCATCTTTTGTCCTGAAATATCGCCGGCGTACTCCATAATGCCGTATGTGAATAGATCCGTTCCGCCTATTCTGTTATTGGTCAACTCTAGATTAACAACAGGCGCGTAAAGCTCCATCACACTTTTGGTTGCACCATTAGCGGGGCAGTTTGACATGAGCGAATTAAAAATCTTAATATTAGTCGAGCTATAAAGATAAATGGCGCTGCCGCCCATATTACCGGAAACACATGCAAGGAAATCCGCATTAATGAATACATTGTAGCTAGCATTAATATAAATTCCCCCGCCATAATTAGCAAGATTATTATTGAATATTCCCTGAATTATATTGCTGTTGCCGTATAAAAGGCTCACACCGCCTCCCCCATTGACCGCGCTGTTGCTGATAATTGAGAGGGAAAGAGTGTTGAAACTGCAGTTTTCCAAACACATCCCGCCGCCCAGGCTGGAAGACACATTGTTGCTCAAAACGCAATTCGAGATAACGCTGTAAGAAACATTGTTCCATGAAACTCCGCCCCCGTTCGCGCTAAATGGATGCCCATTCCGGATGATAAAGCCGTCAATAGAAATATTTGAGCAGTTCGCCGCTTGAATCACTGAATTAGCGCTGCCGCCCATATCCAGCTCGCTATAGCCGGAATGTGATATAAAACCGGCTATCCAGCCGCCGGAAAGATGGATATTGTCATTGTTCATAAATAATCCGCTGCCGAGGTTGTTTAACCCGCCGCCGTTCGAATACAACCCTGTTTCCACCCTCACATCGTCTATCCCGGACAAAGCCGCGAGATCTATGGCCTCCTGTATGTGCCGCAAAGGCAAAGTTGAAGAACCGGATCCATTGGTTTCATTACAGGTGGTAGATGAAACACAGAGGTAAGAAACCGAGCCCGGCGCGATAAAATTGTCCATACTTACAGACGCGCCGATAAATGGAGGTTGATTCAATTTCGCGATATTGCCTACCTGAAGGAATCCTTTATAAAAAACCGTCATCAATTTATCGATTTGAAACGCGTTCTTTACAATTTCCAGAGTGGCAACGCTATTTGATATGTAAATCGCGTGGTAATTCGTGTTCGCGCCGCCGAAAGTATTCCCCTCCAGATGCAGAAACCCCATCGGCCCTTCCGCGTAAAGAACATACTGGTTAAACGAAGAAGTATTGTTCGTAATAACAGAGGCAAAAATCCGGACAGAAGCGCCCGGGCCGATAGAAACAACCGAATTTCCATTTATGGAATTACTCACAATCTTGCAGTTTCGCGCCAATGTGTTCCCTCCCGAGATAGAAAGCGGAACAGCGGAATTTCCTGTAAAGACGAGATTGTCCAGAACGCATAAAGCGGTATTGGAAATAGATAAAACTTCACCGTTCATTTGATTGTTGAAAACGCAGTTTCGGATATGGATATCCTCCCCTCCATTCACAAAGGCCCCGGATCCCGGATTACCATTACCGTTTTGAATAACAAGTCCGTCCAGGACAATGCGGCTCACATTTTGAATATCCACTACCCGGTATGAAGCCGCTGTGTCCAGAACAGTAGCGCCGGCTTTAGAAGAAAAACTTTCATCAAACCCGCCAACAATTGTAACATCACTCCTTCCGACTACGAGCGGTCCAAAACTCGCGGTCAGCCCGTTGCTGCTGTAGCTATAAAACCCCGCGGCCGTTTTGATCAGAACCCCCGAAAATCCATAGTCCGTGGATTTCAGTATAGCTGTCTGAATATTTTTGAGCGGCTCACTTTTATTCGTCCCGCTATTGGCGTCATTGCCGTTTAATACGGAGACATACATAACCGGCTTTTCATTCGTCAGCGCTTTCAGCACTATGCCTTCGTAAAAAGCCGGAGGGTAAAACAACTCGCAGGCGGCCAGAATCAAAAAAGCCGCCGGTAATAAAAATAACATTTTCCGCATAATAAACTCCTTGAACCACGAAAGGATTTTCATAAAGGCGACGATTCGAATCGTCGCCTTTATGTTTAACATTATCATCTCTTTCCACAATACATCACTGCGGCTTTCTTGCCGTTATTATGATTATTTTAATCCACTCTGAAAGGAATGTCAATATGTCTTTGGTTATTCAAGAATCTTATGTCTACCGGCTTTCACGCAAAATCGCAAAGCTCGTAGCCGTATTCTGGAGAAATATAGAGGAAACGGTTCTCTCCCAGATTATGCTTTTGCCATTGTTGTTCAATATAGCGAATATGCCGAAATAAATCATCTTTGCTTTCGATCAAATGATAATGGAACGATTTCTGCCATTTAAACATCGGAAAAGACGTTTTCAATTTGAGGTCAAACTGAGCACGCAGATGATTTAACCGGTCGATATGTTCATTAAAATTGTTTCCATAAAGGCGACGATTCGAATCGTCGCCTTTACACCGGATAAAATCGTTGCCGTTTATCAAATCATTATAATCTCTTGAAAAATTTCGCTTTAATGATCCCATAATCTCCGAATAATTGTATTCCTCTCCCGGAAAGATCAGCAAATGGACATGATCCGGGTTGATTTTGTACCCAATAACCTGAAAATCTTTCAATCTCCGGCAGAATTCCAGATCCAGCGCGAAGAGCTCACAGAAGACATCCTCTTCAAAATACGGATGCCTTTTATGCGTAACGGCTGTTATAAATACTGCCCTTCCTTCTTCGTAAAACCGCTTCTGCGAATCACGGTGTAAACGCATACTTTCCCTCCGTCAATCCCCCATAAAGGCGACAAATCATCATATAAAGGCGACAATTCGAATTGTC
>JAGVOW010000020.1 GCA_020052515.1 Brevinematales bacterium | reverse complement strand
CTAAAAAAGCCCCCAGGATCGCTTCCATTTTCTTTCTTATGTCTTTCTCTTTTTCTTCTCCGCGGCGGGAAAAAGCACATTATTCAGGATAAGCCGGTAGCCGGGTGAATTCGGAAATAAATCCAGATTGGTGGGCGGATTGCCTACTTTATGGGCGTAGTCCTCCGGATCATGCCCGCCAAAAAAGGTAAAGGTACCCTTGCCGCGATCGCCATGAACATAGGTAACCCAGTCTTTCTTTTCAACCGTATTTAAGACTGTAATGTCTTTCTTAATCAGCCTTGTGTGAAAAGCGGTTGTCTGCCCAAGAAAGCCCTTTATGAGATTTCGATGATTCTGCACCAGCATACTGGGAATAACGTCGTATTTTGCCGAAAATTCATTTAATTGAAAATAAAACGGCTGGTAATAAATCCCTTCCTCGATAGGTTCAATATCAATGTCAGAAAATTCATAGACGTATGGATTGGTATTTACTTTGAAATTTTCAAGGGCAAGTGTTTCTTTATAGTTCAACCTGGAATCCACATCGGGATCAAATGGCGTACCATCGATCTCGGCGGGAATAATATCTAAACCCATACTGGCGAGCGCAATGTCCAATGAATCTGTGGCAGCACACATAGCAAATAAGAACCCGCCATTTAAAATATATTCTTTGATCTTTCGGGCAACCGCTTTTTTCTCTTCCTGAATAGTTGAAAAACCTAATTTTTTAGCGGCCTTTTTGAAAAGAATATCCCTCTCAATGTACCATTTTTCCCTGCCATAGGCAAACCAGAATTTTCCATGCTGGCCGGTAAAATCCTCATGGTGCAGATGAAGCCAATCGAAATGCTCCGTTGTCAAAAGCCCTCCCATTACTTCCTCATCCCAGATTTTAGCAAAGGGAATCTCAGCGTACTGCAAAGCAATGGTAACGGCATCATCCCAGGGAGCGGCCCAATCCGGTGAATAAACGGCAATCCTGGGAGCACTGGTCAAGTTTACCACATTCATATTCTCTTTTTCTATAATGCCTTGAATAGAAGCAAATTTTCCGCTATCTATCACTTCATAGGTAATATTACGGGTAATAGAATAATTTACCAGCTCTGGAAAATCCGTCATTAAGAGAAAACTACCCCCGCGGTAATTCAGAAGCCATTTAACATCAATATTCATCTGCAAGGCTTTATAAGCCAGCCCATAAGCCTTTATATGATTTGCCTGGGAATCATCCATCGGAATAAAACAGAAGCTGAAAAGCCAAACGGGGATAAATAAAAAAAATAAAATTCGAAACATTCTTATTTTAACTCCTGCCCTGGTGAAGCAACAATATCAATTAATTCCTGAGGCTTTGTCAACACATAAAGAGGCTTTGATTTTAAATCCGAATAATCAAAAAACCCCCAGGAAGCAAAAGCACTATCAATACCGCAATTCTTCGCAAAATCAATGTCCACAGGGCTATCCCCAATCATCAATATTTCCGGCTTCTTAAATATTTTGTTTTCCAAACGGTAAAGCTCCAAAATTTTTTGAAAGGGTTCTTTATGGGGCTTGAGATTCGTGACATCCCTCTCGGTAACAATAAAATCAAAATACTTTCCCAGGCCGAAAGGCTTTAAAGAAAGTTCACTGCCCTGTTTGCCTTTATTTGTCACAATTGACATAGACACTTTTCCACAAAGTTCTTTCATTGTTTCCTGAATACCGGCATAAATTTTTTGATGTAGTTCAATGTACTGAAAATAATAATGCCTATAAACATCCATCACGCCGCTGTCCAGCTTTAAGCCTGCAGAGCTCAGCATTTCAGATAAAGGATAACCGATTTGCTTTCTGAGTTCTTCCACGCTTTTTTTTTCTACTCCATATTCGGCCAATGTGTCATTCACAGCCTTGCAGATCGCTTCATGGCTATCAATTAATGTCCCATCCAGGTCAAAAAGACAAAGCAAGTACTTCATAGATAATCCATTCTTACTTCCAAACCATTTTCTGCTAAATAGCGTTTCACCTCTGTAATAGAGAGTTCTCGAAAATGAAAAAGTGAAGCCGCCAGAGCAGCACTGGCTTTCCCTGCGATAAAAGCGTCCAGAAAATGCTCTTTTTTTCCGGCACCTCCGGAAGCGATCACAGGAATAGAAACAGCCTCCGCTATAAACGAAGTAATTTCGGTATCATAGCCGTCTTTGGTCCCATCCCTATCCATAGATGTCAGCAAAATCTCTCCCGCTCCAAGAGCGCGGACTTTCCTGGCCCATTCGATGCCGTCTAAACCTGTGTCAATGCGCCCGCCATTGATAAAAACATGCCAATCACCAGCGCCAATCTTTTTGACATCAATAGCTACCACAATGGTAGAACTACCAAAAACACGGGCCGCTTCTTTTATAAAATCCGGATTTTTCACAGCGGCAGAATTAATCGAAACTTTGTCTGCCCCTACCTTCAAAACATTTCGAATGTCTTCTATCGTACGAATACCGCCGCCAATGGTAAAGGGAATAAAAATTTCCTCTGCGACCCTTTTTGCCACTTCTACCATAGTACCGCGGCTCTCATGGCTCGCGGTAATGTCTAAGAAAACAATCTCGTCGGCACCCTCATTATTATAAAAAACAGCGTTTTCCACCGGATCGCCTGCATCGCGAATATTAACAAAATTGACGCCCTTTACCACCCGGCCTTTGTCAATATCCAGACATGGAATGATCCTTTTTGCGAGCATAGAAATCTCCTGCCTTCGATTACTATCATTTTATAGGAAAGCCCAGAATTTTTCAATTTATTGCCAATTCCCTTTACTTTGAGGTTGCAAAAAAAACAATCTCCCTATATAATTATAGGCGCGGTTAATTAACCGCGCCTATAAAATAAGAGGGGGGGGGGATGGCAAAAAAAACTGTTTTATCTATTTCGTTAACAGCACTATTTTTTTTCTCCACGGCCATACCCGCTCAAGAAACAAACAAAGAGGTTTGGGGCCTTGTCTGGGCAGATGAATTTGACTCCCCTGCCATCAATACAAACAATTGGAGATTTGACTGGGGTTCCAACGGCTGGGGAAACGGAGAGCTGGAATATTACACCGGCCGTATCAGCAATGCTTACATTGAAGACGGAAAATTGGTCATTCAATCTTTAGAACAAAATTATAGAGATGCCGAATACACCTCAGCTCGTATGAAAACTCAGGGCAAACAGTCTTTCAGGTTTGGAAAAATTGCCGCGAGGATGAAATTGCCTTATGGGCAGGGAATATGGCCGGCTTTCTGGCTGATGGGAGAAGATGTCACAAACGCTTATTCGAATTGGCCGATCTGCGGGGAAATTGATATCTTTGAGCTGGTAGGAAGCAAACCATCTACAATACTGGCGGCTCTTCATGGGCCTGGGTTTTCGGGTAATGAAGCGTTTAAAAAAAATTATCGCTTGAAAAACGGCAGATTCTGCGATGATTTTCATGTTTTTTCTATAGAATGGGATCAAAATTCCATTAAATGGTTTATTGATGAAACCAATTTTTATTCTGTCTTGCGGAAAAAAATTGAAGAATCCGGCACCTGGGTATTTGACAAAGATTTTTTTCTGCTGATGAACACCGCCGTAGGAGGAAAGTTATCGGGCTATCCAGATGAAACTACTGTTTTTCCTCAAAAGTTTTTTGTTGATTGGATCCGGTATTATCGAAAATAAATTAGAAAATGGAAACTTTGTATAAAAATCCCCCATTTCTAAAGGGGGCCAGGGGGATTTAAAAGAATTTTCGAAGGAATCACGGAAGGCATTCACGCCAGGAGAAAAATTATGAATTTAAAACCTTTTTGTTTGATGAGCCTGTTTATGCTTATTTTCGCTTCAGTTTTTTCTTTTGACGAAAGCTCTGTTCCCAACCCATCTGAACCGGATGCGCCGGAAGTAAAATTTCCCGATATGCCTTCCGCGAAAATTTCTAATCAGGAAAATCCTCAAATGCTTATTCTGCTCAGAGTTTCCCTAACAATTTCGGAAGAAACTGAAATGAAAGGTACTGCCTATTTTAGTAATTATTCGCGCTGGACTGTGACAAACCAGATATTAAATAAAATCAATATCTTTAGTTTTTCCATCTATGACATTCAGAAGATCGATATCCTGAAATGGAAATCAGAAAAGAAAGATGAAAACACCTATTTTTTTATTCCAAGTGAATACAAGATCTATGCTAATAATCGGGATTACTTTATTCACAAAGGAAATATAGAAGCCTTTAACAGCTTGATTTTAAGCGATGATACCAGCAAGAAAAGGTACTATTCTGTCTTTTATGACAATTGGATCGAAGGGAAAAAAGGCTTTTACCGCTGGGAAAACAGCAAGGCCTCCAGCTTCACCTATAATTTTGAAAATCCCATTGCAGGCGTAGTAAAAACAATTCAATTTATAAAATAAAGGCCCTGAAAGACGTCTACAACGGCCTCTGGTAAACTCTTACATAATCAACACAATGATACTGCGGGAACACATTATTTGTGTTAGGAGACAGCCCAATACCCATATACCCATCGTTTCCTACAGCCGTATTGAGTATAAATACCATAGGTTTGCTTGTGATCTGCTGAGTCACCTGAAAAACCTGCACATCATCAATATACCAGCGGATTGCATCACTTTCCCATTCCACAGCATAGACGTGGCAACCGGCTGAAAAGTCAATGCTACTTGGGTTAGACAAATCACCATAGTTGCCTGAATTGTAGGAACCAGAATGGTAAGTTGTCCAGATCTTATAAGGATAATTCCCCACCGCTTCCATCACATCAATTTCAGGAGGTAAATTAGTAATGTTGTACCCTCCCGTACTATGATCTTGAGCAAGAAGCCAGATGCCAGGCCACATTCCCTCGGTAATATTTGCCGCAATAGGCAATTTTGCCCGAACTTCAATACGGCCGTAAACAAAGGCAAAATTGCTCTGAACTGATAAAAAACCAGAAGTATAATCATAGCCTCCAGAAGGCACATTATCCGTTCGTATAATTAAACTTCCATTTTCAGCTGACACATGGTTCGACGCATAGTTGCATGCTACCCCTCCCCAGACAGAATTTCGAACAATCCACTTTGCGGCGTCAATGAAGTTTGTGTTAAATTCATCATGCCATTTCAATACCCAGAGGCCTGTCGCGGTAGAATTTGTATCGCCGACCGAGGGAAGCAGTTCGTTCGAAACAGAGGAGGAAGAAGAGCTAGAACTATTAGGAACACTAATCCCTGGGATCTGCCCGGAACACCCTGAAAGCAAAAATGCCCCTGTAAAAACCACCCAGGCAAAAAGTGTTCGTACTAAAAATCGGCCCGTATCATTGATTTTTTCCATTCTTTTCTCCTATAAGAAAAAAATTGCTCTGCATTTTTTTCTGCACAAAGTTCTGTTCTATGCCAAATTACCCCTTATTATAACACTAACTTTTTTTTAAAAACAGATACTTTTAGTACTGTTTTTATCCTACTGTAGGTAGGATATACAATTGAAATGCTTTGTGTGTTTAGTAGGCTAAAACCCTGTTCTTTTGAATTGTTTCTCCATATCTTTCTTTGAAAAAGTAAAAATCACTGGCCTCCCATGGGGGCAGGAAAGGCGGTTTGGTGTCTTCTCCCATTCTTCCAGCAAAGAATACGCTTCTTCTTTTGAAACTGTGTTCCCCGCGCGCACAGAAGCCTTGCAGGCCATCTGCTTTAAAGCGCTGTCAACAAAATCAGCGGAATGGGCGCTCTTGTTCTCTTCCAGCGCTTCCATAAATCCCAGAATAACACTCTGGACATCGTTGTAATCAATGTAAGAAGGCGCGCTTCTGACAACAAAGCTGTTCTGGCCGAAAGATTCGATTTCGAAACCCATAGAACAAAGCAGTTCCAGATTCTCGGTAAAATCTTCCAAAATACCCAGCGGGACCTGGATAGTCAAAGGCATCAAGAGCTCCTGCCCTGATAGCAAATGATTCTGATAATAATCTTTGAGTTTCTCATAGCGGATTCTTTCATGCGCGGCATGCTGGTCAATAAAAAAGAGTTGATTTCCATCTTCAAAAAGCAGATAAGTCTGAAAAACACTTCCTACAAAACGGCTCCTTGATAAAGAAAAGTCTTTGTTGGGCTCAGCGCCTTCAAAAAGTTCCTGCCCTTGAGGATTGGGTTTAAAATAGTTCGGTGGATTCGGCGGAGAAAATTCCTGGTGAAAAATAAAATCACCGATTGCCCGGCTGATTTTCTTTTCGAAGGGGCTAAAACACATCTGTGCTTCTTCGGGCTCAAAAACACCGGTATCCCCTATTATCGCCTGATGAATTGCTTCCTGAAGCGCTTTAGAAACCTTCGATTCATCTTGAAAACGAACTTCCCTTTTCATAGGATGGACATTGACATCTAAGGAGCCGGGGTCCATTTCTATATAAATAAATACCGCTGGAAAATGCCCCTTTGGAATCAGATTTCCGTAAGCATGTGAAATAGCAAAATAGAAGTTTTTCCATTCTACAGCGCGATGGTTGACAAAAAGCATCTGGTACAAGCGGCTCGGTCGAATAAAGATGGGCTTTGAGACAAACCCCCTGATAGAAAAATTTTCATGAAGGGCTTCCACAGGGACAAGCGAATCAATAGCATCCGGAAAGAAATCAGCGATTTTTTCCAGATAAGAAGCGTGAGAGGGAGAAATATATTTTCTTTTGCCTTCGTGGAAGAGTTCAACACTGACATGGGGAAAAGCCATGGCTTTTTTGACAATCTCTTTATCCACCAATTTCATTTCCGCTGAATCGGAGTGCAGAAATTTTTTACGGGCAGGAAGATTGTCAAACAGATTTTTAACAATCACGGTTGTCCCGGCATTGATCCCCATTTCTTTCAGAAAAACAAAATTTCCGTCTTTTACAGATAGGTTGTATCCGGAAAGCTCTCCTTGCTTCTTTGACAGAATGTTTAATTCCGCGACTTCAGCGATGCTGGAAAGGGCCTCACCGCGAAAACCAAGTGTATTCAAGCCATAAATATCCTCAAAAGCGGAAATTTTGCTCGTTGTGTGGTTTTTCCAGCATATTTCAAGGTCTTCCTTATCCATCCCGGAGCCATTGTCCCGCACTTCCAGGTAAGATTTGCCGCCATGGGACAAATGAATGCTGATAGAACTGGCGTTCGCGTCTATTGAATTGTCTAATAACTCGCGCGCCACCGAAGCAGGGCGGTCAATGACTTCTCCCGCCGCTATCTTGACAATGGTATTGTAAGACAACTCATGAATTATGCCCACAGCTCATTCCTCTGCTTTTTCTTTGAAAAGTAGAGAAGACCAATGAACCCTACGAGCACCATCGGAAGACTGAGAAGCATTCCCTCTGTAAACCAATTTCCGATCAAATAGCCGATATGAGCATCCGGTTCCCGGAAAAATTCAACAATAAACCGCGAAATGCCATAGCCCACTAAAAAAGTAGAAGCTAAAATTCCTCTTGAGAATTTTCTGATTTTACTCATCCCATACAAAACAAGGAAAAGAACCAACCCTTCCAGGAGCATTTCATAAATCTGAGAAGGGTGCCTCGGCAGATTGACTAATGGCTCCGAAGGCGATATATAAAGCCCTGTTCTATTCGCCATTTCTCTCACCCAGGGCTCGCTCGCGGGAAAAAGCTTGCTTTTCGGAATGCTGGGGAATATGACTCCCCATGGAGCATCCGTCGGTCTGCCCCAGAGCTCCTGATTGACAAAATTGCCCCAGCGGCCTAAACCCAGAGCTACCGCTGTAGGAATAGCCGCTAAATCCATCAAATCAAAAACATTCTTTTTCTTTATGAGTGAATAGACCCAGAACGAAATCATGACTCCGAGGAGGCCGCCATGAAAAGACATTCCGCCCTGCCAGACAAAAAAAATATGCAAAGGATTCCTGATATTATTCGCCAGATCGTAGAAAAGCACATACCCCAGCCTTCCACCCAGCAGTACCCCCAGAAAACCGGCAAATATAATATCGCCCAGGTCATCCAGAGTCATTTTGATTTTGTCTTTCTTAATCCAAAAATAAAAATAGGAATAAGCAAATAGAAAACCCACAATATACATCAGGCTATACCAGCGAATCGCCAGAGGCCCCCATATCTGTAAAAGTGTCGGATCTATATTCGGATGGAGCAGAAACGCGAACATAAGTTTTCTCCTTGGCCCCCAACCCCCTTAAAGGGGGTTGGGGGGTATTAGCGCTTAAATTTTAATAGACAACTATTTTCTTGTCAAAATCAAGAAGGGAGATTTATTTGATAGATCCCTACAAAATCTTAATCCCAATCAAAAGCACGTCATCATTAATCTCCGCGCCTTCCCTGAAAGCATCCATTCTGCATACAATAGAATCACTCAAAATTTTAATATTCACAGGAAAATCTTCGTTTTTCAAGACATCGGAAATCATTGAGTAGAGGCCATCTTCTCCAAATTCTTCTTCCTTCGGGTTAAATTCTTCTATCAGGCCGTCTGTAAACAATAAAATAATATCGCCTTTATTGATCGCATCTGCATGTCTTTCATATTGAGAATCAATAAACGTCCCCAATGGCCTTCCTTTTGCTTTCAAAGAAACGATTTCTTTTGTTTTCTTTCTGAGCAGGTACTGTGCGATATGGCCCGCGGAAGAATAATTAACTTTATCTTTTTCAATATTCAATATAAACCCGGTTGAAAAATTGCGTGATTTAATTTCGTAATCAAAAAAATGATTGATATAAGCAAGCCTCTCATCCGGTTGAATAATCCGGAGGCTTTGCTTGTTTAAAACGTCCAGCTGCATAGTAGACAAAGCCGCGTCAATCCCATGGCCTGAAGCATCCGCTACCATAATAGAAATAGTATCAGAATCAAGCTGGTCAACGCTGTAATAATCTCCGCCTACCTTTTTGTTCTTAGGAAGATAATTCACTTCTATTTCAATGTTTTTAAAATTCTTAAACTGATTTTCTGTAGGAAGGATTTGTTTCTGAACTAATTCAGCAATGGAAAGCTCTTTTTCCATAATCGTAAACTTTTGGTGCTCTAAGTAGGCCTGTTTTATTCGAAGCATCGTTTTTACCCTTGCCAAAAGCTCCCTTTTATCAAAAGGCTTTACTAATAAATCATTGGCCCCCGCTTCAAAAGCGGCAACCAGGTCTGTAATCAAATTTTTGGGGGTTAATATCACTATTGGGAGCTCGTTAGGAGAGAATTTCTCCCGAATTTTTTTACATACTTCATAGCCCGAAATCCTCGGCATCAACACATCCAGCAGGATCAGATCAAATTTTTCGCCACTTTCCAATCTTTCCAGAGCTTCCAACCCGCTGAAGGAATGAGAAATTACATAATTCTGTATCGAAAGTTGATTAGTGAGAAGCTGCACATTCACCGGGTCATCATCCACAATCAATATTTTAGCCGAATCCGATTTTTCTTTCTTAATAGAGTTTTTTGTTTCCTCATCCTGGGCTGAATTGTCTAAAACCAACCCTGGTTTTTCTTCGAGAGGAAGTTCTTCAGAAAATTGTGAAACAATTTTCCTTTTTTCTCTTAAAGCCTGGTCAGAAAGAGGCAGAGTAAAGAAAAATTTTGACCCTTTTTCCTCTTCGGATTCTACCCAAATTTTTCCATCCAGTATCTCCACCAATTTTTTGGTAATGGTTAATCCAAGTCCAAACCCTCTCGTTCTGAGCTTCTGTGTCTCGTTTATTCTTTCAAAAGACTCAAAAATACTTTCCTGTAGTGAAAGCGGAATCCCCACTCCTGTATCTGTTACACTGATCTCTAAAAACTCTCCATCTTCTTTTGCGGAAATTTCCACACTGCCCTGATGTGTAAATTTGATCGCGTTTCCAACCAGATTAAAAAGGATCTGCTGAAGCCTGTTTTCATCAGCCCTAATGGGCGGGACTTCCGGTGAAACCTTGTTTAAAAGTTTGATCCCTTTATTCATAATGAGCGGCTTCGAAAGCATCAGCACAATATCCGCCGCGGCATAAAGGTCCACTTCTTTTATATCCAATTTTAGGTCTCCATACTTGATCTGAGAAAAATCAAGCATATCGTCTATCAGCCGGATCAGTCTATTTCCCCCGTTAATAATCAGGGAGAGATTTTCTTTTGATTTTTCGTTCAAATCACCGCTTGCCCCATCCACTAAAGTCTCAGCAATTCCTATAATGCCGCTCAAAGGCATCCTCAATTCATGGCTCGTATTTGCCAGAAATTCATCCTTAAGCAAATCCTTTCTCCTGAGATTCTCAATTGCCCTTTCATCCGCTTTTATCAGTTCCAGCTGTGCCCGATTTCTTTCTTCTTTCATTAAACTAATACGGTCTCCCAGAGCCATTGCGAGAAAGACTACCAGAAAGACCGTTCCAATCTGCAGGCCGTATTCTGTAACAAAGCAACTGGGCAAAAGCGCCATTTCTTTCATTCCATAGGCCATGGTACCCAGCGCCAGCATAGCAAAACCTATCAAATAATACCGAGCTTCTTTGATTTTCTTTTTTAGAGAAACTGCCGCGACTAAAAGCGATAACAATGGCGCTCCCAGCATCAAGGCATTTAACAAAACCATATTAATCGTATAAATTAAAGGAAAGCCGTAAAAAAGAGGCAGAAATGCTTCCAATAGAGATAGTCCCATAAAACCATTGAGCAAAGCATTATACCCGGGCAGCTTCTTTTGTGTATTCAAAAAGTATTTAGTAAAATAAATGCCGAAAAAGAAACTCAAACCCGGCAATATACTGGAACTGAGATAATTCCAATGGGTCCATTTCGGCCAGAGAAATTGAAAACCATATCCATTAATGGAAAGCTGAAGAGAAGCTAAAAAAGCAATAAAAGCGATATACCAGAGAAAAACAGAATCCTTAATAGAAAAATAAAAAAACAAATTAAAAAGGATCATAACAGCCATAATCCCATAGAAAATACCAAAGACAAAATATTCTTTTTCCCTGTTTTCAAGAAAAGATTTTTCAGATGACAGAAAGACGGAAAATCTCAGAGGACACCCTTCCACACGGGCATAAATTTCTTTTTTCTCGCCGGCCGCACTTTCTATAATAAACATTGGATTTCTATGATAAACTTCCCTTTCTAAAAAAGGGTAAATAAATCCTGTCTTTTTGACTTCAAACCCTCCTGTCGAATCAGGAAGATACAATTCTATGCTTTTAAACCAGGGGAAATCAGTCTCCAGATAGATTTTTCTAGAAATCGCGGAATCATTTGATAAAACAAAATGCAACCAATAGGCTGAAGAATTATAGCTGAAGTTGAATTTGTCAGACTTACTTTTAAGAAAGGGATGAGAAAAAGAAGAAGAAAGAATTTCTTTTAAAAAAAAATTTTTTTTCTTGTCCTCCAGCCATTCCATCTGAGAGGTCACATTAGTTTGGTTTAATCTTTCCTCTATTTTAATAACGTTATTCTGCCCAAAACCCGGAGGGCACAAAGACGAGATAAAGAAGATAAATAATGAAAAAAAGAAATTCTTGTTCTGGATTCCTTTCAACATCTCTCTAGCCTATCCTTAATGAAGAGCTTCCCTTATTTTTTACGTGTTACAGTTTTTTTTAATAATAGCGGAAGCGGAATTTCATAGTTTGTCCGGAAAGCGTATTCGAGATCTTTTTCACTCATTTTCTTCACAACAAACTCAGCGGCTACACCGGCGAAAAGCCAGTAAGGCAATATAGAGGGGGTAGTAGTAATGAGGCCATAGTCATAACGCCAGATAAAATCACCCAGGATCAAACGGAAAATCCATCCCCAGATAAATTCTATCAGCATGACCGCGACCGCGTAACAAGCCGCGCGTAAAAAAATGGATAATTTTTTCAAATAAAAGTAAAGTATTTCAATAGAATAAATCCCGCTGCCATAAACCAATATCATCCACAAAGAAGAATAAGCAAACATAAACCGCCATGGAAAAGGCATCGGATTAGGAATACCGGCTGGAAAAGACATATTCACGAAGCTTCCTACGATCTTCCCAATACCCGGGACAAGAGAGGCCATTCGGGCAAAGTTTGTGAAAAATATCTCAAGCACCATCCCCATACAGCCATAGATGAAAAATTTCAAAATCAGCCACCCTGTATGAGAAAGGTCTGTTTTATAAACATGCTCTTCAGAGAACCCTTTGTAAAAACGGAGTGCTTTTACTTCCTTATTTTTTGACATCTCACCACCACCTAGCTCTTTCCTGAATAAATTATAATCAGTTAATTGAAAAAATGTCAAGGTTTTATGCTCTGTTTTTTAACTTTTATTTGATTTGACTTAATCCAGCCGCTATTTTATAATACTACTTTGCGTTGGAGGAAATTTTTATGAAAAAGACACTCATGAAGGAATCAAACTGGATCATAGTAGGCATTGGCATATTTCTCACTTACTTCAGTTTTTTTCTTATTTCTTTTATCACAACTAATTATGATGGTTTGTACGCCTTTTTCTCTATCGCGCTGACTGTAGCGGGCATTGTCACCGTTATTCTTGGATTGTCTCTTGGATTTGAAAAGGATAAGGCATAAAAACTCCTTTTATGAACCGGTGGAAGATTGAAACACCCATCCGATTAATCGATTTTTTATCAATAAATCTTGGCACATCAAAAAAAAAGGCAAAGGAACTGCTGGATCAAAAGTTAGTCTTTGTAAAGGGTAAACGTATCTGGATGGCACACCACCTTCTTCAACCGAAAGACATGGTAGAGATTCACTCTCCCCTTCCAGAGAAAAAGCCAATTAGCAAGAGTTCTATTATCTACGAGGACAACTGGATCCTGGCTGTTAATAAGCCTCCTTTTATTCTGACGAATGAGAGTGCGGCGTCTTTAGAAGGAGCTTTAAAAAAACTGCGCGAGTTGAATTCCATTCAAGCTATTCATAGGCTGGACAAAGACACTTCCGGCGTTATCCTCTATGCGAAAAGCGCTTCAGCCTTTGAGGCATACAAACAGCTCTGGCAGGGGAAGAGTGTGGAGAAAATTTATCTCGCTATTTCCTCTGGGGGAGCAGCTTTCGAAAATCTAAACATTCAGAAAAAAATAGAAGAAAAAAATGCTTTGACTCATGTTAAGCTCATAAATAAAAAGAACGGCTTTTCTTACTTTGAAATCTCCATTGAAACCGGGCGTAAACATCAGATCCGTATTCATTTAGCTTCTATTAGACACCCTATTTTGGGAGATAAAGAGTATGGAAAAACTCAGCCGAAAAGCGATTTCATGAAACAAATCCCGCGGCAGATGCTCCATGCCTGGAAAATCAAATTCATCTGTCCATTTACAAACGAGAAAAGAGAAATAACAGCAAACTTACCGGAAGATTTTAGATTGGTTTTAAACAGATTAGAACTTTGTTAACCTCAGCTTCACAAAGGATGTTCAGAAAGGACATTTTCTGTCATTCTGAACACTTCGACTAACGCTCAGCACAGGCTCCGTAAAGAATCTATAACTCTTTTATATACCAGAACGGAGCTTATCCTGAGCGAAGCCGAAGGGCTCAGAATGACAATTCGAATTATCTTTTATGCGATGCTGCTTGATTGGATTGAGATTGAGCGCCCTGCGATTGGGAAGCGGTTGGTGAAGAGGAAGGGGCCGCAACGCCTTTCTTCTCAGACATAATACAATTTCCGTTGAAATTACAGCCGCTTTCGATAATCAATTCGGGAGTCTTGATATCACCAATCAATTTCGCGTTATTAAAAAGCTCGACTCTTTCTGTGCCTTCAACATTGCCGTTGATCTGGCCATAATTTGTGATCACACCTGCTTTTATGGTAGCGCTGACAGCGGCGTTCGGCCCAATGATCAAATGCCCGCTCGCGTCAATTTCCCCTTCAAATTTGCCTTTAATCATGAGTGATTTGGCAAATTTCATGGTGCCTTGAAAATTAATATCCTCGGCTAAAACAGTATCAATCATGCTTTCATCAATATGAAGGCCATTGTCCTTAGGCATAACTCCCCCTAGAAATTTTTCATAATATTTTCTAATAAAAATGGGCTTTTGTCAAATATTCAAACGGTTTGTTTTTAACCAAAACAAAAATTTCCTTGCGGATTTAATGTTTTGTGGTAGAATATAAGTGCCGCCTCACCCCCGGCCCCTCTCCAAGCCTGGAGAGGGGTGGCCGAAGGCCGGGGTGAGGCGGAATAAGCCAAAAATATTTTGACAAATCTCAAATTTCATGGGGGGATTTTATGAACCGGATCGAGCAGAAGAAACAGGAAAAGGAATTGTTCATAAAATACAAGCCAGCTTTTGAGGGCGAAATGAATGAGAGAGGAGCTATAGTCTCAAAAAATCTTTTTCTGATTCTTAGCCCCGTCTCTTTATTGTTGATATTGGTTGACTTAAACACCCCTTTTATTGCTTCCCATTTTCAATTGGTTATATTTGCCCGAATTGGCTTGCCTCTTGTTTTTTTATCACTTTTTCTTTTGACAAAAGTGAATTTCCTGAAAAAATACCGCCTGCTGATGAGTACGACCGCTCTAGCTTTTTCTATATACTACGGCACTTATCTGAGTGCCGCGGTAGGCAATGATGTCAGAATGGCCACGTTAGCAACAGCAACTATTATTATTGTTTATTCTTTCTCAAACTCAAAAACTTTAATCACAACAATATTTATGCTATTTATGTTTCCCCTTCATTTCTTTTTTAATATTCTATTTAACAATACGATAGATTTTTCCAGCGGCAGTGGCTTTATGCACCTGGTAGTTAATGCACCAATTTATATGATTACGGGTATCATCCTGCATGCCATTGTTTATCGACTTAAAAAACAGGACTTTCTAAATCGGCAAATTGTAAGAAAGCAAAACCAGAAAATGACAGACGAGCTCAAGATCGGCCAGGCGGTGCAGGAAAGCCTCATGGGCAAACTACCCCAAAAGCTGGGAAAGAATATTTCCCTCTTCCTCGAACGCCATGCTTTCAGCGAAGTCAGCGGGGATTTTTATGACCTGGTCAAAGTAAGCGACCGTCAGTATTACCTCTTTATGGGCGATGTATCGGGGCATGGAGTTTCGGCTGCGCTCATCACGACTATGGCAAAAAGCCTGTTCAACAGCATTGTTTCCGAAAATCTTTCTACTGCCGAAATCTGCACTACTTTTAATAAAAAGCTCGCTAGCGAGCTTTTGGACAGCAATTATTATCTCACCGGTATTGTGCTGAAAATCGACCCGGAGAGCAGTGTCATTGAGTACACCAACGCCGGGCACACAGAACCTTACTTTTACAAAAAGGCCGAGAACAAGCTGGAAAAGCTTTCCACAGAAGATCCCATTCTGGGAATGTTTGAGGCAGAATACAAAAGCAAGTCTATCCAAATGAAAGAAGGTGACCGGCTCTTACTTTACACGGACGGCCTTTATGAAGCAAAGAATGAAAAAGGCGAGCAGTACGTTGATTCTTTTGACAAAGACTTTCTGAAGATGGCTGCCAGTATTGTTTCAAATTTATCTAAAGCACTTTTGGAGAAAGCCACAAAGTGGAGCGGGGAAAAGGGCTTTAACGATGATGTGACACTCTTAAGCTTTGAAAGGTAAAATTCTCCCCTATCCAGCCTGGAGAGAACGGGTAAGCACCTTGACTTTAACCAATATAATTATTAACTTAAGTAAGGAGGTTAGTTAATAATAATTTCTAATGAAAAAAGGAGCTTTATATGGCAATAATTGATATTGGATCCTCTTTAAGTATTACACAAATAAAAAATTTAATTGATGAGAAGAATAGCATTCGCGAAAACAATTTAAAAGTCCAGGAAATCTCTGGAAACGCAGAAAGATCAGAAACCGATCATTCTGCATTAGTAGCTTTTGAATTGGCTAATAATATTGATATTACAGTGTAGTCAGCGAAATGTTCCGGCTATTTCTCCAAAATATCATCAAAGAAAGAAGAAAGCCTCTTTACTTTAATGTCTATGCCGCTGTCAAAACTCTGGTAGAAAATTTTGTTTTTCTCATAGGGTTTTATAGTGAGAGGGTGTTTTCCCTGCTTCTTGATTTCCATCACCTTCATTGCGTCCACCTTCGAAAAAGCGGAGAAAACCATCTCGATGGTTTCTCCCTTTTCCATGATCGATTCAATCCCCAGGCTTTGCGCCTTTATTTTCAAACGTGATATTTCGAAAAGCGTAACCACTTCGGCGGGAATTTTGCCGAAACGGTCTGTCAATTCTTCTGAAAGAAGGCGGATTTCATCTTCATTCTGCACAGAAAGGATTTTCTTATACACTTCCATTTTGGATGGGCTATCGGAAATATAAGAATCAGGAATATAGGCATCGTAGTTCAAATCAATAAGCGTCTCCACTTTTTCGTGAAATTTACCCTTGAGCTTATCAATTTCTTCCCGCAGAAGGCGCATATAGACGTCATAACCCACCGCGATCATATTGCCATGTTGTTCCCGGCCCAGTACATTCCCCGCTCCCCGGATTTCCAAATCTTGTAAAGCGATATTGAAACCCGCCCCCAGGTCTGTGTATTCATTAATCACAAAAAGCCTCTTCTGCGCCGTTTCAGTCAGTATTTTATTTTCCGGATAAAGAAAATAA
Source organism: Brevinematales bacterium (assembly GCA_020052515.1). Taxonomy (GTDB): domain Bacteria; phylum Spirochaetota; class Brevinematia; order Brevinematales; family JAOACQ01; genus JAGVOW01. Next base: position 5,058 of record JAGVOW010000020.1, on the reverse strand, counting down.
GCGTACCCCTGCTTCTTGGCCCTGCCCACCCTGCCTTTTAATTGATAAAGCTGGGACAAACCAAAGCGGTGCGCGTCGCTCACAATAATCGTATTGGCATTCGGGATATCCAGCCCGGAGTCAATAATGGTGGTGCAGACAAAGACATTGTAGGTCCCTTTGACAAATCCCATAAAGGCTTCATCCAATTCTTCCTCATCCATCTGCCCATGGCCCGTGGTCACTTTTGCGGAAGGAACCATCTGTTCAATCAGGAAAGCGTATTCCTTGAGCCGCTTAATCGTATTGTGAACGAAGTAAACCTGGCCGCCCCGCTTTAATTCCTGGGCAATAGCGTACTTAACAAGGTCCATCGAAAAATCGGAGACAAAAGTTTCCACCGGAATACGCATATCCGGCGGCGTTTGAAGCAAGCTGATATCCCGGAGAGATGCCAATGCCATATTCATAGTTCTCGGGATAGGCGTCGCGGAAAGAGATAGAAAATCAATCATAGGATAGCGCTCTTTTAATATCTCCTTCTGCCCTACCCCAAATTTATGCTCCTCATCCACGATCACCAGCCCAAGGGAATGAAAATGAATCTGTTCCGAAAACAATTTGTGCGTCCCGATGATAATGTCAATGCTCTGATTCGCCAGGCTGTCAAAAATACTCTTTAATCTCTTTGGTTCAGTAAACCTGGAAACAGAGTCAATTTTAACCGGAAAATTCTTAAACCTCTCCTGGAAAGTATAATAATGCTGTTCCACCAATACCGTCGTAGGGGCAATGAGGGCTACCTGCTTACCGTCCATAACAGCCTTGAAAGCCGCCCGCATCGCCACTTCAGTCTTCCCGAAGCCGACATCCCCGCAGAGAAGCCTGTCCATCGGCTTTGGCCGTTCCATATCCTTCTTGATCTCTTCAATCACCTTGACCTGATCCGGAGTTTCAATATACTCAAAACGGTCCTCAAAATCCTTCTGCCAGATGGTATCCCCGGCAAACGCATGCCCCGATAAAGCGGCCCTTCTCGCGTAAACAGCCACAAGCTTTTTCGCGAACTCCTCGATGCTTCCTTTCACTCTGTCGCGCTTCCTGGCCCAGCTTTTCCCGCCCAGGGAATCCAGCAGCGGCTTTTTTGCGGCCCCGCCAATGTATTTTCCAATAAGGTTGGATTGTTCCAGCGGCACAAAAAGCTTCTCTCTCTCCGCGTATTCCAGCAAAATATAGTCTTTTTCCTTTCCCAGCACATGCACCCGCTCAATGCCTTTGAAGACAGCAATGCCGTAATTCAAATGAACAACGTACTCCCCTACTTCAATCTCCTCAATATCCTCAAAAATGGTGTCAATCTGGCGAATCCTCTTCCGGAAAAGGCGCTTCTTCCCGCTGATATCGGTTTCCGTCAGTACCAAAATTTTTGTTTCCGCTGTTTTTAGTTCAAAGCCATGCTCAAAAGGCAGGATAGCCACAAAAAGATTCTGCCCTTCCGGGATATCGTCTTCCTTTTTGATTAAAACAGGCTTGAGATTATTTAATATGGACAAAAGCCTTCTGGCCAGATCCTCATACTCAACCAGGATAAAAATGCGATACCCATTGGCCAGATAAACCCTATCCACATCAGCCACAAAACGCGAAAAACCATCTCCAAATTCCGGAGGATTTGTGATGCTGACGGAAGGCGAGAGGCTTTTTTGAAAAGCGGGCTTAATCAACAGCTTTTTTAGATTCTTTTGGGACAATACTACCGGCTCAAACGAATCCAGAAGGAAAGGCAGGCCCTTCTCTCGATAGGAATAACGGGAAACCAGGTCTTTTTCTTTCTCCAGAACATTTTCCCGGTAGAACAAGAGATTATTGCCCTTTGAATAATCTAAAATAGAAGAAAAGCTTTTGTAAAATCTGACAAAATGCGAATGAATATGGCTCTCGCTCAGAAATTCTCGGTCTTTTTCTTCCATTATTTCTTTCTCAAAAGCAAATTCACTGGCCGGGATCAGGGTGAAAGAGTCAAGCGGATCGATTGTCCTTTGATTCAAAGGATTAAAAAACTTTATGCTTTCTATTTCATCGCCAAAAAGGCTGATGCGGATCGCGTCTTTTGTGTTAGGAGGAAAAATGTCAATGATGTCTCCCCGAATCGAAAAAGTCCCCGGAGAAACGACTTTGTGGTCCCGGATATAGGACATTTCAATCAATTTTCTCGACACCTCTTCGAGATGAAGGGCCTTACCTGTCTGAAGTTCAAAAAGGCTCTTCTCAAAAAAGTGAACCGGCGGCAGCTTTCTCAGGAGCGACTCGATGGTCATCACAACAATAAATTGCCTTCCCTGCTGGAGTTCAAAAAGCGTATGGACACGGTCACAAAGCTTGTCCGATGAGGGAAAAACATTGGAAAAAGGAATAGCGTCAATATCAGGAAAAAAAAGCGCCTTCGCGCCAATAGATTTCAGGCTTTCATAAATCTCTTCCGCTTCCAGCTCATCCCAGGCTAAGTAAAACGGAGTAAAGCCAGACTCATGAAAACGCTTCAAGACAAAGGGATAGGCTCCGATCGGCAAACCGCATTCCACAGTTTGAGCGGAGGATAAATCACTTATTAATCCTTTGGTGTCAAAGAAAGAATAGATTGTTTCAAGGAAATTTTCCTTATTTTCTACCAAATCATTCTCCTTGATAAGGAGAGGAATTTTCCCATAAAATTTACCCCTCATTTCGTATTAGATTTCAATACTATTAATAGTAACACAAAATTGCAAAATGGTAAAAATTTTTGCTTTTTCCTACATGTGAAAGTACAATAATATTGAGGCTTTATAAATATGACAATAGAATAGATTAAAGAAAGGGTTATGAAAAACGAGTGCTTAACCATCGCGGAAGTAGAAACGGCAATTGTAAACAGTAGAATAATAGAGGAATATAAAGAAACCAGTAGAGGAGAAAGCGTACTTATAGCTGGATTTTCCGATAGCGGGAAACCAATTCACGCAGTTTGCGGCAAGCGTAAAGATTGGTTAGTAATAATAACTGTTTATATACCGTCGCCGCCAAAATTCAAGAATATTTATGAAAGAGGAAGGTAAATATGGAAAAGTGTAATTTCTGTGGAAATAAAAACCTTAAAGAAGCCAAAGTAGAATATATTTACAAATATTACAATAAAATAATGATTGTCGAAAATGTTCCATGTGAAGTATGCGAATTCTGCGGAGAAAGATACTTCAAAGCCGAAGTACTGAAAAAAATTGAAAAAGATTTCTTTGAGATTAATTCAGATAGAAAGAAGCCGGCAAATGTTATGAGCGTACCAGTAGAAGAATATGATTTAGTTATATAATCTCCCATATACTTGAGAAAGCTTTTTCAGTCGAGCCGCCAGTTCATCTGTCAGACACCCCTTCGGCATTCTCCACTGCCAGTTGCCGCAAGGTTCTCCTGGTTTATTGACCCGCGCTTCACTTCCCAGGGAAAGAGCGTCTTGAAGCGGAATAATAGCAAAGCGGGCTACAGAAGAAAAAGCGAGTTTTATCAAATTCCAGACAATGTCGTTTCCGTTACATTGGAGGTATTCCTTTACCCTTTCCTTACTTTCATCGGAAAGCGATTCAAACCAGCCTCTGGCAGTATCATTATCGTGCGTGCCGGTATAGACAACAAAATTTTCTGAATAATGGTGCGGCAGATAAGGGTTTTCAGGATTACCGTCAAAGGCAAACTGAAGAATTTTCATCCCAGGCAGATCAAAAGAATCCCTTAGTTCTTCCACATCAGGAGTAATCACCCCCAGGTCTTCGGCAATAATAGACAGATTTCCCAATTTTCTTTGCAGTACTTGAAAAAAGCGCTTTCCCGGCCCGGCTTTCCACTCCCCTTTTTCCGCTGTCTTCTCCCCAAACGGTACCGCCCAATAACCGGCAAAGCCCCTAAAGTGGTCCAGCCTCACCAGGTCCATACATTCAAGGGCTGATAGAAAACGTTCTACCCAGAAACGATAACCTGTTCTTTTTAAATTTTTCCAATGATAAAGCGGATTGCCCCAGAGCTGGCCGGTAGCAGAAAAATAATCCGGCGGAACACCCGCTATTTCTATCGGTTTCAGATTTTTATCAAAAAGAAACAGCTCCGGATGTGCCCATGCATCGGCACTATCCATTGCTACAAAGATAGGAATATCGCCTATGATACGGATGGATTTTTCCTTGGCGAAAGACCGCATGGCCTTCCACTGCTGGGAAAAAGTATATTGGATAAACTTTTGGAAGGCTATTTCTTCTTTAAGCAATCCTTGGTATTTTTTGACCGCCGCTTTTTCTCTCACTCGAATGGAGTCTTCCCATTCATTCCATGGCTTTCCATGAAAATGGCCCTTCAGCGCCATAAAAAGCGCGTAATCTTCCAGCCAGAAGGAGTGCTTTTGACAAAAAGATAAAAAGTCAGGCGTTTCCAATAAATTATTCTGCTTGAAGTTTTGATATGCCTTTCTGAATACGGAAAATTTATACTCTATCACTTTGCCGTAATCCACTTTATCATCCGGCAAGTCTGCCCCTTCACAATCCTGACTGGACAACAACTCTGCTTTTACCAATTCTTCCGGGTCAATTAAAAGGGGATTGCCTGCGAAGGCTGAAAAACATTGGTAAGGAGAATCACCATAACCGGTGGGGCCAATGGGATAAATTTGCCAGAGCTTCTGGCCGGCGGAATGCAAAAACTCGATCCACCCTCGCACCTCCGCGCCGAGAGAACCGATTCCATACTTCCCGGGCAAAGCTGTGGGATGCAGCAATATTCCGCTCGCTCTATCCATAAAATCCTCTAATCAGATTTTATATTATTCTCCATTGCCCGTCAATTTTTGTGTTTTATAGATTAAAACAAGAAAGGGGCTGCCCTTTTAGGACAGCCCCTTAATAAGATTTTGAAATATTGATTTATCTCAACTGGTTATAAACGGTCGATACTTCACTTGCTGTTTTTGCCCTTTTATACACAGCCACATTGTCTATGCGGCCTGTGAAACCTTCGTTCAAACCCGGAGATTCGCCAATACAGATAGGATTTGCG
>JAGVOW010000114.1 GCA_020052515.1 Brevinematales bacterium | reverse complement strand
CTATGGGAAATATGTTTATTACAGGTATGGGATTTTCGTTTATTGTTACCCTGGGAAATACTTTTATTACTACCCTGGGATTTTAGTTTATCATTTCCAAAGATAAAATATACAAAAAACAACTACAGTATTTCATTATTGGCGGCGTTTTAGGGGCTTTCTTAATCATTATTGTTGGAATCATTCCCTATTGTTTTAGTTTTTTTCCTTCGGTTAACGGGATTCATTTTGGATCATTAATCTTAGCTTTCTATATTTTCTACGCGATTATTAAATATCAGGCTCTGGATATTAAAACGGCGGTCCAATACGCTCTTTTCTGGTTTTTGTCTATTTTCATCTTGTTCTTGCCGGTTTTTATGGCCCCAATCATATTTAACCGTTTATTCCATTTCTACAATTTTGATACGATCCAATTAATAAGCTGGGGCTTCTTGACTGCAGTGTATTATCTTCTCATTGATAAATATGTGATGCCTATTATTAACAGGAAAACTTTGAAACAGAAAATGTTTTTTGAAAATATCACAAATCAATTAATTGAGAAAATGAATTCTATGATTACGGTTGCCGGTTTGCAGAAAGAAGTTCAGGAGAGTATAAAAAAAAACCTTTATGCTGAGGGCACCATTTTACTAATAATGAATGATAAAAATAACTATTCCGGATTCTTTGAAAACCCAACGGATTTTACCGTGGAAATAGAGGCTAAAAAGCTTGAGTGGATTCAAAACTACTATGATGACATTATCCCGGAGAGGCTTATCAAAGAAATAAACGTCAAAGAGATATTTGATTATCATGAAACCTCATTAATTTCTAAAATATTTTTTGAGAACAAGCCCTTAGGCTATCTCTTTTTGGGGCCCAAGAAAAATTTAAAGCCATACTATTATGAAGAAATCAAATTCATAAAGCGAATCAGCAACGCGATCGCTTCATTGCTGAATAAGAATCTTCTCATCCAGAAAGCGGAAAATTTGACCAGCGAAATTATTCATGAAATCAAAAACACATCGGAAGGTCTCGAATATTCATTGCTGGGTTTACTTTCCAAAGAGAAATTGACTGTGGATGAGAAAGAACTATTAAACGCTATTAAATCAGAGATGTCCAAATTATATAAATTTAGTAAAACCTATCTTACCCTTGAAAAGCTGGATAAAATCGATATTATTGAAAAAAGCAGGATATCTCTGGATTTATTATTCCGGGAGGTGGCGGCCTCAAATAAATTCAAGATGAAAGAAAAGGGGATAAATATCCAGAACAATTTACAGGCCAATTCTTTTGTAAATGGCGATGAATTGCTGTTAAAAATTGTCTTTAACAATTTGATCGAAAACGCCATCAAATTTTCCAGTGAAGGTAAAACCATCGAAATTTCACAAGAGCAAAAAAACGCGGACATTATTATTATGATAAAGGATCATGGCAAAGGGATTCCGGAAGCCAGCCAGAAATACATTTTTCAAAGATGGCACTACGAAAAAAGCGGGAAATATCAGTCTTTTGGTCTGGGATTGTCTTTATGTAAAAAGATAGTTCAGCGGCATAAAGGAAAAATCCACTTCAAGAGTCAGGAAGGCCAGGGAACTACCTTTTTTGTGACTTTGCCGGGAGTGCTGGATTAGCTGAGCTGTCAATTCTGTCATCAATATTAGTGGGTAAATTAATGTAAAGAGATTTTGTTACTTTAATAAAACCTTCAATGATATTTTTTTCTATGTCATTAAATTCAAAAACGGGGTCATCTTTAAAAACAATATCAGACTTTATATATCCTTTTGTTTCATAGTCGGGGTAGTAGCTGTAAATATTATCTTTGTCATAGATTAGAAAAATAACATTTGGGTAATTGCTATAATGGTTAATCTGTTTTGAAGTAACCAGAGAATTATGGCGGAACTTTACCTCAAGAAACCTGGGCTCAAAATTATCTTTAAATATTACAAAATCAGGCATATATCGTAATTTTTTAACAGTGGTCGTATTCTCGAAATTTTTTAAAAGATTTGTGATTTTCGGCAACTTATTTTCGATGCCAAATTTTTCTATTGTAAAACCCAATTTATTGAACATTTCTTCCGTAATATTTTCTGCGACTCTGCCTTTTAATAAATTGAAGTAATAGGTTATGTCATCTTTTTTTCATCTGTAGATCTCCTTTAAGAAGCTAATTTGTCCACCCGCAGTTATAGCCGCCGGTTAGGCGCAGTGATGAAAATGTGTTATAATTCAGAATAAAAGCAACTCAATTCATTTACTGTATAAAGATTACAATCAATGTAATCTGCATTTTCCATATTAAATAATGCAATATTAATACCGGAACCTAATTTACTATTATAAATTACACCATCATATTTTTCATTTTTAATCAATTCAGAAAGAATTTGTGTGGGAGCATAATATGCTGTATCGTCATCATTTGACAATGGTGTTGAATATGCATCATTAATATCAAACCAGAAATTCAACAAGAATGAATCATCATTTATTTTATTATAATTCGGATTGTCTTTAATAAATTTATCAGAGAAATCAATGAAAGTTAGTCCGTCTTTAATAGTAAATGTGGCTACAGATAAAATTTCTTTAAACCATGGTCTTGTCTCCATAATGCAGGTTTCAATATTATTAGTTAAATATAAACAAGGTATGCCTTTTGGATTTACTCGTCCCTCTTTTGATCTATCCTTAAAAGGAAATAATCTTTCTTTTGTAAATGGAATAGGTATTTTTTTGTTTCCTTTCTGATCTGAATTGTTCTGCCAATTATTACCTTTTTGTGCTCTATAAAATATTTGACTCGAAGGAAATCTTGTTTTAAATAAATTAATCATTGATTTGAAATAGGAAAGCGTTTCCTTTATATAATCATCATAAATATAGCGTCTATTTATTAATATTTCTTCTTCAAAAAAAGGATAAAAAGGATGAAAAGCCATTTTGGACTCCTAGATATTTTTCATCATTGTGCCTAACTTAAATTATCTGATACTTCCTAAGCTTATAATAAAGCGTCGGCCTGGGAATTCCCAACTCTTTCGCGGATGGGGCCACTTTAAATTTATTGTTTTTCATGGCCTGTATTATCTTCTCTTTTTCTTCTTCGATAAATTCAACGCGGGTTGTGGTATTTGATTGAAAAATAGGGGGGCTATTGCTTAGATACATTTTCCAATTTTCCCCGATGCTGAATGTGAAAACTATTTTTTGTATTTCCGAGTCTAATTCCCTGACATTTCCCGGCCATCTGCGGAATAAAAATTCATCGTAAAGAGATTGGTCGGGGATAAAATTCACAGAGTATTTATTATTGTAAAATCTGGTAAAATAGTTAATAAATTGCCTCAAAGCGTTTTTTGATTCTCTCAGCGGCGGAATGATGATTTCAATCTGCTTGATTCTATAATATAGATCTTCTTTAAAGCTCTCTTTTTCTATCTCTCTTAACAAGTTCTTGTTGGTGGCCGATATCAGAATGAAATTCACATCGATTTCATGATTTGATCCGATCCGGGTCAGCTTCTTCTCCTGCAAAACTCTCAATAGTTTTACCTGAACATCCAGAGGCGCATTGCCGATCTCATCAAGAAACAGAACACCTTCGTTTGCCAATTCTATTTTCCCGGGCTTATCGTTTATTGCGCCTGTGAAAGCTCCTTTTTTATAACCAAATAATTCTGATTCTATTAAATTCTGCGGTATCGCTCCGCAATCAATGGACACAATGGGCTTATCCGGAAACATTTTTTGATGAATGCTATTAACCAGAGCACCTTTTCCTACACCGGACTCACCGTAAATCAATAAACTCAAGCCGCCTTTCATGGCCAACTCGGCTTGATAATAAGCGTTTCTATATTCGGGCAAATCAGGAATAAAACCTTTCTGGTTATAATAGTCAATCTGTCCGGAATGAATGTCGCAGGTTTTTTTTAACTCAAAGTAATTCAATAGGGAATTTATTTTACTAAGTAAAATTTCTGAGTTATGAAAAAATTTAGTTTTGAAAATGAAATCTTTGGCTCCTATTTTGATGGTTTCCGCCGCCAGAGTGGGATCATCCGCTTGAGTGATTATGATAATAGGAATGTTAAATTTCTTGATTAGTTCCTTAAGAAATTCAACGCCGGATGAATCCGGCAGGAAAAGGTCAAGTAAAATTAAGTCGATATTGCGTTCTTGTAAAACATTAAGCGCTTCGTTCTTTGTTCCGCTGGTATAAACACTGTAAGATTTTTCGATAGCTTTCTTAAAACTTAATTGGCAAATCTCGTTGTCTTCAACAATAAGTATTTTTTTCATTGATGAGGCCTCTTTTTAAAAATGTCAAAAACTGTCAAATCTGATGAATTGGAATGTGAACATTATCGACGCTATTTGACAGAATTATGAGCTATCAAAAAAATGATTAAAATTTATTTATTTAATTCACAATGAGTTAAAACTATACTTGAAAAGAAAATTTATTTTTGGAATAATTGTTGCATTAATATTAAATCTTATGATTTAAGAAGGTTTATTTTGGAAAACGATCAGGTTTCTATTCGGGATAAATTTAAAATTGGGCAGTCGGTGCTTTTCAATGATAAAAAAATGAAAATAATCATGGTGGATTTTATAGAAGAAAAAATCGGCCTGATGGATTTGATAGATCAAACTCGGCTAGTCCAGAAAATGATAGATTGCAAATGGATTTAAAAAATAACATTTACAACATTTTTTTGGATTTTAGATATTCGATGATTGCGGACTCAATGAAATCATTTCTTGAGGAATATTCTTGAGATTGCCCCAAAGCTTTATCGAATAATTCCAAAAGCTTAGGATTTAAACGGACTGGGAAAGCTTTTGATTTGTTTTTAGTTAGTTTTTTTAACTCTTGTATATCCATTTTGCACCTCTATTGTTGTTATCGCTTTATGATATATATTTTTTTTGAAACTATTGACAAACTAAAATTACTGATATACAATATTGATATCAATATTGTATATCAGTAATCGGCCAGAAACAAAAAAAGGAGAGAACGCCTTTTTTAACGTTCTCCCCTCCTAAACATTCTAATGCAGTTGAAATTAAAAGTCAATAGGAAGTTTTAAAATTATTGGGTGGTAGCCCTATATAAACGGCGGATTGCTTTTATCCATTTATTGCTTGATGTCACGGTGATTGGATATTTTTATCCGCTGCATTTGCCCGAGGAGCGCTACCACGCTTCCGGGCATTTTTGTTTTGTATCAGTTTTTTTGATAGAGGGTGAAGATGGGATTAACGGGACAGCGAAGAAAAGCGCTTGAGAGAAGAAAATCGATCAGCATAAAATCTGAAGTAATGAGGCCATCAGATGTAGCGGCTTTTATGAAATGTTCTCTTGATTATTGCTATGATCATTGGAAAGAAATGGGCGGCGTTAAAAAAGTAGTGGGAAAGAAAGCGTATTATTTTATTGAAAAGACAAAGATTATGAATTATCTAAATATGAAAGAAGCTCCAGGGGTTTCTTTCTTTTTAAATTTGTCAGATGAAGAGAAACGGCAGTTCGCGATAGAATTATTGCCATATATTCGTGAAAATATTTTTAAATACCAATGAAGGAGCTGTTATGAAATTTGTTGAATGGAAAGCTCTTGTATTATCAAAAGCGGATGGGAAAACTATTCATAAGTTGCTTGGAATTTTAGGGGTTGTTTACTCTTCTGTTTTTGAATCATCAAAAAGCTCCCGGGAAAATTTGAACAAAGCGATAGTGGAAATCAATAAATTACTGCACACTACCTTTAGCACGGCTGAAATTGACGAAGCAAATAAATAAAGGGGGAATTTATGCTGGATAAGATAATTGAACTATTGGAAGCCATCAGGGACCGCAGGCTGAATATGAAAGAAGGGGCTTATATTCGAGGCTGGAAGAAAAGAAAAGAGGCCATTGAATACGATCGCCGCTGGTGGGAAAACAAAAGGCTTGGAATCAGATGAAAGAACATTTCCTCACAAAAAGGGTGACTCTTCGAAAATTGGTTTTACGCTGGGCTGAAGTTAATAGAGTAAATCCTTCTTATGCCTGGGGTCAGCTTTTTGGCCAGATCAGCAATGTATACCACATTGATGTATATAATTATGCCAGAAGCCGCCACTGCAGGCCGCTTGATGTGATCGAAGATGAAATATTGGATGAAGCGTTAAATTTAGCAAAAGAATATTTTAGGTAGGTGGAATATTCTTAGCTGATGAGGTTAAAATATATATGGAAGTAAATAAAATTTATCAAGGTAATACTTTAGAGGTAGTTAAAACTTTTCCTGATAATTGTATTGATTGTTGCATAACTTCCCCGCCATATTGGAGTTTACGTGATTATGAAATAGAAGGGCAATTAGGGCTTGAGAAAACACCCGAAGAGTATGTTTCTAAAATGGTTGATGTGTTTCGAGAAGTTAAAAGGGTATTGAAAAAAGAGGCTACACTATGGCTGAATTTAGGGGATAGTTATACGGCCGGAGGTAATGGTGGAGGATTAAAACCAAAAGACTTATGCGGGATTCCATGGCGTGTGGCCTTTGCCCTGCAATCTGGCGGATGGTATTTGAGAAGTGATATAATATGGAGCAAACCGAATCCTATGCCCGAGAGTGTCACAGACCGTCCTACTCGGGCCCACGAGTATATTTTTCTTCTAACAAAATCTAAAAAATATTTTTACAATGCTGAGGCGATCAAAGAACCATCTATTTATTTTGATGATTATAGGAAAAACAGAGTCAAAGAAAATCATAAATCTGCGCCGACAGCAGAAAGAAACGGGATTCGCCCAGTTTATAAAGATGCCCGTTCTTATGATGGGAAACATTCTGATAAGCAGAGGGGCCATGGAAGAAGGCATGCTGGATTTAATGATAGATGGGATTTTATGAATAAAAAAGAACAGTGTTTTGCCATGAGGAATAAGAGGGATGTTTGGATCGTTGCCACGAAACCTTTTAAAGAAGCTCATTTTGCTACATTCCCAACAAAGCTTATTGAGCCATGTGTTTTAGCGGGATGCCCTGAAGGCGGAATAATTCTTGATCCTTTTATGGGGTCAGGAACTACTGGAAATGTAGCAAGGAAATTTGATAGAAATTATGTAGGGATCGAATTAAATCCGCAATACATTAAAATTGCTGAAAAGAGAATATCAAAAGAAGATAATTTATTTAATGGGGGACATTCATGAAGCTTTATTTATCCAGCAAGATGACGGGATTGCCCGCAGAAAATTACCCCGCTTTTTTTAATATGGAAAGAATTCTGAGAGAACAAGGCCACGCTATTATCAATCCCGCGAAGATAGGAAAAGATTTAGATTCTATATTTTCAAATCCAACGCGCAGGGATTACCTGACAGCGGATATATTAGAGCTATTAGAGTGCGATGGAATCGTATTATTTGGGAATTGGATAAAATCGTCTGGAGCGTTGCTCGAACGTCAAATAGCCCATCAGCTTGGAATGAGTGTTTTTATTTTTGATGAGAAAACTTGCTTTCTTAAGAAAGAAGGGCACTATGAAAGCAGTAAGAATTGAAAGAAATTCGGATGGGACTTATAGTGCCTACATTTACTTAACTTGCTACTGTACAGGAACGTATGAAGTATGCTTACAGGCATTGAAAAATCAGGGCGAATATCAAAGCTAAATAATGTAGCTCGGCTAAATGCAGTTACAAAAGGCTGAGTGATAGCGAAGTATAGAACTTGTGATTGGCGAAGCGAACACATAGCCTTTTTAGCTAATTTTGGCTGTAGTGAGGTAGAAGTGAAAATAGGTTTAATTGATGTGGATGGGTGCAATTTCCCGAATCTAGCATTGATGAAGCTTTCAGCGTGGCATAGAGCAAAGGGTGATTCTGTAGGATTTGTTCAGCCACTTTTCGGAAATTATGATTTAGTTTATCAGTCAAAAGTATTTACCTTCAGCCAGGAATTTAAAACTGCTTTCAAGTGCCTGCATTTAATACAAGGTGGATCAGGTTACGGGAATGACGCACGGTAGTTTGTTTTCAGGCATCGGCGGGTTTGATCTCGCTGCTGAATGGGTTGGTTTTTCGAACAAATGGCAGATTGAGATTGACCTTTGGTGCCAGAGAGTACTTGCAAAGAACTTCCCGGAGGTGAAACGCTATGGAGACATTAGAACGGTCGGAAAGAAAAATCTTGAGCGAGTTGACATTATTTCCGGCGGATTTCCTTGCCAGCCTTTCAGTGTCGCCGGGAAACAACGAGGCAAGGAAGATGACCGTTTCCTCTGGCCTGAAATGCTACGAGTTATCAGAGAAATGCGGCCATCGTTCATTGTTGGGGAGAATGTTACTGGCATCATCGGGCTGGCACTCGACCAGGTGCTTGCTGACTTGGAAAATGAGGGTTACACCTGCGAACCGTTTATTGTTCCAGCTTGTGCCGTCAATGCCCCGCACAGAAGAGATAGGGTCTGGATTATTGCCCACTCCTGTAACTTCAATGACGGGTGGGGGTATGAACACAAACGGAAAGAGAACCATCACCAGAAAAAGCGGAGAGACCTACTCGGCAAGATTAATAGACCTGGCAGTATCGGGATTACTTCCCACACCAACAGCGAACGACGCAAAGAACGCGACACTTCCGGAGAGTCAGAAGGACCGGGATTCTGTTCCCGGAATGTTATTGCAGGCTGGGATAACTGGCCGACTCAGTCCGGAATTTGTAGAGGAAATGCAAGGATACCCCATCGGGTGGACAGAATTAAAGGATTAGGAAATGCGATAGTGCCACAGGTGGCTTTGCAGATATTTAAAGCTATAAAGGAGATTGCAGAATGACAATAGTTAAAACGGTGCTTTGGAATAATTATAAGTCTGTCAGTTTAGATTACAGGCGTTAGGAGGTTTAGTGTGAAAACAATTAGTTTTGCTTCCCTGAAAGGGGGCGTTGGAAAAAGCACGAGTTCAATAAGCGCCGCAAAGATTTTTTCTCAGGAGGGGAAAACACTTTTGATAGATATTGATCCAAGAACTGCCACAACATCTCATGTTTTTGATGATATTGAGAAAATAACCGGCAGGACTATTCACCAGGCGATGAAGTCAGAGATTTCAATAAGCGAGTGTGTTTTCCCGGCAAACAAAAATCTTTATTTTATCCCATCTGAAATGGAATTGAAGCTAATCGAGGTCGAATTGGCGGCACATCCAAATAAATCACTTATTTTATTCGAGCTTTTACAAGAAGTAGAAGATGATTTTGATTTCTGTATAATCGATGCCCCAAACGATCTGGGGATTCTTTCCAATAACGCGGTGATAGCCAGCGATTTGATCGTTTTTCCAACCCAAGCGGAAAAATGGTCAGCTAGGGCCATTAGCATGACATTGGCTGGGTTTGAGCCTTGCAGGAAAGTGGGGAGGTATACCGGAAAACAATTTGAGGCTCGGATTTTAGTCACTGATTTTGAGGAAAATAGAGATATTCAGGCAGTTATGCTGAATGCTATCAAAGAAGAGTTCCAGGGGATGGTGTGTGATACTGTGATTCATCATTCAATAGATGTTACCCGGACATACGCGCAGACAGGAGAATTTCTACCAAAAGGTTCCCGTCCGGAAAGAGAATACCGTGCGTTTGTCAGTGAAATTCGGGGGATTTTATGAGTATTGATAAATTAAAGATTAATATTAAAGCAAGCCAAAAACATCACGCCGAAAATACCCAACTGCTTCTGGTTGAAAAAGACGACGGCGGGTTCAAACGGCGTTATTTTGACATTGAAAGCGGGAAATTGCTTCCTTTAGAATTTATCAAGGACAGAATTGAGAAATCCTTTTCAAAGGTCAGAAAAATGACCGTGGAAATGGCTTTTGACTGGCATTTTATTTACACTCATCAAAAAGAATTCGGATTGGAAGGACGGGTCCATGATTGGGCAGATGAAAATTTGCCTATTTCGAGGTCTTACCGTTTCGATATAATAAAATCTATTGATCTGCTTTTATTAGATGAAAAAGATAAACCTTTTGACGAGTTAGTCCAGGATGCCATGGCTCATTTTGATCAGATTGGCATAGGGAAACTTAAACTTGTGGCCCAGGTGCAGGAATCGGAAATTAAAAAGGAGCTTCTTCAGGAACTAAAAGAAGGCAAGGATTTGGACGCGAAATCCATTCTAAAGAAAAACAAAACAGACGGGCTGGCGGTATCTGTTAATGATAAATTCAAAAAAAGTCAGCTGGTCATGGTAGATGAGGTCGTTATGGAAATTATGGCGGTTAATTTCGCAAAAGAAGAATTAGAATTGTTGTGGATAGATGGCGAAACGAGCCAGATAATTAATTGCAAGATGAACGATTGTTCTTGGGCCAAGAAGTAGAAAAATACATTTCTGGAGGGGCCTTATCACAATCATTTTTGTTACCGGCAGATATTTTGGGTTAATATTCAGCGCCAATGTTGAAAAAGATGGAATCATGGTCAGTTATAGTTCTTTAATTTCCCAGAAAAAATTATTGGAGTATCAGGCGGATAAAGCGAATTATGAGGTAAAAATATGCGATATGACGATTCGATTATAGATCAAATTCTCTCCGCCATTTCCATAGTTGAGGAATTTGAGGCTTTGGGTATAAAAACAGAACGCCGGGGCAGATCCGGCGAGTATTCAGCATTTTGTCCATTCCATAACGATCATAATAATCCAAATCTGTTTATAAATGAAGAAAAAGGGGTCTATAACTGTTTTTCCTGTCAGGCAAAAGGAAATGTTTTTACGCTCTTAAAGGAAAAAAAAGGGTTGGAATTCAGGGAAGCGGTCAAATATATGGCCGAAAAATCAGGTGTTGATGTCTCTGGTTATGATTATTCAGGGGCTAACAAGGAAATCAATAAAAGATTAGAGTTGATCAATAAATTGTCTCAAATCAATCAATTTGCTCTTGAATATTTTCAAACCGTTTTGAATAGGACTGAAAAAGCTTTAAATTACCTAAAAGGGCGCGCGCTTTCACCCTCTACCATTGGGGCTTTTCAACTTGGCTTTGGGGGCGAGGGGAAGGCGGGGCTTTTTGAATTCTTAAAAGCTAAAGGATTCAATCTTGATGATTTGACTACAGGTGGCCTGGTTGGCCATAATAATAACGGCGATGTTTACGACCTATTTCGGGATCGGGTTATTTTTCCAATAGTGGATAAACGGGGAAGAATATCAGGTTTTTCAGGCCGCCTATTAGATGATCAAAAAGGCCGCGCGAAATATATGAATACCAAAGAAACGCCTCTTTTTAAAAAAGATTCTCTTTTATACGGCTATTATGAAAATTCTCATTCCATTCGCGACATTAAAACAGCGATTCTCGTAGAAGGATTTATGGATGTTATCGGATTATGGCAATCCGGCGTGCGCTTTTCCGTAGCCGCTATGGGGACCGCATTTTCGGATAAACAAGCTGTTTTATTACAAAAATCCGGAGCGGAACAAATATTTTTAATGCTGGATTCCGACAAAGCTGGCGAAAAAGCGGCATCAAGCGCATTGATTTCTTTATCCGGAAAAATCAAGACAATGGTTGTAAAACTTCCGGAAGGAAAAGACCCGGATGAGGTAGCCCTTTCAGGAGGAATGTCAGCTATTGAAAAATTATGCTGTGAGGCGGAAGAACCAATTGTTTTTTTATCAAAAGACCTGAATTTATCTTTTGAATTTATTAAAAAAGAACCATCGGAAATACAAAAAGAAAAATTACTATCAAAGCTTGCGGGGTTAATTGGTGTTTCAGTTGAAGCTGTAAAAAAAGATTTTTATTCAAAATTCAACAAAGGAAAGGTTGTCATTGAAGAAAAGGATGGTGAAAAATTTGAGGGAAAAGCAGAATGGGCTAATTGGGACGGTTCCATTGTTGTTATTAATAAAGATTGGCAGATGTTTCAGCGGATTGATCGAGAAGAAGAGGATAAAAGAACACAGGAAAAAGTAAAAAAGACGGACTGGGCGATGATTCAATCGTCGCATGTAATCATCCCTAAATATAGAGTCAAACAGGATGACGAGACTTTTTATACGCTGGAGTGCCGCAGGCCGAATACAAAACCTTTTTTAATAACCATACCGGAAGAACGCTTTGGAGAAGCGACAAAACTTCAGAATTATTTTGTAAAACATGGTGTTGCTATTCAAGTCGGCCGGATGCGGCAGGTACTCCATGCTTACTGTTTGTCTCATTCCAAAGAAGTAAAAATTGCTAACGTCGGCGTGAACTTTACTGAAGGGAACTCGTTTCTCGCGGGGTATGATTTTATCTTTAAAGATGGCCAGTATTATTCGGCAAAAGATAACATAGTCGATACAGGAGAGGAAATATATTTTATAACCGGGTACAATTTAAAAAGAGTGAATGAATCCAAATTGATCGATCAATATTCAAAATCGAAAGTTTGTCCCGAAGGAAAAATACAGGAGTTTCTTCAAAAATCTGACAGGCTTTTTAAAACGAAAGAAAAATCAAGAATAACGGCCGCTTTTCTTGTGACCGCGATGCTTCGGGAAAAACTCGTGAAACGCTTTACCGAAGTACCATCCTTAAATTTCTACGGCCAGACTCCCTCAGTCGGTAAAACCACATTTTTAGACGCTTTATCGGCCATTACTAACATTGAAAAGCACAGGGCAAAGATTACAGAGCATCAATTGTATAAACTGCAGGAAAACCGGATTAACGGGCTGATATTAATTGACGATATGCGGCCAATTGAGGATTATGTGGGATTCCTAAAAGACGCTGCCTCAAATTCATACCGCCCGCGCCGCGATCTTGAAGGAAAACTCAACAACCCTCAAATCAGAAATTCAGTTTTTATAACAACCAACCATTCTATTAGTCTGGAATCTGAGCAGGATTCTGAGGCTTTAGAATCCAGAGTGATCAATATTCATTTTGTTAAGGAAGATCAGAGGTATGACTATAAGGTTTACAGGGATTTCGAAAACTTTGTGAAGGATAACGCGCTTGATATTTATATTGATTTTTATAATAAAGTATCAAAAATAGAAATGAACCAGCTTGAGGGAAGGGTGGAAGAAATAGAGGAGCAGATCGTCAAATTAGACCTGAAAAGTACCCGTATAATCAAAATGTGGTCAATTCTTCTGGCTTGCGGAGAGTCAGTCGGGATAAAAATGAAAGTGAAAGAATATTTAGAGTTTATAGCAAAATCGGAGAGTGAAAAATTGAATAAAGTTGACTTCCTGGCTTCCGCTCTGATGGAATGCGCGGTTACTATTGAGAAAGAAGCAAATCCCCTGATAATAAGCCAGGGAGAAACTAAACGCAGGGAAATCAAAGAAAAACATTCTATTAAGGACGAAAGAAATAATCTTTTATTTGAGCCGGCTGTATTTTCTATAAGGCATTATGTGAAATTGTCTGACGCTTCTGATTTCTTCCGCAGTTCTCAAATGTTAAAGGATTATTCACAGGAAAATGTTATGAAAGAAATATATAGCCTCCCTTTTGTCGTGAAGCACACTAATATTTCAAGAACGCAGTGGATTAAGGGAGAAAAGAAAGAGCGTAACGGGACCTATATTGAGATTAATTTTGGCCATGAGATCTTCAAGAAGTCAATAGGTGTTGATGTCCCATACGCTTATCAGCTTCCACCGACGAATGTTGATGAATTGGATTATTCTATTCCGGCTGATATGGAAAAATTAGCGGATAACCCGGGGTTTTAGATGAAAAAAGTAACTCAAATCGAACTATGCGCCTATATTGAGTCTTTACGGAAAGGGACTATTTCGAATAAAGATTTCGATGTCTTCAAGCGTGTGGTTTCAAAAAGGGTAAAGATTAGAGGCGATGTAAAAAATGACGTAGTTATGATTGCTATCGAAAAAATGATGATTTCAAAGGTAGAAATAAGAAGCTACAATGTCAATCTTTTTATCAGGCAGCGGATCACAGATGCCTATTATCGTGCTGGAATAGCCAACACGAACGAAAGAAAGATTCCAAAAAACCGGAGAATCAAAATAGAAAATGTGTCTTATGAATTTATAATTGAATTTCGAGATGAACATTGGCAGAAACAATATACGGATGCCGAAAAAAGAGCCGAATTTCATCAAGCTTTTTTCAAAAAATCTAATTATAACACTCAGTTTAAAGCAGGCGGGGAACTTTTCCCCGCTTCCCCTAAAATTTAGGGGAAGATTTCGTTTTAAAAATAAGCTAAGCAGACAAACCTTTACAACTTATCTTTACATTTATCCTTAAGAAGTTTCTAAGCAATCCTGTTTATTCACGTTTTTTATTGAGGATTAACTGATTTTTTCGTATAAGTATTTAGGTTTTTGATGTTTGATAAATAAGATGCTTATTATAATTCTTTATATTATAAAGAGTTAGTTTTATAACATCAAATACCTAAAAAACCTAAATATAATTCCAATGCCAAAGGGTTTAAATGAAAAAGTAATAAATATAATCGCAGAGGGGCTGAAAACCTGTTTATGTTTTTTAGGTTTGTTGGGCTATTATATTATTTCTATGAAATATATAGAAATAGAAAATGTTTTGTATTATTGTTTTACACTTTATGCAATTAAGGTTTTTGATAGCGCTGTGAATAGTACGTTTTTTGTTAAAAAATGCATAAGGGAACATGGTTTTTATTTATAAATCTTTAATCTGGTATTCTTTTCCTTTTATAACCGGAGTGTAATGCAATGGGCTTTATTAAATACAAAGAAGAAGAAAAACGTAAAATGACGGAAATATATGCGGAGTGCGGTGGAAATGGAAGCGCTATTCCTCGCGTGTTGACAAAGATAAAAGACGAGCTGGGCATCGTTCTTCCAAAAGATGGGCGTTCCCTGCGCAATTGGCAGAGAGAATTCCAAATATACCCAAAGCCTAAAGAAGGAGAAGTTTCCTATTTATTTCCAGAAGCCGCGCAAAATTCAAAGCAGGTTGTTATTTGTCCTCGCCTTATGCCTATGGAAGAGTTCCATGAGCGAATGGAGTCCTACGCTGGAGAGGATCAAGAGAAAGAGCGGGGGTTGCTGAATGATATTTATCAGGAGCTAAAGTCTGGAAGAATTAAAGAAAGTTTAAAAAACAAAACGTTAGAAGAATTGTTAAAAATTAAACAGATGATTGAAGAGTCCCAGCAAAAACGAGAATGTCATCTGGTAAAAATGATTGAATTTGTAGATTATCGTAGAGGTAATGAACCTGTTAATCAAAAAGAGTTGGATGAAAAGATATTATCGGATTTAGATCAAGTCGATCCGGGGGAATGATGGATGAGGATGACTTTAAATTAACGGGAAATTTTGATCCTCAAAGGATAAGTATGCAAAAAAAGAAACTGGCAAATTACATTATACTGAAATCATTACAAACAGACGCTTTGTTAGTAAAGAGCGGTTCGCAAAGCAATATTGAATTAAGCGTATTGCAGAAGATAACTTCCGAGGATACCGCTGATATTGGAATAGAGATTACATCGCAGATAAATCAGCCTGATTGGTTAAAGCAGGCGGATGAAACGATATTGGGGGAAAGAAGAAATGCCAAGCAAACCAAAAAAGCCCTGCGCAATAAGTTGTTGCCCAAATCTGGCAGAAGCAAGCCACGCCTACTGCAGGGATCACGAGCTGAAAAAGAAAGCGGAGTTCGACAAAAAGCGCGGAAACAGGAGCGATCTATATAGTTACCGCTGGCGAATGGAAAGTCTGGAATATTTGAGTAAGCACAATTATTGTGTGGATTGTATTAAAAAAGGATTATCGGTAAAAGCGGAAGTTGTAGATCATATAAAACCCCATAAGGGAAACTTAACTTTATTTTGGGATAAAAGTAACTGGCAGGCTTTATGTAAAAAACACCATGATATAAAAACGGCAACAAGAGATGGCGGAGGTTGGAGACAGGGAGGGGGTCTCTAATCTCTACCAGATTTAATAGTAACCGTTGTGCCTAGTCTCGCAGAAATTTTTTAGAATTTTTTAGGGGTGGGTATTATTTTATGGTCTTTAAAACAGTAAGTCAAATTTTGAGGTGAAAATGTCGGAGAAAAGAAAAATTTCTATTCCACCGCTCATTAAAAAAGATAGGGTGGCTTCGAAATATTGGAATGACACGATCCCGCTTTTACAGAGTAAGGACATTATAACAGAACTCGATATTGCTTTGTTAACGAATTATTGTCTGGCTTATGCCAATGCTATGCGCATGGAATACTTTTTGAAAGAAAATGGTCAGACGGTGAAAGTTGGAACAAAGGGGTATACCCAGGTTCGTCCGGAAGTTGCGATCGCGAGGGAATCCTGGAAAGATGTTCGGACTTGCGCCGACCGGCTGGGTCTTTCCCCAATGGCCAGAAAGAAAATAAACATGGATGAAGGCGACGAAGAAGACGATTTTCTTGGCCTTTAATACTTTGAGTCGTATCATACGACTTTTTTGAGGAAGGGTATGGAGAAAAGAATTGTTATCTGCCAAAGGCGTGTTTCTGAATTGAAGCTGGAATTTATTAATCCCCGGAAGATTAATAAAGAGCGCTTAAACGATCTTCGGGAATCCTTAGAAATATTAGGTGACTTTGGTGTAATAGTGATAGATGAAAATAATGTAATAATTGCCGGAATTCAGAGGGTAACGGCCTTGCATGCGGATATGAAAGTAGACTGTAAACAACTAATTGGCTATTCCGAGACAGAGAAACAATTGATCAATATTCGGGCAAATCAGCATTCCGGGAATTGGAATGAGAAGGAATTGGAAAAGATATTGATTGAATTAAATCAAATGGATATTGATCTAAAATTGACGGGCCTGGACTCTCTCGATCTCGAAGAGATTGGTATTGACCTGTCTTTAGATGAAAATCTTCATACAGAATTGGAAAATATAATTCCTGAAGCTGGAAGTAGAATCATTATTCAATCGGGAGATTTAATTGAATTGGGAAAACATCGTCTTCTATGCGGAGATTCAACTGATCGTCAGTATTTGGAGAAACTTTTTGACGGAAGAAAATGTGCCATGATTTTCACCGATCCTCCCTATAATTGTGATTATAAGGATGTCCGTGGAAGGAAAATTAAGAATGATCATTTTAATGGAAATGGATTTCACCAATTTTTATCAGATTTCTTCAACGCTGTCCGTGATTTCACAACTGGCGATCTCTATGTTTGCATGTCCTCAGCGGAATCCAGCACTTTAAAAGCGGCCTTTCAAGATAATCAAGGACATTTTTCGGACTTTATTGTTTGGGTAAAAAACCATTTTACCCTGGGAAGGGCTAATTATCAGAAACAGTATGAGGTAATTTTGTACGGCTGGTTTGAGAAGAGCTCGCATTATTGGGCGGGAAGGAGAAATGTGGGAGATGTTTTCCGTGATTTAATAAAAAATGAAGATGGCAAAACATACTTAGAAATCAATAATTCAGAAATAGAAACGAATGTATGGGAATTCCAGAAGCCAGTTTTGAATAAAGAACACCCAACGATGAAGCCGGTTAGCCTCATACAAAGGGCGCTGGTAAATTCCAGCCTTTTGAATGATATTGTTTATGACGGCTTTTTAGGCTCCGGCTCCACTTTGATCGCCGCGGAAAAAAGCGGCCGCATTTGTTACGGCATTGAACTTGATCAGCATTATTGCGATGTGATTATTCAAAGATGGTGTGATTTTACGGGGAGAGATGACGTTGTCATTAATGGTACTCCAGTATCATGGAATGAATATAAAAAATCGGCAGATTGAGGTTTATATGTATGATTCAGATAAAGCAGACCGTGCGGTTAATTTTTTTCAACTTTATTTACACCACACAACCGGTCAATGGTACGGAAAACCCTTCCAGCTTCTTAATTGGCAGGAAGATTTAATCAGAAAAATTTATGGTACGGTCCGGAATGATGGAACACGGCAATATCGAAGAGTATTTGTTTTCATCGCGAAGAAAAATGGTAAATCAGAGCTTGCATCCGGCATCTCTCTCTTCTCGCTTTTTGCCGACCTTGAACCTTCGGCTGAAGTTTACTCCTCTGCCGGTGACCGTGAACAAGCGTCTATTGTTTTTAATACTGCTGTAAAGATGATACAAATGAATAAAAAACTAATGAAACGAAGCAAAATCAGAGAATCAACCAAAAGAATCAGTGTTCCTAAAACGAAAAGCACTTACAAAGTTCTGTCTTCGGAAACCGGGACTAAACATGGGTTAAATCCGCATACATCAATTATTGATGAAGTCCATGTGGTTTCCCGTGAACTCTTTGAAGTATTAACACAAGGCGCGGGAGCGGCGCGCCGACAACCGCTTATTTTTATGATTACCACGGCTGGAATGGATAAAAATTCGATTTGTTATGAGGAATATAATTACGCGAAGAAAGTAAGGGATGGGATAGTTCACGATGATTCTTATTTGCCGGTAATCTTTGAAATGGATGAGAAAGATGACTGGAAGAATGAAAAAAATTGGTATAAAGCCAACCCGTCTCTCGGACATACAATCGCTATCGAGGGAATGCGCGCGGAATTCAGGATGGCTATGGAACGTCCCTCCTTGATCAACACTTTTCGTCAGCTTAGATTGAATCAATGGGTAACCTCTCATTCAAAATGGTTGTCTATTGAGCTCTGGGAAGAGTGTCAGGATATTTATACTTTAGAAGAATTCAAAGGGGAAGTTTGTTATGCTGGGTTAGATTTATCTTCTACAACAGACATTACAGCTTTTGTCGCTTTATTCAGGCAAGAAATTAGCGGACATTATCATTATTTTATTTATCAAAAGTTTTGGTGTCCAGAAGAAAACATTGAGTTTCGAAGCCGGAAAGATAAGGTTCCTTATGAGCTATGGGTAAAGAAAGGGTATTTGAAAACAACGGAAGGAAACGCTGTCGATCAAAAATTTATTGAGAAGGAAGTCATTGAATTCGGTGAAAGATTTCAATTGAAGCAATTAAATATTGACCGCTGGAACTCATCACAATTGATCCAGAATCTTCAGAACGAAGGAGTGGAAATAGCCGGGTTCGGCCAGGGATTTGCCAGCATGTCAACACCATCAAAAGAGTTTGAAGTTTTAGTTCTTCAGAACCGTATTCACCATGACGGTAATCCTGTTCTAAGATGGATGGTGGATAATGTGACGATAAGGCAAGACCCTGCCGGGAATATTAAGCCGGACAAATCAAAATCTACCGAGAAAATTGATGGTGTTGTAGCCTGCATTATGGCGCTGGATGGCTGGATCAGGCAGGCCAACGGGCCAAGTGTTTATGAAAAAGAAGGCATAAAAACAGTAGAATTTTAAAAATATTTTCGTATAGAGATATAGATTTTATTTATTGAATTCAATATGAGGAACTCCATGCAAGAAAAACAAAATTGGAATATTTTTCAAAAAATTGGGCTTCAATTAGCTTTTGGGAAACGAGCAATGGAAGTGATTTCAACCATCAGCCATCCCGATAAATGGCTGGTCAATATATTGACTGGAAATGTTACTTCTGATTCAGGTGTTGAAATAAACGAAGTAACCGCGATGAAATCGTCCGCTGTTATCGCGGCTGTTAAAATTTTGTCCGGTACAATCGCTTCCCTCCCGTTAAATGTTTACAAGCAGGATGGAAGAGATAAATTTATTGATATATCTCACCCTTTATACAATGTTTTACATTATGAAGCTAATCCTGAAATGACAAGCTATCAATTTCGAGAAATGGCAATGTACCAGCTTTGTCATTATGGAAACTTCTACGCTGAGATTCAGCGGGATAACGCCGCGCGGGTTATTGCCCTATGGCCTCTTCTTTCTAAAAATGTCGTTGTAAGAAGGGACACCAATTTGAACTTAATTTACGATGTGTTTCTTCCCGACGGCACGACAGCGGTTTTACCTTCAGACAAGGTATTGCACATCCCTGCTTTAAGCAGAAACGGCCTTGTCGGCCTGTCTCCGCTTCAAATGCTTTCCGAAGTGATAGGATTGAATCTGGCCACACAAAAATTTGGGAATAAATTTTTTGCTAATGGTGCCTGGATCGGCGGAGTTTTAGAGCATCCTAAAAAGCTTGATACAGAGCCTTATCAACGTCTTAAGAATTCAATAAAAGAACAATATCAGGGCCTTGATAATTCAAACAGAATGATTATTCTAGAAGAGGGCATGAAATACAATCAGACCGCTGTGCCGCCGGAAACAGCACAATTTCTTCAAACTCGTAAATTCTCAGTAACTGACATTGCGAGAGCTTTCCGCGTGCCTCCGCACATGATTGGCGATCTGGAAAGAAGCACCTTTTCTAATATTGAACATCAAGGGATCGAATTTGTTACTCATAGCGTAATGCCATGGGTGGTTTGCTGGGAACAGGAGATTAGAAGAAAACTGTTTTTATCTTTTGAAAAAGAAAAATATTTCGTGAAATTTCTTGTGGATGGACTCCTCAGAGGGGATGTGAATGCGCGCTATAATGCTTACAAGACGGGCATACAAAACGGCTGGTTAAGCCCCAATGAAGTGCGGGAAAAAGAAGACATGAACCCAAGAGAAGGCGGTGATATTTACCTTACACCAACAAATATGAACGTGTCTGATAAGTCAGGTCAGATTAGCGATCCGCAAGAGACCAAAGAAATAACAGAGGGAGGAGATACGGCAAATGGATAATAAAACAGAAAGACGGTTCCTAAAAATTTCATCGGAAGTAGAGGTGAGAGCAACTGAAAAAGAAAACAAACGGTTCTTGGAGGGATACGCGGCAGTTTTCAACCAGAGAAGCGAAAATTTAGGTTGTTTTTATGAATATGTGAGGCCGAACGCGTTTAATAAAACACTGCAGGAAGCGGATATCCGCGCTCTTTTTAATCATAACGCGGATAAAATTCTCGGCAGAAATAAAGCTGGCACGCTCAAAATGGGCACAGATTCGCGCGGACTGGAATATAAAGTCGAACTTCCCAATACTTCTGTGGGAAGTGATGTGTGGGAAAGCGTTAAGCGCGGCGATATTACCCAGAATTCATTTGGCTTTAGAACTATTAAGGATAATTGGTTTACAGAAGACATGAGATTAGATGATGAAAATCTTATTAAAATAAACTGCCGCGAGCTTCTGGAAGTCCAGCTTTTCGACATATCCCCTGTGACTTATCCGGCTTATCCGCAAACAAGCGTTTCGGCCCGGGACATTTTAGGTGCTTCAGATCTGGATTTTGATTCTTTAACGGCGATTTTATTCAGAAAATCTAAAGATTTTGAGATTGGAGAAGAAGAGAAATTGATTGTAAAAAGAGCGATTGAATCTCTTTCAGGTTTTTTGGCTTCATTGGAGCCGGTTAATAATCACTCCGATGGCGAAGGAAAGCCGAAATCGGATGAGACCGATTTCACTTTGCGGAGTTTACAGCTGGAAATGTTGAAAAGGGGTCTTTCAGCCAAAATATAAGGAGGAAACAGGCTATGGCAGGATATTTAGACGAACTACGGGGTAAACGTTTTAAGCTTGCTCAGGACGCGGATGCGATTCTGCAGAAAACGAAAGAAGAAGGAAGGAATCTTTCTCAGGAAGAAAAAAACAAATTTGACGCTATTATGGAAGATGCGGACAAACTGCAGTCTACTATCGATGCGGAGGAAAGAGCCGCTAAACTCAGGGATAATCTTGGGCAGCCCCAGGAAAATCATCTGAAGAACGATCCTTCTGTTAATATGAGGGACAAACAGGAAATCTCAAAAGAAGTCCGGCAGGCGTTCAATAAGTACCTGATCGATGGGAAAGGCGCGCTTTCTTCGGAAGAAATGCGCGCGCTGATGCAGTCGGGGGATATAAAAGGTGGTTATTTAACCCCGCCTCAACAATTTGTCAGCCAACTCATTAAAAATGTAGATGATTTGGTTTTCATTCGTCAGCTTGCGACAGTTTACCCGGTTCAGAATAGCGAGGGGATCGGTGTTCCCACAATGGAAAGCGATCTAAACGATGCCGACTGGACTCAGGAAATTAAGACGGTTAATGAGGATGACGCTATTACATTTGGAAAACGAGAATTGAAACCGCATCCTCTGGCAAAACTGGTCAAAATTTCCAGAAAATTGCTTCAAACAGCGGCTATTGATCCGGAAAGCATTGTGCGAGACCGGCTTGCCTATAAGTTTGGAGTTACTCAAGAGAAAGCATTCTTAACTGGTGATGGGAAAGGCAAACCGCTTGGGGTATTTGTAAATTCAAATGATGGAATTCCGGCATCCAGAGATGTTCTTTCCGGTGTAACTGCTGATATAAACGGCGATTCTCTTATTGAAGTAAAAATGGCTTTAAAGGCGGCCTACTGGCAGAATGCGGCATGGGTTTTCAGCAGAGAAATATTGAAACGTATTCGCAAACTGAAAGCAACTACGGGGGACTATGTCTGGCAGCCTGGCCTTTCGCAGGATATGCCGGATAGAATTCTTGAGATTTCTTATAAAATTTCTGAATATTGCCCCAATACTTTCACGACCGGCAGTTATGTCGGTATATTGGGTGATTTCAAGCGCGGTTATTGGATAGCGGAGTCAATGGCAATGGAAATCCAGATTCTTATTGAGAAATACGCTGAAAATAACCAGAACGGTTACATTGCCCGCTATGAGAGTGACGGTATGCCGGTGCTTTCAGAAGCGTTCGCGCGTATTAAACTAAGTTGATGGAGGGTAAATTATGAGTAACGCAAATCTGTTGATTACCAAACTGAACGCGGGTGTGGCCGCTGGTACCTCCCAGGTCGATTCATCCATTTTGGATATGTCTGGATATGAAGGCGCGGTTATTTTTTCCGCGATTGCAACAGCAGACCCCGCAAATTATCTGAAAATAGCGCAAGGAAATCAGTCGAATTTATCAGATGGAGCCGATATCGCGGGTTCAAAGGTAGTTGCGGCGGCAAATGGTCAGGTAGTAGGAGTGGAAATTTTTCAGCCCTCAGATCGGTATCTAAGAGCTTCAATTATTCGAGGTGTCTCGACTGCGGCAGGTGAAATTTACGCGATACAATATGGCGGAAGAAAGAAGCCGCCTAATAATGTAATCACTAATGTGATGAATATACTTCAGAAAGTATCGCCTGACGAGGGGGTGGCTTAAAAAAAATGCGGGGGAACCACTGTAAAAATTTCCCCCGCCGTATTTATTTTTGAGGAGGGAAATAATGAAGATTGAGTTTTTAGCAATTTACGCGGGTGAAAATGGAAATTTCTCGACAGGGGAAAAGGCTGAGGTTGAGGAATCTTTTGGTAAAAAAATGATAAGAGCAGGCGCCGCCAAGCCGCTTGAAAATGAAAACAGCGCTCACATAGAAACCGCAGAATGGCAAGCTTATCAGGAAAATGCATCTGCAAATCCTAAAAGGGGTAAAAAGTAATGGGGAAAATTTCCAAAGACGATATAAAGCTTTTATTGGGGACAGTAGAGACCAAATATGACAATGTTATAGATAGTATGATTGGTTTTGCTTACGGTTATCTGAATAAATTTATCGGCTTTGTTCCT
The DNA here is from genome assembly GCA_020052515.1 of Brevinematales bacterium. GTDB lineage: Bacteria > Spirochaetota > Brevinematia > Brevinematales > JAOACQ01 > JAGVOW01. Next base: position 31,432 of record JAGVOW010000114.1, on the reverse strand, counting down.
GAAACAGAAAAATTTCAGGAATATCAGCCGATTGTCTTCAATTCAAACAATGAATTGCCAATTCTTGCTTCAGGTTCGGCAAAAGATATTGAACTTACGTCGGCGCAGATAGATGGGAATGCTTTGGAAATCGAAAATGACCTGCAGAAAATAGGATTTTCGCAATGGAAGATAATCAACACAGCGTACACAAGCATTGATAGCAAAATTTACTACATTGAATACAAAAGCCCAAATCTTTCCGCCCAGGTGCACAAAGTTTTAACAGAAATAATCATCTTTGAAATTAATAAAATGCCGGATTTCAATAATTCGATTTCAAAAAGGAGTACCAGTTTAGAGGGGCAGATATCAGAACAGTTTATTTCGGATGAAGTGTTTTATCAGAGAGTTGATAAACAGCTTTCTGATTTGTTTTTGAAGAGTATTTAGGAATATGGAAGAAATCCGCTCAGAAGATGTCAGCATTGATCTGAAAAGAATTATAGTTGAAGATAAGGAAAGCATTCTTCAACGGCTACCGGGAAAACTAAACAAGGAATTTAGAGCGGATAAATGGTTCAATTTTTTTTCCGGGGAACTTCTGGAATCGACTGTGGCGGATAGGGATGGGTCAATTGTTAAGGTCTATTCCAATCCAATCGGTAAGGCTTTTGATCTCTCCGGCGGCTGGGCAGACCCGGAATTCAAATTTTATGTTAAACAGAGATCCGCTGAAGGGTATTACCGCCAGTATATGCGGTTAAAACGAGAAGGGGTTTTTAAAAGTGGACGGTTTAAAGGTCCGAAACGGGTGCCTTTTTTGGCTAAAGCGGTCTTTAAAACAGATAAGTTTATCTTAGAAATCTTAAGGGAAGAAGGTAAATTATGAACCCATCCTATGATTATTCGACAAATATTGATAAAGAAACGGAAATTGAAAACTGGCTGTTAACTGAAATTGGAAAAATTTCAGATTTTAAGTTTGTATCGAACAATATTGGAGATTTAATAAACAATATAAATAATCCGCTTTGCGTTATTTTTAATGATGATTACACTTTTGATGATGATGGAGAATGCCGGGTTACCTTTTCAATATCTATAAAAAATAAGGGTTCCTCTACATACGCCAACACAGTTTTAATAAAGAGTATTTGCAACGTTTTAAATGATACCTTTCTTGGCGGAAAGTGCCTGCGGTCAAGGATAATATCCATAGAAAATTATATTGATACCGCTACAACAGCTAAGATTGAGACAAAATCCATATTTACCAGAATAGAATTGGAGGTGACAATATGAGGGTAAAATTTATTCGATTGTTTGAACGCATTGAAAGCGGCCGGGTTGCTGAAGTAGATGAGGAAACTTACGAAAGGGCCCGGAATCATTGTATTATCCTTCCGGAAGAAATTGCCAGGGCTGAGCCTGTGAAAATTGATGCGGAAGCGGTGGATTCAGAAAATGAAATTGGTAAAATAAGTTTTGAACAAAAAAGAAGGAGGAAATAAACCATGGGAAGCGAAACATACAGTGGAATATCTATTGGATTTATCGGGGGGAGACAATTTACGCCAGCGGAAATTGATTCCATATTCAGTGCAACCCCATCCATACCAGCAGGTTCTGGAACCGGGAAAATGAACTGGAAGCAGTTTATGCACGACGGCGATGTCGAATTCAGCATACCGCGAAAAGTAACTAAACAAAGAACTTCTCCCGAAGGGATCAGAAAAATTGTTCAGGATGAAGACGATGGTCCGGAATTGTCTATGAATCTTGCCGACATAACTTTATATCATTTGATAAAAACGCTTGGGCTTGGCCATGACCCAACTATGGTGGCAAAAGCGCAAAAGATTCAATCAAACTACGGAAAGGATTTAACTCAATTAGGTTTGCCTATGCTGGTTTACCATTCGGAATATGATTTTTCGAATAAAAGTGATACTCCTTTAATTGGAAGCGGTTCAAATAGCAGGAGCAACACACTTCCCGCACAGACTCTCAGTGATAATAGGACAGTTATACTGGATGCCGGCGCGTCTTCAAGCGATGACGCGTATAATTGCATGATGATTAGCGTAGTTCATAGCGGATTAACTATGACCAGACATGTCATAGATTATGTGGGGGCCACAAAAACCATAACGGTCGACAAACCCTGGGATATTGATCCGGTTTCAGGTGATACTTTCAGCGTGTTCGCCGGGGCCAATTCGGCGGACCCAAAGGGGTTATTGCTATTCAACTGTTCTGTTATGGAAGATATTAAAATTCCATACAAGAAACCGCAGCAGATTATTCCGGTAAAATTTGCTACAGTTGCCGTTGATGGGTCATCAAATCCCGCGGTTTATGGCGCATTTCCGCTGGATTTAAGCCAGTGTACCACAATCAGCGCTTAGCGAAAGAATTATGCTGGATTTTCTGATAAAATACGCAAATGTTCAATTAGGCTCGGGAAGATTCGTTACTATCAGGAGGGCTGGTTTCGGCCGGCTCTTCTGTCTTTATTCCTATTTAATTAAAATTCAAGAAAAATATAAGTATGCGGAGCAATTGAATAAGCTTTCAGGAGAAAAATTAGAAGTTGTTATTTCAGAAGTAATAGAATTAAGACGGGCTTTGAATGAGGAAAAAAGCTATTTTATAGTGGATGAAACCATTGATAATATTGGTGAAAAGGAACTAACAGAATTGACTGATTTGATATTAGAGTTTAATTCGGGAGGCAACTTAGATAACTTGCCGGATAATAAAGGAAAAACGAATAAAACGATTAGCCTGATTGAATTGGAAGAGTTTTTTGTCAATGTATTGGCGCAAGTAATAGAGAGGACTGGTTGGAAGATAGAATATGTTATAAATTATGTCAGCTTTGTTCAAATAAAGGCTCTCCTCAATGGTTTTAATCATAATCGTGTTGAAAAGATAATTGATACGGCTGTGGCTTATTCAGGGAACATAGAAAACCATATCAACAAAATTATTGGAATACGAGAAATGAGCCTGAGCGAATTTATGGAAGAAATAGATAAACGAGAGAAAACTAATTGATTTTTTTTAATAGAATGGTCAGAAATAGAAAGATGAAGCAGATTCCTATAATTAATCCTGATGTTTTAAAGAAAAGAAAGAGAGGAATAAACATGGCGATGAGCATCACTCCAATAATGGGGCCTAAAATATACCAGCCAAAAGCAATATTAAAAAATCCTCTTAATAACTTCATATCACCTCTTTCCATTAATTTATTCCAGTTAATCAAATTTGTCAAGTTTAGGAGCTTTTATGGCAAATAAAAAAATTGTATATAGCGTCGATTTTGACCAGAAAAATGCTCTGGAGCGGATAAAAGAAATGGAAACTGAAATGCAGAAAATCGGTGAGTATCATAAAAGAAATCTAAAAGAACTGACTTTGAAGTTAAAAACAAACATTGATAGAGGACAGACAATCAAAGAATTAAAGTCCTATAAAAATGAAGTAGAAGATGTTTTGAAAAAATTCGCGAAGGGAGACGCGGCCTTTGATTACAAAAAGGTTAGTTTTTTGAATCGGGAGCTGGAACAGACAAAGAAGCTTCTCGGAAAATACAACAATGGATTGGTTGGAGCGTTTGGACGTTTGTCTGATTGGGGGAAAGGTCTTGCGTTATCTCTGGGGGCTGGAGTTATTGCTGGAATAGCTGCTTTGAAAGGGTTTATTACGGATTCAGCAAAAGCGGCGGTAGAAGGAATGAGGGCGATGAATAACTTTGCACTCGCTGTCCGAAATGTGGGCGGGACTTCAGAGGATGTAAGAAAGTTAAATGAGGTAGCCCAAAAATGGAAAGATAATTCTATCTTTAGTGATGAGGAAATATTAAAGGCTATTTCGATGGGTGTATCCATTCGGGGTACTACCAAAGATATGGATAAAATTACAGAAGCTGTGGTAAACTTTTCCAGCGCTACTGGAGTAGATCTTTCTACAGCTATGCGGATTGTTACAAACGCAATGAACGGACAAAAAGAAGAACTGCGCGGTTATAAAATACAATTGATGGAAGGAGAGACTATTCTGGACGCTATCACCAGAACTTATGCGGGACAGGCTGAATCGATGAATAAAATGGATGGTGGTATGCAGAATTTGGGCAAAACATGGGAAGATTTTGCTAAATCTGTCGGCAAAGGCATTGTTATTGCCTGGGAGCCTTTTGTCCGGATTTTGGATTCCGTTTTAAAAAAGATGACTGAAATCACTGAACGGATGGTTGGTTTTAGCGCTAATGAGGATATGTCTTTAGTCCTCGCGAAGTCCGGCAAAAGCGCTCAAAATTTATTGGAAATTCTCAAAGAATATAGGAAATATATCGCAAAAGAAACCTCAACCATGAATAATGATTCACTTTCAAAAAAAGGGCTTTATAAGTTTCAATTTGAAGCGGAAGATAATAGAAATAAATTAGTCGCAGAATTAAAAAACAAAGTGGGAGATAATTTATTTGATTATTTAAATCAGCATTTCAAAGCTAAAAGCATAGATGATGTGGTTGCCGGTCTGGAAAAATATATTAAAGGCTTGGAAAAAGTGAAGGTTAATGGTAAATCGTATATAGATGATCAAATCAAACTAGCTGAAGCAAATCAAAAGGTAAAAGAATCATTTGAGAAGATGAATCTGGCTTTAGAAGATTTGGAAAAAACAAATCAAAAGACTTTTGGTACTCGCCTTTTGGACGCTTATAAAAGCAGTTTGGGTGGTGTGGTAGGAGCGATAGAAAAACTGGGAATCGCTTTCGGCAATTTGAATGATAATTTGAAGGGCAAGGATGCGCTAGAACAAAAAATAAATCAGATGAAAAATGATATTGAATCCACAAAACAGCTTTCAAATAAGACCTCAAATACTGAAGAGAAATCAAAAACAGCGGAACTCCTTTCCAAGCAAAGCGGTGATCTCGATAAATATTTAAAAGATTATAATGGGCTGATGGACGGAATGGCAAACGCTACAGTCGCAGTATTTCAAGAACTTGCTGGTCTTGTTAAAAGCTTCTGGGATAGTTATGACAACACATTATCAGAATTAAACCAGTCAACGCTTTCAGATTCTCAAAAATCGGCAATGGCGTTTCAGGACGCCTGGAAAAAATCGCTCGAAGACTTAGCTTCGCAATTTGGGATAATTGGCCAGCTGGTGGCAAAGTTTATTGATAGTTTGTGGGTAACGGATTCTGAAAAAAGGGAAGCGACGATTAAATCCATTAGTCACGAAATGAGCAATTTTCAGCATGAGATGAGTATCGGGGTTAATAAAAGCCTTGCTGATCAGATAAATTTTTATGAGCAGATATTGGCAAATCAAAAAGAAGTAGGGGCAAATGAAGAAGATATCTGGGCAACGGAAGAAAAGATTTATAACTTAAAGAAAGAACAAACAGCGGAAATGCAGAAACAGGTACAGGCCATCAAGGATATTATTAACCTTGAGGCTACTCTAGGGGGAAAGACTCCTCAAATGCAAGTAGAATATTATCAAAATAAGATTAAAGAAGCGCAGAGCAATTTAGATCAAATGGGAAACAAAAAAGGATATGGGGACTTGGATTCTCAGATAAATTCCGCGAGAAACAATATAGCCGTTCTTGTGAAAATAAGAGAAGAATGGCAAGCAAAATGGGACAATGCGGTAAAATGGCAGTGGATCGTTCCAAAAAGTTCTTTTGAGTATATTGCTTCAGAAATCAAAAGAGCGCAAGACGGTATTGATTCGTGGCAGTATATAATAAATCAACTTCAAGGCCAGGAAAACGCGATTGATTCTTTTAACAATTCTATAGATACTCAAAATGAAATTATAAAAAACTCCATGGAGCAACTAAAATTATTGCAATCGGATATCATCAAGTACAATATGGCTCAATTTGAGCATGAATTAAACATGACGGATAAGACCGAAGATGAGAAAAATAAAATCCGCTTTGAGAAATATCAGGAATATCTAGATCAAATGAAAGAAGCGGATCAGTATTATGATGAGGAAATCAATAAAAAAATGGAAGAGCTGGATAAATTAAACCCCAATAGCGATGAGGCCAAAACTATTCAAGATGAGTTGAAAGCTTTAAACGACAAACGTTTTTCTGAAGAAGAAATCTGGAGTATTGAGGAAAAGATATATGAACTGAAAAAGGCGCAGACAGACGAGATGAAAAAACAGTATGATTTACTAAAACAATCCGGGTTGTTTGACACTGAAAACCTTGAACAAGTAAGAAATTTTATCGCGGATTTAAAAAATCAAGGCCTTTCCTCCTCAGCAATTTATGAGCAGGCTTCAGGGCTTGGAATTGGCAATTCTACTATTTCATCTGTAGCTTCCAGAACTATCAATCTCTATGGGGATATCAATAATACCATGAACGGTGCCAGTCCGGACGCGTTAGCGACAAATATGGTAAATATTTTAAGCCGTAAAATCGGAGGTATAATGTGAGAAAAGACTCAAATAATCTGAAAGTCCAGATCGTAAAAAGAAGCGATCTTATTTTAAATAAAATCGAATGCCGGAAGGCTGATGTTCAGGCCGAGCTTGCCGCGTATATTACTGCCGGATATACGATCTACGACGTTGCGCTCGCGGCGAATAGCGGGTTTACAGGACTTCATACAGCCACCGCAGGAAATTACGTATGCGTATGGCGCGGGGCGCGAGCGGCATCTTATACTCTAGTCTTAGCAGACATTACCCGGCATACAAACGTGGTAATTTTCAATGCTGAAGTTAATGCTCTCAATCAGATTACAGCTATCGCGGATAACACCTATATACTTCCTGCCGGGGACTATACTTCAAAACTCAATTTCTATAGCGGTATTACCCGGCTCTACACTTGCACCGGCACGAAGACAATTCTTTTCAAAAACACTTCCGTCTATGTGAATCAGGCGGTGGTCGATATTGAGAACCCTATTTTCAATTACTGTAATATTTATTTATCCCAAAACATGACTCTCATAATGAGCACTTACAAACAGTCGTTAAATTCGCATTTCTGGCGCTCTTCCGGGGCTGTAACGCTGGAAATCGACATAAACTATGCATCCAACTCAATTTGGTTTCTCAATAGTGTCTTCGAAAATTTTTGCGCCGCAAACTCGTCGAAGCTTTATTTTAAATCCACGACTGACAATAGAATTTGCAATTTGTCAATGTGTAAGTTAGTCAATACCGATCCGGTTCTGGAAAAGGTGACAGCGAACGATGGGACAATTATCTATTACGATTCGTCTAACATGGTTCCTTCGAGCGGAATACCTGCATGGAATAATGTTCCCTCCGCCGGATTTACACCTGGAGCGGCGTCTTATATCGACATGGGTGTAGATTCGAGCGGAGCGCTTGTGGTGGCTTTCTCAGACGGTAATGCCTCTAATAAATTGTCAGTAATGAAATACTCCGGCGGAGCTTGGGCGAATGTAGGAAGCGCCGGGATATCAGCGGCGGCGGCAACGCATATTGCGCTTTACGTCGATGGAGCTAATTATTATGTGGCGTATTCTGATGGGAGCGCAAGCGGGAAATTAACAGTAAAAAAATGGGATGGATCGTCCTGGACAACTTACCTAAACGCTGTTTCAAGTGGTTCTGCGACATATATTTCAATACTCTATAGCCCAACGTATTATACATTTACTTTTTACTACGCTGATGGATCAAATTCAGATAAGTTAGCAGTATATAGCACTTCAGGTGGAGAAACAAAATTGTTAACCACCTTTCCTGTAAGCTATGTTAGTTCCATATATTTTACGGTATATGGAGGGTATAGACCAGTAGCATTTGGAATTAATACATCTACAGGTAATATATTTTCGCTTAACGCAAATGGTTTAAGCGGAGTTGTTGAATTTTCAGGAACTGGCTGTAGTTATTTGTCAATTTGTAAAATTTCAGACTTTCCAAGAAGTATGCCGTACTTGATTGGTAAATTATCATCCAATAATAAAGCATGCGTTTGGAGAACTACGGATGGAACCTCTTTGACTCTTGTTCAAACGGACATCAGTGCGGCGGCGGCAGATTATCCAAAGATGTATTATAGTTCAGATTTCTACATAGCCTTCGAGGATGGAAATGCTTCCAGTAAAGCGACTGTGATGAAATGGAATGGGTCTGTGTTTGCTAATGTTGGATCGGCTGGTTTCTCCGCTACTGGGGCAACCTATCTATCTCTTGTAGTATATGCAGGCGTTCCTTATTTAGTTTATTGCGATGCAAACGCAACCAGCAAAGCAACCTGCATGGGTTATACTGCTAATTTTGTTACTACGAATTTCAACTATCTGTTTTCACTGTTCAAGAATGCTGTTTATGACGGAAAATTATCTCTTGACATCACCGTTCTGGAAAATACTTCCAGTTATTTCAATCTTTCCGGAAAGATCAAGCCGCAAAACGAACTTGTAGAAACTATTTCCGGAAGAGTAATGAGAAATACTTACGCAGTGGATTTTCTCGAAAAATATGAGCTGGCAGACCTAGCGAAAGACACAGGGGCAGAAGATTTCTGGATTGTGGAAATGGAAGACGAAGAAGATGACCTTGTTGGATTGATAGTAAAAAATCTTGAATTATTCAGCGGCGTTACCGTCTATTCGTATAACAATTCGGATAACCTTATAATTGTCGCTAACTCAGCCACGAAGGGTAAAGCGGTTTTTTGTTGGTATAACAAAAAACTTTATCGTACACTTTTTTCAGATGATTACCTGAATGAATCCTATACTATTATCGGGGTTTATCAATTGTGGTGGCCTAAATCAATGGCTGAATTGGTCAATAAATTCGCAAATATAGAAGATTCCTCGGTTGAGAGCGGAACAATCACGTTCAATAATTATGACAATGAGGTGATCGTATGAGGTTTATCTGTTTAGAGCTGGGCGCGGATGAGCATGATCTTTTCCGCAAAGACCAGGGGAATGCGGATACAATCATCGAAAACGGTGTGCTTTTTTACAAGCTCGCTCAGACCATAGCAAAGGACAAGACCGCAAATTTCACATTCTACGGTCCGGCTTTCTGTAAACAGTATTCCGGCTCGTTCTCGGTATCATCCAATTTGATGATGGTAGACGCTTTCGCAATCGCGCACGGTATTACTATCACAAATAATCTATCTTTGACAACTCAAACTTTCCTATGGAATATCAATAAATACGGTGAAATCAGGAATTCATTCTGGTTTACAATCCTGACAGATTCCGGACTCTATTTTATGAAACCAAAGCGACAGCCTACCTCAAAAGAAATCAAAGGGGAAATCGTTTCCAGGGTGATTGATACAAATTCCAGCGTAAATTTCGAGGGGGAGTCATCCGGCACTTTCAAAATTTCATACGATGGGGACAGTGTAATTCCTTCGGTGATTGACTCGACATTTAAAGGGTTCGCTCTCAATAAGGCCGCATCAATGCGGGATGTGGTAACAATACTTTCAGGGACAGATGCCTTGCCACTGGATTATTATATTGACGGCGGCAGAATTTATGTGATTATATCAAAAAAAGAGATAGCTGATCATCAGTGGATGTATACCGCTGTTTTAGAATCGGACACTTCGTATTCAATAAGCGCCGCAAGCGAAACTCCCTTGCCAATTTTGCAGTTGAATAATATTCCTAAAGGATATCTATTGAATGGAAAGATATGTGTTACCGTTGCAAGCAATAATATAACTGTTGCTATAAAGACTCTTTCTGGAAATGATCCATCGATTTATGACACGGTATTTTGCAGAATCGGAGACACAGTGCGTTCGATTACATCGACATTATCAGTTACAAAAAACGCTGGAACAAACTGGTTCAATTCTGGAAGCTTTGAGCTGGCTATGAATGAAGTTGATTATTTTGTTTATCTCGGTTATAACACAACAGATGGCGTTACTATTGGGTTTGCTAGACTACCATACGCAAATCAATATTCTAATTTTTCAACTACCACAACAAACGAGAAATATTGTGCAATATCGACAGTCACAAACGCTATTTCTGGGGATTGTTATGAAAATATCGGACGATTTACCGCAACTCTTTCAGTCGGCGCTGGGTATACATGGAGCGTTCCAACTTTTTCCCCGAATAATTTGATTCAACGACCTATATTCTTTACACGTAGATTAAACTGGGCACCGACTTGGGTTGGGAAAACAGGAGGCGCTTATGAAACAACATATAAAATTGTTGATTCTATCGTAGAATTACATGTATATTGCACCTCGCCGAGTACGAGTAACGCTACAAATTTCACAATGACAACCCCATTTTCTTCACCAATTGCTGCCTATGGAAATGGAGCCGGGACTGGATTGGATAGCGGTTCCTGGATAAATAATTTAGTAATGTCTATATACATCAATAATATAATAACACTGTACAAAAACTCTGTTGGAACTACTTGGACAGCATCAGGAAGAAAAGATGTTTTTTTTGAAGCCTGGATGCATATAATATAAAAGGAAATAAAGTGTGGGGAGAATAACGATGAGTTTATCAGAAAAAGACCTGGAAAGCATTAAGTTTTTATTGCTGGAACCAATAAAGGGAGAAATCCAGCTTATGAATAAAAGCATTGATAACCTTTCATTAAAAATCGACGGGTTAATGAAAATTGAAAAGGATTTGATTGTTTTGCGAAAAGACTGTGAAATTTGTCGCACGGATATAAACCAAAAAATTAGTGTTGTGTTTAAAAAATATGATGAACTGAAAGCAGATAAAGAAAAAAAAGTAATAAAGCTGGAGGAGAAACAGGAAACTCTTGATAAAAAGATTGAGGACTCAAAGTACGCCGCTTTTAAACAGGCCTTCAAAATAATTCTGAATACCGCAGCGGTTATAGGGGCCCTAACGGTGATCGGCGGTTTTATTTACGGAGCGATTAAACTATTGATTGTCTTGGGAATCATTAAATAACGGGAGGAAAAATGGATAAGAAAGGTTCGAATTCATTTGTGAGCAAAAAGCTTTTTATTACTCTGCTTATTTTGATCGGTTCTTTTTATTTGAAATGGGGAGATGACATTAAGGATTGGCCTTTTGTCGTCCTGGTCGGTGGGGTTGTGATTTTCTATTTCTTTATTCAGGGCAAAATCGATCTGACCAAATTCAAAGAATTCTGGTCTGAACATTTTAGAATTTCGATGGAAGATAACCCGGCCGGCGCGGAAGAAAAAGAAGAGTATAAATAAAAAGGTAGGGGAGAGTATGAAGATGATTGAAATTATTGTATGTGCAATTTTGGCAACAGGGATTTTCTTCGGCGGATTTTTTGCCGGCCAAAATGCAAAACCGACCACTACGATAAATCAGTTTGAAAATAAAACGTATGTGGAGAATAAAACAGATTCCCGCCAAACCTCCATGCAGGGCCAGGTAACGATTGTCGGCAACGGAACCAATGTCAATATTAATTTCAATGATTTTACCAATATTATTGTTACGCGGTCGACAAATTCCAACATAATCTCAATAACAAATAAAAATTAGATTTATAGGGGGGCCGTAATGATGGCTTTAGGTACCAGATATCACACTCAGCGAAATAACAAGCTTTTTCCTTACAGCACTTGCGGAACAACTGTTATAGCGGAATATCTTTCCTGGCTGAATATAAAATACGGAAAAGACTTTATTTCTGATGATGACGCTGTTTTTGAGGCTTTGAATTGCCCTAAAATGCTGGATAAAGCGCTTGCTTATATCCAGCAAGGCGAGGATTATATTAAGGGCTTATTAAAACACAGAGTTGACGAACCAAACACGCCATTAGATGAATCCAAATACAATTATCTTAATCAATCGATGCTTATGCTTTGTAAGGTCGCGGAATATCTTACAAACTATACTTTTGATTTTAAAATGAATTATCGAAATGAGGCAAGCATTAAACAATCTATTGATGATGGTTTCCCTGTTATAATCGCGGGAAAATTCACAGAAAGCGGCCATTTTGTGCTGATTGTAGGGTATGACGAAAATGGAAATTGGATAGTCGACGATCCTTATGGAAACTGGAATAGCCGATATAAAGATGAAAATGGAAGCAGAGTAAGCTATACAATCGAAGCGGTAAACAGTATTGTTAATTTGAAAGAAGATAGAAAATTGTTGAGCATTAGAGGTTTCATTATTTAATTTTTAATAAAGTTATTTTTTCTTTTTCATTCGACGAAGATCCTAAAGGATATACCTTAATTTCAATACCCATTCCTATACCTTTGAGGTATTGTATCAATGTGGATAATTTCATGTCTTTTCTGTTTTCAAACTTTGAAACATTAGAAGGTCCGCCGTGTGCAATGTCTTTTTGTCTTAGGCCCTTACTTTTTCTTAGATATGATAAATCAAAATTAAAAGTTTCTTCGTTTTTATCCATCTTAATCCCCCTTTAATTAGTATCATAGTATTAATCTATATCAGGCATCTTTTGTGGCAAGAAACCAGTAGGCATATTGTCAATAAACTGCTTTTTATAATCGTCCAGAGGATTGATGTACCGATCTGTCATTTTGATATCAGAATGTCCCATCAGCTTTGAAAGAGCAAAGGGATCAATAGCGATTCCATTTACTCTTGTGGCCGCGAGAGCTGTCCCAAAAACATGGCGAAGATCATGGAGAAGAAGGTTTTTAATGTTCAGTAATTTGCATAGAACGCTAAACGTTTCAGATACCTCCCGCACTGACATAAAAAATATTCTGCCCTCTTTAATGCCATTTGCTTTTATCCAGAAAAACAGGTCATCACGTAATCGCGGATGAAGAATGATAGTTACTTTCTTTCCGGTTTTGCCCTGGGTCATGCTTTGTCTGAATTGGATAATCTCTTGATCAAATTTCAATTTTTCAATTGTCAGATTAAGCACATCGGCCCGGCGAAGTCCTGTCATACAAAGTGTTTCAATTATCAAGAAAAATTCCGGATCATGAATAGACTCAAAAATCATCTTTAATTCAACCGGGGTGGGGATACGGTCACGATGCATTTCATCATAAGGAACCGGAATATCTTTTAATTTAACTTTCTTCTCTTTTAATTCTTCCCATTCTTCGAGTTTTGAAAAGAATCCTGAAATAGTGTTTAGTTCCCGGTTGATAGATGTGTTTTTCACCGTTTTCTGGCGTTCGCGTTTATAAATATCGATGTCGAGCGTGGTATAATCATCTATCTTTTTATTTCCTACAATTTCAACAAATTTCTCAATATTATTTTGATCCTGCCGCCATCCTTTGTTATTGACTTTTGACCAGTTTTCAATATAAAGCGGTACTAATTCGCTGGCCAGCCTTGAGGGCTTTTGTTTTTTAAGGTCAAAGTATTCACCAGTGGATATTTTTAATCGAAGCTTGGCTTCTTCAGCATCCGCTTCTTTTTTTCGGGTTACTCCAGGCAATTTTATTCGTTTTCTTTTTCCATCAAGAGTCACGGAAGCATAATAAGCTTTGTCCTTATTAAACCAGATGGCCATAAATGCCCTCCATTTGACTGCCAGATTTACTGCCAAAAAGTTGGCAGTGGCAGTGAAATTTCTAATTCATTATAATTCACTGCCACATAGCTGTCAATTTTTAACAAAATAGGCGGGATAGGCGAAATGTTCTTGAAAGAAACCATTGAAAAATAAGGATTTGTTTCGCTGGCTTGGTTAGATTGGCTGTAAGAATATCGGAAAGAGGGGGATTCGAACCCCCGGTACATTTCTGTACACGCGCCTTCCAAGCGCGCTCCTTAAACCACTCGGACATCTTTCCTTAAGATGTAAATATTATAATACCATTTGAGATTTTTGGCAAATTCGAAAGCGGGATTTGAGAATAAGTACTGTGTTTCTTTAATGAAATTTTGAGTTCCCATAAGGAATGATAACTGGCCTCTTGTTTCATTGTGCCTATTAATTTGTTTATTCTTATATCCGATGGTTCACACGGATGTCACAGATTTAACGGATTAACGCCGATCTGTGAAAATCCGCCTAATCTTTGTTATCTGCGTACTGAATCGGATCAACAAATCAGTTTTAATCAAAATAATGGCCGATTCCGATTTGCGATATTTATTTTTTTGCGCCATAATTTATTTGCTTTTTTAGCACGGTTTCCTGACAATGTATCTGAAGCGAATAATTTATTAAGCTCAGTATCTCCTGTAGATATTATGTTTGACGGCTCTTACTACGGAACTTCTGGAATTTACTATGGAAAATTGGCCTGGCATATTGAGCAGGCTAGATTTGATGTGGATTGGTATTTTATGGCTAATGCAGACTGTCCATTATCTTTCAACTCCGGTGGAGAGTATTCAAAATGGTACAGTGATTCTATTATACAACCGGATTTTACGACAAAAAATCAGCTCGAATTTGTCGGTGGAGCTCCCGGGATTGCTCCAGGAGTCCAAATGATGCCCATGGACTTTAATGGAGATGGGAAACAGGATTTGCTAGTTTTCAAACCGAGTACCGGAACATATTGGAAATGGTATAGTGATAGTCGGGTTGGCACTGGTTTTATCAGTCAGCCAGGTATTCGTTTTGACAGTAATCCAGAAAGTCTATATACTCCACACACTGGTTCTCAAATGATTCCAGTCGATTTTGATGGTGATGGAAAAGATGATATTCTAACTCTAAAAAGTTATTGATCTAATTGAGTGAAGAAGAGCTTTTAAATACCCAGGAAAGATATTGGAGGCACTTCTTCACCAACGGACTAAAATATTGGTATTCAAACCCGCATAGATTTGAGAAGCGTTTTTCTTCATGCCGATAATCCTTACAAGGAGTTTCTGCTTGAAGAGATTTTGTTTCTTTCTATTTCTGTTTACCGTGTTTTTTTTTGCTTCGGCAAGGGCCGAGGATTCGCATCCGGTTTTTTCCTTCTCGCAGACAAATTCTCAGACGATTACCAACTGGCTGGATCAGGACGTTTTCAGCAATTTTACATTGACCAATACAAACATCATTTTCATTTTCTATGATCCTTTTTATCCCTTAGCGAATGTTGATTCCCCGGACGAACTGCATCAAGCCATGGCGGAGTTGATCTTTCCGGGAAACGAGATCATTTTTACCAACCAAGAACCAAAATGGTCCAAAAAACACCGCTATGCTTCCGGCATAAAGCTTTTGACAGAGGAAGAGCTCTGGCGTTATTCCGATGAGGTTTTTCAAAAGTATTCTTCCCGCCGCTTAACCGGCAGATTGGATTTTACCCCTGAGGAAAAAAAACACCTCAATATTGGTTTTGAGGAGTGGGAGACCAAAATTGTGGTGAGCGGCTGGGTCAATTTAAGAATGGGTTACGGGACTTCGTTCAAGGATGAAAATTTTCTGCAGAACGCGGGCGGTATTCAGCAGGGGTTTAATCTGGCCCAGAATATGCGCATGAATATTGTCGGAAAAATAGGGGATCGGGTGCAGGTAAGCATCAATCATAGCTCGGATAGCCCGGATAATGAATATGAAATTGGCTATAAGGCTCTGGATACAGACGCGGGTCTTTTAAGAGAATTGCGGGCGGGCAATATATCGCTGAATATTCCCCAGTCCAGTTATTTCTTGAAATACAGCGGTACGAGTAAGGACAGCTATGGCTTGAAGGCGACACTGCGGGCGGGCGATTTGACTTCGCAGACGGTACTCAATTTGACTAAAAGCAAAAAAGGGTATAAGAAATTTGTCGGTAAAAAGAGGCTGACCAATCTGGAAATCCCCGATGTGAATTACGTTAAAAGGCGTTATTTTGTGGTTCCGGACACTTCTTTAGACAGAGGTACTGTGGAACTTTTGACGTCCACCGCCGATACCAATCTGGCTGATAGAAGGATTGATTCGCATTATTTCAAGAGGCTGGTAGAAGGCCGGGATTTTTTTGTCAATGACGGCACCGGGGAGATCAATTTGGGGTATACTTTGAGTAAAGATAACGACTTGCTCGTGAAATATACCCATGGCGGCGCTTCCTTTACTTCTAATTCGAACAGCATAGTAGGTATTGATAACAATAATGGCGATCAATTTCTTTACCTCTGGCAGTCTACCGGCAATTTTTCTCCCTATATTCACTACGGTTACTACAATCTGGGAATTGTTAATTTTGATCCGGCGAAGGGGTTTTCCATTACGGTAGTTTATTCCTCGGACAAAACCAAGCTAGCCGCCCTTCAGTTTAATGAATCGGATTATTTATTGACTCCCAGGGATGGAACCGTTAAGTTTCGAAAGACTCTGCCTTTTCCTGATACTCTGGGTAAAGTCTATCCGAATCCGGACCCGCCTTCTTCGGACTCTGAATACACTATGCTGGTAACGGTTTATGATGAGTCGCCGAATTATCAGCTCGACTTTGGAATTATTACCGGTACAGAACGGATATATGTGAATGGCAGGCAGTTGAGCCCTTCGGAGTATACTATTGTGCAATCTGTAGGAGAACTTTATCTGAATAATCCTTCGCTGATTAATGAAAATGATACCGTCGAGATTTATTATGAATACAAGCCTTTCTGGGCTGGTTCTCAGAAACTGAGCGTTGCCAACCGGCTTGATTGGAAGCCGTCCAATATTTTTAATCTCGGCAACACCCTGATTTATTCTGTTTCTCAAAGAGATGCCGGAGCGCCTTATATATCAGCCACTCCTGATGGAGTGTTTCTGGGAGATATCGATGGAACGCTGAATATTGGGAAACTTTTCAATTTGCCGGATGACTTTAATGTGAATGTGAAGGGAGAGGCCGCTTTGTCTGTATACGATCCGAATACAGCCGGATACGCTATCCTGGATGATTTTGAAAATGTGGGAAGTTCGTTCGGCTTTTCCAAAAATGAAAATCTCTGGATACTTTGCGCGCCGGCCAGCAACATTGACGGAATTGCTTATTCCAATCGGGGCTTGCTTTTATACAAGGATTACCGATCTTATAACTTTGATGGAAGCTATTCGCTTCTCAATTTTCCCACTCTGCTTTCACCGGACAAGATAAAAGCTTATTCAGACAAGCCCGGGCCTTATATTTCTCTGGGCGGGCATTTGAATTCCGCGCTTTATCCGAGCGTTGAGCAGTCGTCTTTAGTTTTTGATTTTGATTTTAATAACGGCGGCAATTGGGTAGGGGCGGCTTTCAGCATCGCCGGCCCGGCTGGAGTAGATTTAAGCACGTACAATGAAATTTCTTTTTGGGCAAAAGTTCAGGATGATGAAAATGGCGACAACGTTTATGAAGACGGCAATAATGACAGTGTAGAATTTTTTGTTGCCGCCGGGCAAATGAATGAAGATAGCGATGGTAATGGGAGTTTGGACGCTGAGGCAAGCGTTGCCCAGCCGGGTTATGACTTCCATAATTTTGCCAATCCTTCGCTTGTCGAAACCCATGTGGGGCGAGGCAGATTGGGGGCAGGGGATAGTTACATTCAAACGGAGGATTTAAATAGGGATGGAGTGCTGGGAACAAATGACAGGGTGGTTGTATTCCCCGGTAAAACCGGCTACACAGATATCAGCAATGTCGTGGTAACAGAAGGCGATTGGAAAAAGTATTCCATCAATATTCAATCACTTTCCGCAGACCAGATTTCTGTTTTAGAGCATGCCTCGAGTTTGTCACTTTATATCCGTAAGAAGAATGGGAATAAAGGCAGGGTTATTCTGGATTCATTGGATTTTAAGAAAGTGAACTGGACTGAAAAGCAGATAGATGGCATTCGGGCTGACGAAGCCGGTGTCATAGAGGGGGATTATGTTTCTGTATTTAACAACCCTGATTATACGGCCAACCGGTTTTATTCCCTGGAATCAACGGACTCGAATTCGCAGGAGAGAGCCAAAATCTTTGAAAAACTGCATGGCTCAAAAACTATTTCAGAGGCCAATCAGTACGATGAAAAATCGATAGCCCTGGTTTATAATTTGACCAACACTCCGTTTGATACAAACTTCTCTCCGCCGATCGGCGGAGAGTCGGGTTTTCTGGTAAAAAGGTTCTCTGCTTCCATTGATATTTCTAAGTACAAAAATCTGGACTTTTATATTTTTGTCCCCGATCAAGCGGAAAATGGTTCGGCGATAAAAAACGCGGGAGATACTTACACTAATGAAAATTTTGTGTTTTCCGCCGGAAGTTCAGAAAACAGTTATTACCAGTGGAATATTCCTTTAGGCTTGGTAAGTAAGAACGCATGGCACCATGTGAGGGTCAATGTTTTTGAAAATTACCGGCTGGACCTGGATGGAAATCCAGTGGCTGGTAATGAAAGGCCTTCTATTACAGGGGTTCCTAATGTCCATGATGTAAAATATTTAAAACTTGGGGTCAGGCTTTCTTCTACTAATGAGACCATCAATCATGGTATAGTCTGGGTAAATGAAATGCATGTCTCTTCTGATGTCAGCGTGGTTGGTACGGCTTATTATCTCAATTCGGTTTTTGAGTATAAGAAACCATTATTGGCAATCAATTCTTTTGAGATAGTGGGCCCTGTTTCTATTAAATCCGCTTTTGAAAATAGAGACGCTAATTTTATTTCCGCTGAAGGAGAGCAGGGCGGCGCGTTTAACAGAAATTGGAACATAGATTATTCTTCCAGCTTTTTGAAAGACATCTGCTACAATATTTCTTATAACGATAACGCGCAGGGGACATCCACCAATACGCTGGATATGCCGCAGTATCTGCAGTGGGATTCAAAAAAGAATATATTCAACTATTTTCTTTCCTATAATGCTATTTCAAAGGACTATATTCCAACGATTAACCATTCTTATACGGAAAGTTTTGAAGCCAGGCTTTCCAGAAACCTGGCCAATCTTTCTAACAATGATTATATTTTAGGCGCCTTAGACGGCCAATTTAACAGCACTACAAAAGTGGAAATCAGGCAGAATATTCCTATCTTCAAAGGTTTTACATTCTTTCCCAGAATGAGCTTTGAAGACAGTTTCTATTTAATTGACCACTCAAATTTTACCAATGAGGACAATCATGGTTTTCTGACCAATTTTTTCGCCTATGGTACAAAAGAATTGAAGAAATCGCTTACTGCTGGAATGGGTTTGTCTGTATGGGTGTTTAACGCTGGGTTTGATTATTCGCAGTCTATTGATAAATTTAAGAAAATTTATGATGTTTCCGGTTATCGTTCGGAAATAGAATCTATGAAAAACAAGCTTGTTTTTGAACGTTACAGTGAGAGAGTCTTGAGCGCGTCAAAGGGTTTTTATTTTCCAGAAGAGGATCTGGACAAGGCAAATTCGGAATCTTATTTAGTGTCGTTTTCAGGAGATAGGCCGATCCCTTATTTTAGCTTCTGGATCAATGATAAATTAGGCAGGAACGCGGGAAGCTATAGTTATAATACCTCAAACCTCCTGCTATCCAGAATAGAAAGTTATAATCTCGGCAATGATTCAAAACTTTATCTTTACCCTAAATTTTTAATTTTAGATACGGTCCAGTTTAAGCTGAAAAGAGATATTGATTTTAACTACAGTTCCATTGATCCCGGCCTTTCTTACAGCAATATTTTATTGCCTTTCAGTTCGATCTATTACTCGCTGCCTTTTACTTATTCCGCTTTTTTTAACGGCGATAGCGGCAGAACCAATAGCCTGGCTCTTGCCAGTGAATATTTTGACCCGTCATACGGAAGCTCTCTCCGTTTTACCGACAGCTTTGGAATAGATCTGATTCTAATGGACTTTAAGGATTTTTTTGGTACTTTTATTCCCAAACACTATACTTTTTCTACCTTGCTGGTAACAGAAAGAAATTATAGCTCTTTTTTCCAGAGCCTGGAAAACCAATTTGGTACTTCTTTTCCTTTGAAGATCAGGGAATGGCTTTTACCGGTTGTCCAGCAGAATGAATGGATCAATTTTGCCGATATCAACATTAGCCTGACGTACAAGAATACTATTACTTATAATGATAGGAAGATAGCGGATACTTTGCTCGGAAACGCGAGTGAAACTATTTCTTTTAGTAAGTTTGCTAACCTTGCCCTCAATTATAGCCTGGCTTTTACGGCCGAAAGCTACCTTAAAAAATTGGAAAACTTTGAAAAAAATTATGGATTTATCGATTCCTATACCAAGCCTTCGCCTATGCGGAAATATAGCCATAGCGGGAGCGTTGCGCTGAATTGGGTACTCAATGACATCAAGGAGTTAAATTTTCTTTTGTTCAGCGTGAATTTGAGAGGAAGCTCTATCAATAACCGCGAGGGGCTAACTATTTCGGGAGATTCTATCAATTACGATGGCTCTGTTTTTAGCCGCTTTTATCAGAAGGTAATTGAGGGGATTCTGGAACATTCCAGCGAATACAGCTTTACGGACTATATCAAAGGGATTTTGATTTTAAAAGCCTCTCTGAGCCAATACGCGGAGGTGATTCCAATCGGGAACTCCATTCAACGAAATTTCTTCCGGCCGACTTTTGGTTTTGAAGCGGCATTGGATATGAGAATTCAGTTTTAAGTCTTTTTTAATTAGTGGACAAAGTCAATTTGTCTATCTCAAACCACCCCTTCTCTCCCGCGGCCATAGAAGACGCTTTGATCTGGAAGCCGATAAACTTCTCCAGGTTAAGTGGTATGGGTTGTCCCCATCCTTCCTGAGAGAACTGGGTCAAGAAAATTTTATATTGATCCCACTCCGGACTGGTTGCATCCAGTACAAGGCCATGGTAATCATAGTCTTTTACTGCTTGAGTTAGTAAGCAAAGCCTCGCTTTATTGCCGCTACCCCTTATCCTGAAAGAGATAAATCTATATTTGGAAAAATCCTGCACAGGCATAGAGAAATTCATCGTCGCGAATCTGTATTGATAGCTATAACCCAGTTCATATTCCAATCTGTAGGCTTTGCTTGTTTTAGTTTGTCCGGTGGTTGCCGAAATATTTGCCTTTGAATCACCTTTATTGGGGCTGTCATCCATTGCGGACCATTCTCCTTTTAAAGCAGGAATCTTCAGATTCCCATTCGCAAAATCACCCAGAGATAATTCGCGGGGCCAGGTTTTTAGCTTGCTAGGATCTGGAGCTTCAATCTCAGAAAGCTGAACATCGCTTAAAGCAAGCCATCCTTTTTCGCCGGAAATTTTCGAAGCTGTTTGAAATTGAATAATGATTATATTGGATAAGTTTAGCGCTTTCTTTTCTCCCCACCCTTCCTGATATAAAGAAGTGAAAGGAATCCGATACTCAGTCCATTTTTCCGGCGTACTATCAATTAAATAACCATGGTAATCATAATCTTTCGTATTACCCATACCCATTGCGAATCTTACACTGTTGCCGCTGCCTTTTATCCAAAAAGAAATAGTTTTATTTTTAGAAATATTAAGAGGTTTTCTGAAAGTCGCTTTTAAAGTTATATAACGATAATTGTAAGCAGGGCCCAATACATAAACAACATTCAGCGCCTTTTTACCTATTTGATTTTTTATAAAAGACAATTTTACTGTAGAGTCGCCCTTGTTGTCATTATCGGAAAGAGTCTGCCATTCTCCTTTTCCGGAATCAATTTTTAAGGAGCCGCTGTCAAACTCACTCAATTTTACACCAGACAGCTCTTCACTTCCTAAAATAACCTGATTAGTTGATTCATTGTTAACAGAAGAATCGGATGACCTGGTGACCGTATTACAGGAAGAAAATAAGATAGAAACAAGCATAAAGCCAAATAGGATAAATACTCTCATATGCACCTCATTTTCTAAAAACGAATTATTGGGCGGTACTGGGATCGAACCAGCGACCCCCTGCGTGTCGAGCAGGTACTCTAAACCAACTGAGCTAACCGCCCTGACCCGGAATAACTTGGACGGGGGTGGATTCGAACCACCGAAGGCAATGCCAGCAGATTTACAGTCTGCCCCCTTTGGCCACTCGGGTACCCGTCCTTACGAACAAAACAGGCTCATATTCTAATAGGATTTTTTTTGTTTGTCAAATAAGTAACGTTTTCTTTGTGTCAAAAAATTTTGTTACTATGTATCCGATTGAATCATTCCCCCTTTGATGCTTCTGGTAGCGTTAGGCGGATCAATTTGCGCGATTTTAGCCAGCTACCTGTCTGCTCATGCTTCAATGGGGTTAGGAGAAATAATACGGGAAAAGCTCTTTACTCATGTCTCGAGTTTTTCACTTCATGAATTCGACAAAATCAGCACACCGTCATTAGTTACGCGTAATACCAATGATGTGAAACAGATCCAGAATGTCACCATGCTTATTATGAGGATGTTTATCATGCTGCCTCGAGCGCAGGCATCCGCTGAAAGAATAAATGAGGCGCTAGCTATTGAGCCAGAAATTAAAGACAGAGAGAATCCAATACAATCTAATAAAGAAACAAAAGGTTATATTGAATTCCGCGATGTTTCATTCAGCTACCACGGCGCGGAAGAGAGCGCTGTCCGCAATATTAGTTTTTCCGCTAAACCTGGGGAAGTAACGGCGATAATTGGAAGCACGGGTTCGGGCAAATCAACGCTGATTAATTTAATACCCCGCTTTTACGATGTGGATAGTGGAAGTGTCTTGATTGACGGCGTGGATGTCCGTGAAATGTCTCAGGAAACTTTGAGGTCCAAGATTGGGTTTGTTCCTCAAAAAGCGGTCCTTTTTTTAGGGACGATTAAGGAAAACATTCTTTACGGTAATGAAAACGCGTCTGATGAAGAAGTCAGAAAAGCCGCGGAGACAGCGCAAGCCGCTGAGTTTGTTTCTGAAATGAAAGACGGTTTTGACTCACATATTTCTCAAGGCGGTATTAATGTTTCCGGCGGGCAGAAGCAGCGGCTTTCCATAGCAAGGGCTTTGGTCAGAAAACCGGAAATTTATGTTTTTGACGATAGTTTTTCGGCTCTTGACTTTAAAACTGACGCTAAATTGCGTTCGGCTCTCAGAAAAGAAACCGCGGAATCAACTGTAATCATTGTCGGGCAAAGAGTTGCCACAATTATGGATTCAGACAGAATCATTGTCCTGGATGAAGGACAAATAGCCGGAATAGGGGCACATAAAGAGCTTTACAAAAGCTGCGATGTTTATAGAGAAATTGTTGCTTCACAGCTTTCTGAAGAGGAGGTCGCATGAGCGAAGACAATAAAACCCCTATGCCTCCTGCCCAGCAGGGTGGAATGATGGGCGGTAGCGGCCCTGTCGCGAAAGCAAAAGACTTTAAAGGTACTTTGCGCCGGCTTTTGGTTTATTTAGAGCCGCATAGAGTTCAATTGAGTATTGTCATAATATTCGCTGTTCTAAGTACAGGATTTAATATTTTGGGACCGAAAATACTGGGCAAAGCGACAACAAAGCTCTTTGACGGGCTGATGGCCAAATATATGGCTATCAGGCTACAAAAGCCGGTCCCTTCTGTTGACTTTATTTATATTGGCCAGATTATATTGGTTCTGGTTGTTTTGTATTTGATCAGTGCTTTGTTTGGCTATATCCAGCAGTATCAGATGGCGGGCGTGTCGCAGAAAACCGTGTTTGATATGCGAAAGGATTTGAATGATAAGCTTTCCCGTTTGCCATTGAAGTATTTTGACTCGAAAACGCACGGTGAGATCATGAGTCGTGTTACCAACGATATTGATAATATCAGCACGACCCTTCAGCAAAGTATGACCCAATTGATCAGCTCCATCTGCACCATCGTCGGTGTATTGATTATGATGCTCTCGATTAGTGAGAAATCAGCTTCCAGCATGTGCGATTTGGCTACAAGGAAGACACGATTCTGATGGAAGACTTGAATATCGATATTGGAAAAGGGCAGACTATCGCGATTGTCGGGCCGACGGGCGCTGGAAAAACGACCATGGTAAATCTGCTCATGCGTTTTTACGAGATTAGCGGCGGCAAAATAACCTTTGACGGTATTGATATCGGGGATTTACCACGCGGTAAACTACGAAGGTTATAATACAGTTTTAAATGAAGAGGCGTCTAATATTTCACAAGGGGAAAAACAGCTCTTGACAATTGCCCGAGCTATTCTTTCAGACCCGGCGGTCTTGATTTTGGATGAAGCTACCAGCAGCGTGGATACCAGGACGGAAGTCCATATTCAAAAAGCGATGCAGACGCTGATGGAAGGGCGTACCAGTTTTGTGATAGCCCATAGGCTTTCTACTATCCGCGACGCTGAGAAAATACTGGTTATGGACCATGGCACAATTATTGAAATGGGAAGCCATAAAGAATTGCTGGCCGCAGGCGGATTTTACGCTGACCTTTACAATAGCCAGTTTACAGGCGCTTATACGGAGTAACTAATTCCCCCTTTTTAAAGGGGGAGACAGAACTTTAAACGATACAAATTACAATAGAGAGGAAAAATATTATGGGAAAGGAAGTATTTCCAAAGAAGACAAATGAAAGAAAAAAGCCGGTATTTCTGGGAACGATTGTACTGCTGGTATTAGTTTTATCCGGGCTTACGGTTGGTTATTTCTGGTTGAATGACATGATAAACTTTGTCAGTACAGATGATGCCGCTATTGACGGCGATCATGTGACTATCAGCGCGAAAACGCTGGGCCGCATCCGCAGTCTATTCGCGGAAGAAAGGGACAAAATAAAATCTGGCCAATTGCTGGTGCAGATGGATGAGGCGGATCTGCTTGCCCAGAAAACACAAGCGCTGGCGTCGCTTAGATACGCAAATCAGAATTTGATTTTTGCGAAAGTGAATCTGGATAGGGCGAAGGACGATTTTCAAAGAGCGAAAAAGCTCTTTAATAGCGGTGTTTCAACAAAGGAACAGTACAACCATGCCTCAAAATCCTATGAAACTTCAAAGACCCAGCTGGGAATTGTGGAAACACAGCTCCAGAACACAAAAATTACCTCTCCGATAACCGGCATTATCGCAAAAAAATCGTTTGTGCCGGGGGATGTTGTTCAGCCGGGCCAGGCAATTTATATCATCAATAACTTAGATAGTCTCTGGGTAACAGCGAACTTCGAGGAAACTAAGATCAGGCATATCCGGCCTGGAGAAGAAGTGGAGATTACGATAGATGCTTACCCCGGGGGGCCGTTTAAGGGCATTGTTACCAGAATTTCGGCCGGGATCGTGACGCCGCCGTTCTCAATAGGGGAGTTTACCAAGACGACTCAGCGTGTTCCGGTAAAGATTGATTTTAAAAATTTACCGGAGTCTCTGGTTCTATTACCCGGTATGTCGGTTGAGGTTAAAATAAAGATAAAATAGTTTGAGGTGGATAATGTTACTCTACAGGTTAAAACCCTGCTTATGCAGCTGGAGGTATCGAAAGAAAATATCACAGGCCAGATTGAAGGATTGAATCAGGCAAAGCTGGGGCTTTCCGTAGCGAATACAAGATACGAAGCAGGCGTTGCCCTGGCTTCGGAAATTATTGATTCCGAATTTTCTTACACTCAGGCTCAGACAGCTTATCTACAGGGTGTTTTTGATTATTATTCCAGTATTTTGAAGCTGAAAAGATTGATTGGCGAATAAATGATTTTTTAGAGAAAGGGGACAAAAGTGACGGCTATTGCCCCCTTTCTTAATCTATATTAATGAGTGGTTCCAGTATCTATTTCAACCGTAATGGTTGATCCATCCGAGCTGATTGTGACAGTCCGCTGCCCGGTAAAATTGATTTCGGCGGATGAATGAACCGTGCGCATGCCTCTCGGACCGCTGAAAGTGCCGTCAT
Organism: Brevinematales bacterium; assembly: GCA_020052515.1. Taxonomy (GTDB): domain Bacteria; phylum Spirochaetota; class Brevinematia; order Brevinematales; family JAOACQ01; genus JAGVOW01. Next base: position 5,694 of record JAGVOW010000114.1, on the reverse strand, counting down.
AAACTCCGTTTACAGTGCCTTCCAGGGAAGTGTAGCGAGTGTTACCATCAACCTGGCGGGCCGCATTCAGGTTATTTGCGGTAAAAGTAAGAGTCCAATCTCCTGTGCGCACACCGGTTGAAACATGAACAGACCTGGTGTTTGTTCCGCTGACAAAGGCCCCTTCTACCCCATCATTGATTCCGGTAGTGGTCAACTCCGTATTAGCATTAAAATAACGCACAATGCTGGTTAAAGTACTGGTAATAGAACCATTGGCAATTCTCTTGTATTTCATTGACCGAATGTTTGGGTTGTTTGTAATATTTGCGTTTGTCAACTGCACTGGAGTCCCGGTGGCGTCAGTAGATTCAAAGAACTGGATAAAAACCCAGGCATTAGAAAGTATTCCTGAAAAATTGGAAGTGGTGACATTGAGATTGGATGCCGTTCGGATATAACCATTGCTTGGGGCATCCCAGGTAAAATTTGAAAGCTGGCCATTTGTAGTCGTAATAACAAAGGTCCTGGAATAATAGGTATTGCTGCAGTCACTCGTAACCAGATTCATCATGTCATTTTCCTCAGCGGTCATTCCGTTGTCGGGATTAGCAAGCGCTTGAGCCATTTCCTCCGTGACATTGCTGTCCAGCATATCGATTGTTTTGTTTGAGCATGCGTTCGTCAGCATAAAAAATAGGCCAGTAAATAAGAATAAAAAAATCTTGTTCTTCATTATCTTTTCCTCCAAAAATTTCTCGATTTTGATATAAATAAGCTAGTTATGTTTCAAAAAGATGCTATATCTTTATAAATTTTAGCTTCTGCTTTATAATAAAAGCCTCACAAGATAAAAAGAAAAGGAGACAGCTATGAAAGCGAAAATTGAGGTGATGCTTCGAGAGGATATTTTTGACCCGCAGGGTAAAACCATTGTGAATGCCTTGCACCATATGGATTATAAGAGTGTTTCCAATGTAAAAGCGGGAAAACTTTTTTATCTGGAACTTCAAGAAACCAACAAAGATAAAGCCTTAAAGCAAATGGAAGAGATGGCTCATGAATTGTTTGCCAATCCGGTGATAGAAAATTATAAGATAGAAATAATAGATCTATAGTAGGTTTTTTTTTACTACTATTTTCAAAAAAATTGCAAAAACTATTGACATTATTAAAAAAAAGAGTGATAATATAAGGGTTGGGATATTGGCGAGGGGAAAAAAGTATGGATATTGCTTTGATAGAGCGATACCGCCATAAGAAAGTTGGCGTACTATTGGGCGGGATGTCGTCCGAACGTGAAATATCCTTGCGTTCTGGAGAGAATGTTTACCAGGGTTTGAAAAAGTTAAATTTAAATGTTGTAAAAATAGACGTGGACCGCAAGGTCTGTCAGAAAATCGCGAGAGAAAAGATTGATGTTGCCTTTATCGCTTTACATGGCAGGTATGGCGAAGATGGTTCGATTCAAGGGCTTTTAGAAGTAATGGGTGTTCCTTATACGGGGCCTGGCATTTTAGGAAGCTCATTATGCATGGACAAAAAAGCCGCTAAGAAAATGCTTGAGTCCATTCAAATTCTTACCCCTCCTTCTGTTTATTTTGAAGGCATTTCACTACCAGAGATAAAAGCGCAAATCAAAACTAAATTAGGTTTTCCGGCCGTTTTAAAACCGAATTCTGAGGGTTCGAGTATTGGCGTGATTCTTGTTAAGGATGAAGAAGCTTTGAATAAAGCGCTGCCGGATTATACGTGTGAATACCCGGATTCTTTTGCGGAAAAATATATTGCTGGAAGAGAAATTACCGTTGGGGTTCTTGGCGATAAAAAGGGAATTTCTATTTTACCGATCCTGGAATTGAAACCAAAAGCGGAATTTTATGATTTTAAGGTAAAATACACAAAGGGAATGACTGAGTTTGTTATTCCTGCGAAAATAAAGAAAGAACAGGAACAATCTATTTTAGATTCCTGCTCTGTTATTTTCAGGGAATTTGGCTTAAATGGGGGCGTCAGGATAGACGCGATATTGGATTCTGAAGACAGGCCGTGTTTTTTAGAAGTGAATGCAGTTCCGGGAATGACAGATACCAGTGATTTGCCGGCTATGGCGAAGGCGGCGGGAATGAATTTTGAAGAACTGCTGATTCGTATTTTAGAATGTTCAGAAAATAGGGAGTAATAAATGAAGAAAGCTTTTTCGGCTTTATTTATTACTCTTTTTTTCTGCGCGCTTATTTTTGGTCTTCATTATGGGATTTATGCCTTGTTAGTAAGGCAGGGCGATTTAAGGTTAAAAGAAATAGTGGTGAAAGGCAATCATTTTTTGAAAGACACCGAAGTGATTGAAAAATCAGGCTTAAAAGCGGGAACGGGAGTTTTTGATTTCTCGCTTTCAGATGTTTCTGCGGCCTTACAGAGCCATTTCTTGATTGAAAAAGCGAAGGTGAGCCTTCTTCTGCCTGATAAAGTGGAAATTGAGGTGGCAGAAAAAAAGCCCGTGTTAAGTCTGGCTCTTGGAAATGATTATTTTGTCTGTAGTAAAGAGGCAGTGCTATTGGCTAAGGGTATAAATGAAAATGTCCCTTTGATAAAAGCGGATTTTGAATGGACGACTAGCGGTAATCGAATTCAGGATAGGTACTTTCAGCTGCTGGCGATGCGTCTATCGGATTTTTCGCAACTGGACAGGATTAAACAGATTTATGTGAAAAAGCAGGAAGGCATTTATTTAATTTTAAAGGAACTATCTTTGCCCATCTTTTTTCTTGGGAAGAGTGTCCCTGAAAATAATGACCTGGAAAAGGTAATAGAGATTGCGAAGAAGATAAAAAAAGAGGGCTTGGAAATCCAGTATGTGGATGTCAGGAAAGAAAACGCTATTGGCTATAAAGAATTGAATCGATAGTAAGACGTTTTAAAATTGCCGAAAAAAATTGCGAAGCAATTTTTTTCTCTTAGGAGGCAAAATTGGATTCACGAATTGTAGTGGGAATGGATATTGGCACTACAAAGGTTTGTACGGTCATTGCGAAGATCAATGAAATCAATGAGCTTGAGATAATGGGGGTAGGGATTGTCCCTTCTAAAGGCCTTCGTAAGGGTGTTGTAATCAATATTGACAGTACGGCAACGTCCATAGCTGCCTCGGTGGAAAAAGCGGAGATTCAAGCCGGCATTGAAGTGAAGGGAGTTTACCTGGGTATTTCAGGCGGGCATGTCGAAGGAATCAACAGTAAAGGCGTGATCGCTGTATCGGATAAAAACCATGAAATTAATGAAACGGATGTCAGAAGGGTAATAGACGCTGCTACTGCGATTGTCATTCCGGTGGACCGTGAGGTCATTCACATTATACCGCAGGAATTTATTGTGGACGATCAGGACGGAATTAAAGATCCCGTAGGGATGTCCGGTATACGGCTGGAAGCGTTAGTAAATGTGATTACGGCCGCCGCTACCTCGGTGAATAATATTTTGAAAAGTGTAAATAAAGCGGGTTTTGAATCCTCTGACATTGTTCTGGAACCGCTTGCCGCAGCTCAGGCGATTTTGACGGAAGAAGAAAAGGAACTGGGCGTTGTTCTGGTGGACATAGGCGGCGGTACAACGGATTATGTGATTTTTGAGGGGGGGAGTCTCCGCAAAACCGGTATTTTCTCTATTGGTGGAAATCATATTACCAATGATATCGCGTTTGGCTTAAAAACACCGCCTATCGCGGCTGAAGAGATTAAGCGTAAGTATGGTTCTGCCATAGTGGATTACATTCCAGAAGAAGAAACGATTGAGGTTCCAGGATTGGGCGGAAGGACTCCTGTTCTGGAAAAGCGCAGGGCCCTGGCGCAAATTATCGAACCCAGAATTGAAGAAATATTATCATTGGTCAATAGAGAACTGGAAAAGAACGGCAAGAAAGATTTCTTTGCCGCGGGTGTGGTTTTAACCGGAGGGGTCGCTCTTACTCCGCACATAGCGGATCTAGCGGGAGAGGTTTTTAATCTTCCTGTCAGGATAGGAAGGCCTTTAGGAATAAAGGGTCTGAAGGACATGGTGGATAGCCCTATTTATTCTACGGCAGTGGGGCTGACACTGTACGCGCAGGATAATTTACCCAAACTGGGGCCGACAAATACCAGAGATGATGAGAAGAATTTTAAGTCCATTATAGATAGGATGAGAGACTGGTTCAACGAGTTCTTTTGAATTTTTTTGGGAGGGGAATCATGATGGAACGGTATCAGGACACGATTAAGAGAGATCCCGGTTTGTTTGAGGATGATGTGATTACGAAAATTAAGGTAGTAGGCATCGGCGGCGCCGGCTGTAACGCGGTGAACCGAATGATTGAAGAAGGCATCAGCAATGTGGAATTCATTGCTGTGAATACCGACTCTCAGGTTTTGAGAAATTCCCTTGCTAAGACAACTTTACAGATTGGAGCACGCTCTACAAAAGGCCTGGGCGCTGGAGCAAGGCCTGAAATTGGTGAGAAAGCGGCTCAGGAAGACATGGAAGAAATCCGGAAAGTTCTGGATAAGTCCAACATGGTTTTTATTACCGCTGGAATGGGCGGGGGTACAGGCACAGGAGCTGCCCCGGTATTCGCGAAGATCGCGAAAGAATTAGGGGCCCTTACGGTAGGGGTTGTGACTATTCCCTTTGACTTTGAGGGAAAAAGAAGGATTGACGTGGCTTTTCAGGGTATTAATAAGCTTAAAGAGTATGTGGATACTATGCTGGTAATTTCCAACTCAAGAATTTTCAAAGTGATTGAAAGAAGGGCCAATATAAAACAGGCTTTTCATAAAATTGACGAAGTGCTGAAACAGGCTGTTCAGGGCATTTCGAGCATTATAACGGATGTCGGTATTATTAATGTGGATTTTGCTGATGTAAAAACAGTTTTATCCAATCGCGGCGAAGCGATTATGGGCATTGGCGTTTCCTCTGGGGAGAATAGGGCGATCGAGGCCGCGAAAATGGCGCTTGAGAATCCGCTTATTGAAAATTCATCCTTCAAGAATGCCGGCGCTATGCTGGTCAATATTATCGGCGGCGCTGACTTTGCTATCACGGAGTATGATGAAGCGGCAAAAACAATTTCAGAGTACTGCAGGGAAGACGCCGAGATTATTGTGGGTTTAAATGTGGATGAAACCTTGAAGGATAAGGTAAGGATTATTATCATCGCGACTGATTTTCAAAGTGTTTCCGCCGGCATTGAAAATGAAACGATTCCTATTCCGGCTGAGAATATCTTTGAGGAAAGAAAAGTGGTGTCTTTATCTGAAATTCGCCAGGAAAGAAACCGTATCAGAAATACGAATAATGGTTCGCTTAATCGCACTCCGGTTTTTGCTGAGGACGATTATGAGACGCCTGCTTATCTACGCCGCAGAAAAATGGGCTAGAGACCTGGAGAGGGGGGTGATGTAGCCGCAAGCTTTAGCTTGCGTTTAAGTTGCTTCCCTCTCGTAGACTCAAAGCCGTCGCTTGTAGACCCACAGTTGTCTCTCGTAGCACCAATATTGCCTCTCGTAGACCCGAAGTTCGCTTATGCAGCACCAATATTGCCTCTTGTAGACTCAAACTCGCCTCTCGAAGCACCAAAGTCCCCGTATGTCAGGATAGTTTTCGCCTAAAATTAAGGAGGAGAGAAAACTATGTTGTACACGGAAGAATTCAAGAAGCAGGTGGTGAAGAAGGTGCTCT
>JAGVOW010000059.1 GCA_020052515.1 Brevinematales bacterium | reverse complement strand
TGAAAACCCAGGCTTACACGGTTGATTCCAAAATTTTTCCATTTTCTGGAAAGCTCCAGCGTAACATCTTCAGGATTCACCTCAATAGTAGTTTCCATACTATTAACCGAAAAATTTCGATAAATAGAAGAAAAAAGTTTCTCCAGAAATTTTGCTGAAAGAAGAGAGGGCGTTCCGCCTCCCAGATAGACGCTTTTGATTTCTCTCTGATCTGGATAATGCTTTAGAAAAAGCTTTATTTCCCTTTCTAAATAGCCGCTATATTTTAGAAGCGTCTCGTCAATAGGCTTAAACCCGCTTGTAAAATCGCAATAAGCGCACTTGCTTCTGCAGAAAGGAATATGAATATAAAGAGAAAGAGGCACCGGCTTTATTTTCCATCATCGTCGACGTCTTTAAAGTGCGCGGACATCTTTAATTTTGGAACTTTTGGGATATTTCTTCCATAAAAAATTTCGGACATTTCCCTTTTGAGCCTTTGTTTAATTTTTTTCTTTTCTCCCTGAATGAGGTCTTTTTTTCCTGTTCCAAATAAATAATTGTCCAGGTCAAATTCTTTCAGGATCATTTTTGTATGAAAAATATTTTCTTGATAAACGTTCACATCTATTGTCTGGTAAAGATCCAGAGTTTCTTCGGCAATATAATTTTGAATAGAATTAATCTTGTGGTCAATAAAGAATTTCTTACCGTCAATATCCCGCGTAAAACCGCGCACTCGATAGTCAACCGTAAGGATATCCGAATTAAAGCTGTGGATCAGGTAATTCAATGCCCTTAAAGGAGAAATACGCCCGCATGTTGAAACATCAATGTCCGCACGAAAAGTGCTGATACCGTTATCAGGATGGCTTTCCGGGTAAGTATGCACCGTAATGTGGCTTTTATCGAGATGAGCGGCAACGGCTTCCGGTAACGGGCCGGGCGATTCATTATTAATGAATTCCGAGGAGGCTTTTTCCTCAGATATCAACATCGTTACGCTTGCTCCCTGCGGGTCATAATCCTGCTTTGAAATGTTCAGGATTGTGGCTCCGATAATATTCGCCACATCGGTCAAAATAGAGGTCAATCTATCGGCGTTGTATTCTTCATCAATATACTCTATGTATTCCCGCCTGTGTTTGGTATTCTTGGCGTAACAGATGTCATACATATTGAAGCTTAAAGTCTTGGTGAGATTATTGAACCCATAAAGTTTTAATTTTTTGAGTGGCCTTACTTCCATTTAATTTCCCTCCTGTTTTACAAATAGACGACAATAATTATTGTGGCCTTTATAGAATTATCTTTCCTTCTTTAATCTAAAACTCTAATCTATGAAATCCATCAATTCTTTTACTCTCTTTGGGTTGCGAAGTTTCCGCAGGGCCTTTGCCTCAATCTGCCGGATCCTTTCCCGGGTTACCTGAAATAAATAACCTACTTCTTCCAGAGTATGGGAATAACCGTCTTCCAATCCAAAGCGCATCCGGAGGACTTTTTGTTCCCGGAGGGGAAGCTGGTCAATAATTTCGGTGAGCTTTTCCCGGAGCATATTGTTCATGGTTGAATTTAATGGGCTTGCCGCCTTAATGTCTTCGATAAAGTCTCCCAATGCGGAATCTTCATCTCTTCCAACCGGAGTTTCCAGTGAAACTGGATCATTAGCGACATTTTTTATATTTTTTACTTTGGAAATTCCCCAGCCTACGCGGATAGAAATTTCCTCCACAGAAGGAAGCCTTCCCAGATCCTGGGTAAGGTCGATCTCGGCTTTTTTTACTTTATTAATTTGTTCTATCATATGAATAGGAACTCGGATAGTTCTGGATTGCTCAGATATGGATCTTGTAATGGCTTGCCGGATCCACCAGGTGGCGTAAGTAGAAAATTTATAACCTTTGCGGTATTCAAATTTTTCTACCGCACGGATCAGGCCGATGTTCCCCTCCTGAATGAGGTCAAATAAATGCACGCCTCTATTGATGTAACGTTTTCCAATGCTGACTACCAGCCGTAAGTTTGCCTGAACCAGTTCTTTCTTACGCTCTTCTACAATCAACTTTCCTTCGCGGATTTCATTTGCCCAGTGTGACAGTTCCAAAACAGAGGCCTTGTAAAAATTTTCCAAAAACTGAGTTCTTTTCTGCTTTTCTTCAATAGTTTGAGCCAGATTGACAAGAGACTCATTGCCGCTTTGCTCCAGGGCCATTCGAAGAATATCTTCTATTTTTTTATTGTTCGCGGATTCTACCTTGCGGTAATATTCCTCAATTCTATCAATTTCTTCCGAAACGCAAATCAGCTTATCCGCGGCGTTTAACAAAATTCTTGGGTTCAGATCAATTGTTTTTATATCGTCAATAAATTTTCTACGGATTTTACGTGTGTCGTCCTTCAGCTTTTTCCGGAGATTTTCGTCTTCGTTATTGCCCCATTCCGATTCTATTCTTTCTGTTTCGTGATAAAACTCTCTTAAGAAACCGGCCACTTTAGAAATAACCTTCATTCTTTCCTTACGTTCCTTGAGAGTAATATTGTATATTTTTGGAAGGTTAAAAAAATTATAGAGTTTCCCCTTTCCTTTTAAAATATCTTCCACAATTTCATTTATTTCCGGCACTAAAAAGCCGGCATCGTAAACAGAACAGTTAATTTTTAATTGGCCTTCCTCAATTTTTTTCGCTATTTCTATTTCCTGAGTTTGAGCTAGAAGAGGGATTTTTCCAATTTTTTTGAGATAAATCCGAAGCGGATTGTCAGACTGTTCGTCCTCACTTTCAATAATAATAGAATCAATATCTTCATAGGAGTCCTCTATAAATTCATCAAATTCTTCCAAAAATGCGTCCGCAATGTGAACTTCGTTTTCTTCCAACAAACGCAAAACATTATCTATCCCTTCCTGAGATGCGATTACAGAATCAGGAAGGCGGTCCAATATCTCGTCATAAGTCAGCATCCCCTTTTCTTTACCGAACTTGATCAGTTTATTTACATCTTCATTTTCTAACAAATCGTCATACATTTAGAACTCCTCCTAAATTTCCGAGAACGGAACACTCTGTTCTATCTTACGCAATTCCTTTTCTAATAAAAAAGATTCATTTTTTAGTTCACTTTGTCTTAAAGGATCATGATTCTTTGCCATTATCCTCTTAATATAATTCAGTTTCAATCGATAAGCAAGCTCCTTTAGTAAAAAGGGCTTGATATCTTCTCTCTGGGCATACTCAGATATCGTCCTTACCATTTCTTCATTCTGGATAGCTGCCATGATTTCCTTTGCCTCTTTCATAGGGTTTTCCCAGATGAATTGAAAAATCTCTCTTACTCCCTCATTCTCCAGCATTTCCGGATTTATCAAAGTTTGTAAGGGCAGACGTTCTTCTGGAAAGAGAGCCCATAAAGCGACAAACTCTTTTTCAACAGGATTTATTTTTTTGTCATTCCTCTTAGATTCCTCGATCCTTTTACCCAAATTTTTATCCTTTTTCAAAAAGCTCTGGTATTCGCTTAAAATTAAACGAAAATCCTCTTGGATGTAATCAGATACTTTCTTTAAGTAACTTTCTCGTGTTACCGCGCTCTGGGTCTGATTGATATAAGGAAACAAAAGCAGTAAAAACTTCACTTTTTCGGTATGGATATCCAATTGCCTGGAAAAATAACGAATTTTAAAATCCATTGGAGAAAGTCTTTTTTCTTTCAGGTAAGAAAGAAAGCTTTCCGCGCCATGCTCCATCACATAATCATAAGGATCCTTTTTGTTCAGTATAACTACATTCTGCGAAAGATCGCTTCTTACCGCGATATCTATCGCTCTATTAGCCGCTGTGATCCCGGCGGAGTCACCGTCAAACGCAAACAAAACCTGATCGCAGTAACGTTTAATCAGCCGGAGTTGATTCTCTGTAAGCGCTGTACCTAAAGGCGCGACAACATTCTGGATGCCGTTCTGGTGAAGCGCTATGACATCCATATACCCTTCTACTAAAATCGCCTCTTTTTTCCTCGAAATTTCATCCTTAGCCAGATGAAACGCGTAAAGAAGAGACCCTTTATGAAACAGCAAGTTTTCTGCTGAGTTGAGATACTTCGCGACTTTTTTATCCTCGTTAAGAATCCGTCCGCCAAACCCCGTTACTTCCCCCTCTTTATCAAATATTGGAAAGATAATCCTTTCCCGAAAGCGGTCAATAAAACCATTTGTCCCCTTAGAAACCAGACCGGCTTTCAGAATGTCTTCTTCTTGAAAACCTTTCTTTTTTAAATGCTCAAAAATTCCGCTCCAATCCGTTCCGCCAAACCCCAGCCGGAAAGTTTTTACTGTTTCAAGCGTAATTTTTCTCTTTTTTAAATACTCTCTTGCAGACTCAGATTTTGTCTCCTGAAGCAATAATTGATGATAGTAAAGCATCGCTTCCCGGTTAATGAGAATAAATGTCTCTTTTTCCTTTGAGGGATGGAAATCCTTGTCTTCTCTAAATCTTTCAAGATCTATGCCGGCAACTTTGGATAGCTCCTGCAAAGCTTCCATAAAAGTCAATTTCTGATAATCCATCAGAAACTTGATAGCGTTGCCGGAAGCTCCGCATCCAAAACAGTGATACAAACCTTTTTCTTCACTAATAGAAAAAGAAGGCGTTTTTTCCTGATGAAAAGGGCACAAAGCTAGATAATTCCTGCCGCTTTTTTTTATTTCCGTGAATTTACCTATGACTTCCAGAATAGATACTTTATCGTTAATCTCATCAATAATATTTTGTGGAATCACCCCTTTTTCCTTTATTATTTTTAACCTTGTTGTGTTTTACATTATCGACACAAAGGTAGTCAAAACTTTTATCGCCTTTAATAGAAAATTTCACTTTACAAGATATAGTATATTATATACAATAAACACCTGTAATTTCCTTTTTTTTGAGAAAATTTTATGGGGATGGGGTTATTTATGATGGCTTATGTTTTTCCTGAGGATTTTTTGTGGGGTACCGCGACCTCGTCTTATCAGGTAGAAGGTGCTTTTGATGAAGATGGCAGAGGCTTAAGTGTCTGGGATGTTTATTCTAAAAAGCCAGGTGCGGTCCTCAATAATGAAAATGGTGATAAAGCTTGCGACCATTATCATTTGTATCGGGAAGATGTGAAATTAATGCGGGATATAGGTGTAAACGCTTATCGTTTTTCACTTTCCTGGCCGCGAATCTTGCCGGATGGCGAAGGTCAGGTTAATCAAAAAGGAATAGATTTTTATTCCCGGCTTATTGACGAGCTTTTAAATGCCGGCATTACACCATTTATTACTCTTTTTCACTGGGATTTTCCGCAGGCATTACAGGATAAATATGGCGGATGGAAAAATAAGGAAGTGCCTAAAATTTTCGCCGATTATTCGGCGCTCGCTGTAAAGCATTTTTCAGACCGGGTAAAAAACTGGATAACGATGAACGAAATCATGTGTTTTACTATTTTAGCGCATAAAAGGAATCTTTGGGGGAAAAAAGGCCCCATAAAGGCGCCGGCTATCATAGAAAGCGATCAGGTAGTTCAGCAAACCGTTCACAATGCTTTGCTGGGGCATGGGTTGGCGGTACAATCGATGAGGGCAAATTCTTCTTCCGTAAAAGCAGGGATTGTGGAAAACCTGAATGTGGTCTGGCCGATTTATGACGATCCTCTGCATGTAGAAGCAGGAATAAAAGGTTTCCGGGATATGAACGAGCAGATATTGTATCCGCTGATGACGGGAAAATATTGTGCCAGATTTTTAGAAAAACTGGGAGCGGATGCTCCTGTTTTTACAGAAGACGAAATGAAGGTGATCTCGACTCCTATGGATTTTCTAGGTTATAATATTTATTCTGGTATAGCGGCCAGAGCTTCGGATAACAAGGAAGGGTATCATTTTGTTCCTTATCCTACCTCAATGTATCGGGCAACTATGAATTGGGCTGTGGTTCCTAAGGGGATTTATTATACCTTGAAATACACTAAAGAAGAATTTGGAAATATTCCTGTTTACATAACCGAAAATGGAATGGCCGCGCAGGATGTTGAAACAAAAGAAGGCGAAGTCCTGGATCTGGACCGGTTGGAATACATTCGTACGCACCTGGAAATGGCCAGCCGGGCTATTCATGATGGTTACGACAATTTAAAAGGCTATTTTCTATGGTCCTTATTAGATAATTTTGAATGGGAGCTGGGTTATGGCACTCGCTTCGGGATTGTCCGGACAAATTATTCTAATATGAAAAGGACTTTGAAGTTGAGTGCGCAGTATTATCATTCGGTGATCAAAGCCAATCGGGTTTTATAAATTTATCCCATAATTGCTTTAATCTTATGTTCTTTTCCATCATCAAAAATAGGAGCAATATTCCCGGCAATTTTTTTGTCGTCTGCCCAGAGCTCTTTTATGCCCTTGCTTTTGGATTCCGGGTTTTCTATGGTGATGCAATAAACCGCGTTTCTAAATTTTCTTTTAATCTTTAGTCCTTTCCATTCTGGAGGAATACAGGGATCAATTTTCAGTCCTTCGGTTTC
>JAGVOW010000069.1 GCA_020052515.1 Brevinematales bacterium | reverse complement strand
GCTAAATTAATAATTCTAATGTAGCCGCGGGCTTTAGCCCGCGTAAATTAAGCGCAAGCTAAAGCTTGCGGCTACATTTTTCAATTTAGCGACAGCCTGCCCGGCCCCCTCTCCAATTTTGGAGAGGGGGAGCCGAGCTTGCGAGGCGGGGGTGAGGCGTGATCCAAACAGGATGTTTATAAAGCCGGGCGCGGCGTGTGATATTCTGGAAAACCCGGAGCAGATATTTCGATAGCAACGCGCTCACCCGAGCGCAACTAATTTATCTTCAGATGTATCCTCTTCGCGAAATAAAGTAGTACAATAGGCATTAACGTAATTGTAGCAAAGCTTGAAGTAAACATAGTCACAAACATTTGAAGGCCGAAATCCCTTAACGGCATGATGCTCGACAATACAAGCACCAAAAACCCGCACCCGACAGCAAGGGCGTTAGTCAGGATCGCGCGGCCGGTAGTAGCGACAGTCTTGATAAACGCTTCCTTCGGTGAAAGCCTGGAACTGTTTATTTCATGGTAATAACGCGCCATGTACTGTATGGTATAATCAATACCGGTCCCGATGGTAATACTCGCCACAGTCACCGTCACAAAATTCAGCTTAATGCCAGTCATACCTATAAACCCAAAGTTTACGATTACAGTAAAAACAACCGCGATAATCGAAAGCAGCCCTGTCAGCCAGGAACGGAACATCAACGCGATGATCAGAACGACAATTACGACCGCGGTCAGTATGGATGTAATCTGGTTCTCCATTACTATCTTGTCCAGGTCCGTAAAAAGCTTAACAATTCCGCTCATATTGGATTTCTCAAAAATAGCAGCCCCTGCTGAATCGGGAGTAGGAACTTCGCTCCAGACAAGCGGCGACAGAGAATAAATCAGGTCTTCATCGGAAAGCCGGCCTTCACCTTTTAACAATTCCTGCCTGACCGCCGAAGCACTGTTTTTCAGCCAGTCTTTCTGCCTTGAATAACTCGATAAGATGTTTTTATATTCCTCATTCCCGGTTTGAAAAACAAGGTTTGAAACGGTTGCTTGAATCTTTTCGAGCGGCAATTGAATGCCTCTGCGAATAAAACGGTTGTAAAGCATCAGGGATGATAAACTGATCGCCGGGGTGTGGTTCTCCGCATTATTCACAAAACGGACCTTGCTGTTCGTTTTAATTGAATTTTCGATATTTTTCAGCATGAGAGAGCGGCCGTCCGAATTAAAAAACGGCAGTAAAAAAGTTGAGATCATTTCATTTTTATTCCGGCTGACCATTCTACTGATTTGTTCATTACCCTCGATAAAAAACCACAGGTTATTGATTTCCATACTGGTTTCCGGAAGCCGCTTGACCTCCGTCATATTCGCGTTCAATGTCGCGATCATTTCCACAATCGAGCTGGCCCTGGACTTCGATCCCGCGTAATACCTTGCCTGCTCTTCAATAACAGAAATAGTCTTTAACTCTCTCGGGTCCGACGCGTCGCCTTTAAAATAGAGCAGAAACTCGCCGGTCCCCTGAAAAACCTCGGTTACTTTTGCCGTTACAATCCTTGGTTCGGAACCTTCCTTAAAGTACTTCATATAGTCGGAATCCGTTTTTATTTTGGCCGCAAAATAAATATTCACAGCGGAAAATAAGATTACAAAACCTAATACCAACAACCTGTTTTTTTCAACCCAGACCGCGAAATTATGCAATATTTTGCTCTCCTTCTCCGCTTCCTGGGATTTAAACCGCCTTTTGGCCATAGGCAGTACCGCCAGAAGGGCCGGGAGGAATGAAATAGTAAAAATGAAAGATAGTATGACTCCGATTGAGTTAATGACGGCAAAGTCAATAATCGCTTTCAACCCGGAAGCGGTAATGAGCGAGGCAAACCCAGCGAATACCGTTAAACCGCTCATTATAATGGGAACCAAGAGCCTTTTTGAAGCATTGAAAATCACTGTTTTTTTATCGTTTGTTAATTGCCCTTCCTCATGGTAAGCGCTGATCACATAAATTCCATAAGCGTTTCCGATCGCCATCACTATTACCGGGATCGCTATGCCGAGCGGCGTCAGCGGAAGCCCGATATAGCCCATAATGCCCATAGCCGCGACTGTCGCCATAGCAACCGTGACTAAAGAGAAAAAAGTCCCGTAAGGGTGCCGGAACGACACAAAATGGGCCAGAAGAATGACAAAAGCAACCAGAGGAACCAGAAAGCCAATGTCCCGGACAATAATATCCGTCACCGAATTCATGACAGAAGGAATTCCAGAAAAATAAGGTTTGACATCCTTTCTATTAACCTTTAAATATTGAGAAACGAATGTTTTTATCTTTTTCGCTATCGTATCGCTTTTCACCTCTGGAAAACCCTTTACAATGATAGCGGCTGATTTTCCGTCCGCCGACACAAGCGAGCCGTTATATTTTTCCAGGCTCATCACATAGTCTTTTACTTTATCAATGCTCTTCTGATCTCGGGGTATATCGCGCGGAAAAAGCTTGCCGATATTGACCCCTTCAGCGGTGCTCTGTACATCCTCAATTTCAGTGATGCTCAACACTTCGTTAACGCCCGGTATTTCTTTTATTTTCATGGACAAGTTACGAATCAGTTCCAAATTCTCAACTTTAAATATCCCATCTGTTTCTAACATAATAATTGTTGGATCATTCACCTTAAATGTGTCATTAATCTCGTATTGGAGCTTAGCGATATCGCTTTTACGGTCAAACCAGTGCAGCATATCGCTGTCAATGGAAAGCTTGCTGATCCCTATTCCTGCCGCGATAACAAATAAAAGAACAGCGATAATAACAGCGAAAGCGTTTTTAATAATAAAATCCAGATAACTCTTTAAACCCTGGTTCAGCGCTTTTCTCATACTGCCTCCAAAAAACCAATTAAACTAACTATTTAGTTAAATTATAACTATAATTTGAGCAGAAGTCAAGTCAAAATTCTCTTGACTTTCAAAATATTTTTTATTATAATTAACTAAACGGTTAAACTAAATGGTTGGTTATGTAAAGAGCTGTGTTACAGTGCCCCCCTAACCCCCTTTAAGGGGGTTAGGGGGGCACAGGAGGTAAAAAATGCGAAAACTGTTAGCCATACTGGCTTCATTATTAGCTTCAGCGGGAATAAGCTATAGTATGGATATAAGAGGCTCCTTTATTATGGATACCCGATTTTCATTGTCAAACGCCGATTTGCTTTTCAACCAGGAAAACGGATCGCTTCAGTTTGAACAGCAAGTCAATGACAATCTATACGGGAAGGCAAAAATCGGTTTTAAATACTACAATAACCCTATTGGAAAAACCACATTCAATAATATTTTATCAGCCGATGAATTGGGAATGATTTACTCGGTACAGCCGTTTGAAATCTCACTGGATGAAGCCTATTTTACTTATTCCGATTTTCTGATCAATAAGCTTGACCTTTCGGCTGGAAAACAGAGGATAGCCTGGGGAAGCGCGGATAAGCTGAATCCCACTGACTTGCTCAACCCAAATGATTTCTCCGACCCCTTTGATTTCGGCAAAAAAATCCCCACTTCCGCTGTTAATATGACTTACCATTTCCCCTTTATGGAAGGCGGATTGCAGATGGTTTATGAGCCATTTTCAGCGATCGCCAGAATGAATACGCTGATGGAACAGACTTTAAAAGACAAAATGTTAACAAATTTAGTCGAGAACCAATCTGCGAGAGTATCCGGGATAAATTATCCCTCCCTTCTCTGGGACGAAGCGGTAGAAACACCTTCTCTCAACGCGAGCAATTTTACTTATGGTGTAAAGCTTTTTGCCGTACTGGCGGGAATGGACCTGTCCATTAGTTATATTACAAGAATCAATGATTTTCCTGCCGCAAAGACACTCAATATCAACCAGAGAACGGATATGGACGGGACTTTCAGCACAACGAACATAACGCTTGAGCAGATATCCTACAACCTCGTTTATTACCGGGAGCATGTGATCGGTTCTGATTTTTCAAAAGACCTGAATTTCTTGCTTCTTTGGGGAGAAGCTTCACTCACTTTTCCCGGAGAGCAAAAAACTCTCTCGAAAATCAGCAATGATATTTATATCACCGGGCTGGGCTATGCCGGATCAACTAATATTATCGAAGACAGCGTCTCACTTTCCAACGAAGTCTACGTAAAATACACATTGGGAATGGATAAAAGCTTTGACGGCGGGTGGTATGCTAATTTTCAGTACAACCACGGCTTTTTCAACGAACGCGGCAATAATGGACCTGAGAGGCTGCAGGATTATTTTCTGCTGAGAGTGGAGGAAAAGGTCTTCAGCGAACAGCTAAAATTCGCATTAACAGGGCTTTACAATATTAACAACCTCTGGTTTGCTTTCCAATCCAGCGATTTACTTAATTATCTTTCAAAAAACAGCGGGATTCTCGGACAATTCGGCATTACTTATACGCCGAAACCGGATTTGAATATCGAAATAGGGGTTATCCTGATTGATGGAAAAGAAGGCACAACCCTTGGAACAATGAAGAACTCGGACTCCGTCTACGCAAAATTTGAGTTTAATTTTTAGCGCATTCGACGGTATAGGCGCGGTTAATTAACCGCGCCTATACCGTCCGTTTTATATTGTACTCTAAAAGTTCCTCTAACATTTCTCTGTACTTTAAGGAAATACCCGAAAGAGCTTTAATAGACTCGCGCGCGGAAGAAACATAATTTTCTAAAACAATCTTGATTTTCTCTCTTACGCCCTTACTTTCCATCATTGCCTTTACCATTTCTATTTCAGAAGGAGAAATATCTTCCTTTCCTAACAAGCCTTCCAGCTTCTGTCTTTCCTCCGGGCCGCATTGCTGTAAAAGGTAAAAGAACGCCAATGTCATCTTGCCTTCTTTCAAATCAGCCCCAATGGGTTTTCCAATCTGCTGTTCACTCCCGAAAAGCCCCAGTTCATCATCCTTGATCTGAAAAATAATGCCCAGGTCCTCGCCCAGCCTTTCTAAATGAGAAAGAGTTTTATCTTCCGCAAAAGCCAAAATCGCGCCCGCCAATAACGGCAAAGAGAAAGTATAACGGGCCGTCTTATAACGGTAAAGGCCGAGGATTTCTTTTTCGCCGGCTTCCTGCCGGATATTGCTTAAATATATATCCTGCATTTGGCCTAAGACAACAAAAGAAAGCTCTTTTGAATAAAGAGAAAGGAGCTTTGAATAGATTGATTTTTCCGATTTTAATTCAGAAAGTATTTCAAATCCGAAAAAAAAACCAATATCCCCTGCGCAAATACCCATAGATTCACCGAAATGATAGGCGGAATCCGTTAAACCTTTTTCCATCCCCTGGTTTCTATACTGATAAAACAGACTGGGCTGGTTCCTGCGGACAGTATCTCTGTCCATAATATCGTCATGAATCAGAAAAGCGGTTTGAAAAAGCTCCATCGCCGCCGCTATTTTAAGCGCATCTTCTTCGTTTTCGCCGCCAAACATTTCATAGGAAAGAAAAACAAGGCCTCCGCGAATCATTTTTCCTTCTATCAGGGTGCTATACAACCGGCCGCAAAGGTCTCTTCCCCAATGATTGACGCCTTCGCATTCTTTTTCTTTCTTTCCTAAGAAAACTTTAAGAAAAGAAGTAATTCTTCCTTTTTGATCCTGGACATAATGTAGCATTTTCATCTCCGGAAAGCACAATTTTAGATCAAAAGCTGTTTTTTGGCAAATAAAACGGCCTGCCCTCAAAGAAGAGGACAGGCCGTATTTGCTGAATTGACTGTTATCTGGCTAAGAAAGTATCTACTGCTGCATAACCGGTATTTGGCTTCTGGTACAATCTGCAGACGTCAAAAGCGCTGTCATTGTCAAACTTTCCACTGACAAATTTCGCATTGTCAGTCCAAGAAGTGAGATGGTAAGCATTTATAGACCAATTTTCGCCTGTAAAAGTATTGTTTTTATTGTTTTTAAAGAACGCGGCGCTCGTAGTGCCCCCGTTATTCCGCATTGCCGCAATATCAGGATAGCCGTCATTATTGAAATCACCGCCTACAAATTTCATACTATCCGACCAGCCGCCTATATACCTTGTAACAGCACCCGCTAAAAAAGCTCCGCTCTGGTTGTTCACAAAAGGGGAGATAGCCGTATAAATACCATTTTGCCAGAGAGCCGCTATGTCAGAATAACCGTCATGGTTAAAATCGCCTTCAACGTATTTTACGTTTTCTGCCCAGCCGCCCACTTGATTCAGCGTATTTACTGATAAAACAAACTGGTTGGGAGAAACTATGGAAACATTGTCCAGCCACACATCCGCGTCG